>JAJDDA010000068.1 GCA_029260535.1 Phycisphaerales bacterium | reverse complement strand
GGGTGTAAAAGCGCGAAAATAGAGAAATTGACATCTTACTTTTCCACGGTGATTTTGGTATCTGATAGGTTTAAAGTGGTCAACGTTATGGTTTAGTTCATAATTGTAATACATAGCTTGATTTGGACTGATCAAATTATGCAATTAAACAGTCTACCAGTTGCAAAAGCCGAAAAAAATAGGGGTGCCCCAAGACTTTTACACAGCACTGTACCTGCATTGTCATTGTCATTGAAAAGGCTGCTTAGTGATCTGCAGGCTCGCGCAGATACACGCATAGATTCAAAGCAGCATCGGTATAAAACAACGGAGAAATGACACCGGGCGGGTGGAACCCCGGGATTTCCCCTCGGATCTGGATTTCGAAAAAGCCCGAAAACCTCTTGACGACCTACGACGCGAGTAGTAGCATGCCTCCGACGCCTGTAGTAGGCGACTGTCGAGTACGCCCCCAATGACCAGAAAAAAAGCAACAATCCCTGCCGGAGACCTTGGAGCAGCCGAGCTCGAAGCGCTGACGACCCTCTGGGACGATGGGCCGGCGACCGTCCGCGATGTCATGCACGGCCTCCACCGGCGCGGGCGGAAAGTCGCCTACACCACGGTGCTGACCTTCCTGACCAGGCTCGAAAACAAGGGGTACGTCACCAGCGATAAATCAGGCGTGGCGTACATTTACAAGGCCAAGGCCCCCAGGGAGCGGATTGTCGGCTCGCGCGTCAAATCGTTGATGCAGCAGATGTTCGGGGGATCAGCGGCGCCTATGGCCCTGCACCTGCTCCGGAACGAGCGGTTCTCCTCGGATGAAATCGACGAGATGCGGAAGCTGATCGACAAACTCGCGGTGGAATCGGATCCGAATAACCCGGACAACAAGGCATGAGCATGCTCCAGGACGCCGCCAACATGCTGCTTCAGAACGCCATCGGGGTGATCCCGATCGCCATCGTTGTCGCGGTCCTGTGCAAAGCCGTCCCGATGCGGCCCGCGACTCGGCACACGCTCTGGCTCGGCGTGCTGGTCTTCCTGATCATCCCCCCCACGCTGCCGCAATTCAGCAGATCCCTGCTCCAGACGACCCCTGCGACGCGGACCGATCTCGTCGTTGCCGAACTCGGTCAGGCGCCGATTATCGAAGCGCTTCCGCTCGTCAAAGCGGAACCACGTACGAAGCCGATCGCGGTTCCCAAAGCAAAGCCCAAGCCGCTCAGCAAGACGCTCGATCATCGGAGAGCGGTTGCCACGAAAACTCGGGAACAGATCGCGCAGCGCCGTGCGCTCGCATCTCGCGAGCCTGTTCAAGTTCAACTCCCGATCGATCCCATCCACGCGAGCACGAAGCCGGTCATCCCGCCTGCTCGAACCGCGTCGGTAAACGAAGACAATCCCGAGCCAACTGTAGTTCTCAATGAACAAGCAGCAAGACCTACGCAGTTCGAGACCGCGCAGCTCTTCCTGCGATCGACGGTGCTGGTAGCCGACGCATCGATCAATCGAGCGCAGTCCTGGGCAACAACCGGGATCGACACCGTCCGATCGGCGGTTGGCGCGGTCCCGAGGATCCCCGGCTGGCTCTGGTTTGGCGGTGTCGTAATCGTTCTCGCGACCGGGATCATCAGGCTCTTTCTCGCATCCCGGCTGATCCGGCACGCGACACCAGCACCGGCATCGGTCCAGTCGCTCATCGACTCTGCAGCAGAACAGATGGGACTGCGAAGAGCGCCGCGAACACTCATGGTCGCCGATCATGTCTCCCCGATGGTCTGGTGCGGCCGGCGCCTGACGCTCATCCTCCCTCGGACGCTCTGGTCGGAGCTCGATGAATCAGGCCGGCGCGCCGTGGTGCAGCACGAACTGGCGCACATCCGCCGGAGAGACCACTGGGTCCGCTGGGCGGAGTTGCTTATCGGGACGCTGTACTGGTGGCACCCCATCGTGTGGTGGGCACGCCGTCGCGTGCGGGAAGAGGCCGATCTCTCGTGTGATTTATGGGTGACCGCGTTGATGCCCGGTGTGCGGGCGTCCTACGCGCGGGCCTTGTTAAGAACCAAGCAGTATGTCAGTGCCGGTGACCGCGGAGTTCCATCGGTTGGGATTGGGGCCGTGTCACCGGGAGCGAAGTGTTTTACCAGGAGAATCACGATGGTGATGACGACAAGAATGAACCCGAAGGCTTCGATCGTTGGTGTGGCGCTAGCGGCATCGCTGGTCCTGGGCGGCGTGTATTCGGCTCCGAGTTGGGCGTGCGATACACCTGAGCCTCATAAACCGTTGGCCGCCCCGAGCGCCCCGGACCATCCGCACCACGCGGAGGACCTGAGCACGTTCGAGCAATACATGATCGACCGCGCCCCGGCGCCGGAAGCGTCCGATTGCGATCAAGCCGAGGTGTCCCACGCGCCGGAGTGCGATGCGGACCTGCGATCAAACCGGGTCGTGTCTTCGCTTGGCGTCATCAACGGGAAGATCCATTCCATGGTCTCCGGTCAGTCCGGTTACTCATCACTGGCGTTGGTCGGTGATAACAACGAGATGACCGTGACGTACCACCTCAAGGGCGAACGGCTCGATGGTCTGGTCAAGCTGATGTCGCGCGGGGATGTCCCGATCCTGGTCGAGCCCATCGAGAATGGGATCATCGTCCACGGGAACGCTGAGCAGCAGCATCGGTTCGGTTCGTTCGTCGCCCTCCGGGCGCCGTACGACACAATCTTCGACTACCGGGTCTCCAACAGCGGCAAACTCAAAGACCTGACTTCGTTGCTGGCGCTCAACTCCGTCCCCACGCTGATCAACCCGAACGATGAATCGATCCGGCTGCACGGGGATGCGAACACGCATCGCGCGTTCAGCGAATTCCTCATCATGATCGACCCGGGTTCGTCGAAAATGAATCCTCGCAAGGATTGGGATGAATCGCAGGCTCTGCGAGGTCACGGGCGTCACCCGCTCGAGCACGAGGCTGCGAAAGTTGAGATGCGCGTCCTCGGGATGTTCGAGGAAGCCCAGCGCCTCCGTGAGATGGAAGCGGCACTCATGGAGCAGGCGAAGGCGATCGAGATGCAAGCCGAGGAAGTCGAGCAACAATCGGACGAGCAACGCGAGCATGCAGATTCCATGCTCGAAGAGATCGAGGCCCTTCTGGACCACGTCGAGTCGATGTCAGAAGAGGAGCAGTACGAGGCGATGATCGAGGCCGAGCACGCCCAGCGTGAGGCGAGCCGGCTGATGCGCTTCGCCGAAGCCATCGAGACCCAGGTGGATCATGTCGTCACACAAGCCGAGTCGCTGGCGCACGAGGCGTCACGGTTCGGTCTCCAAGCCGATGAGCTCGAGGAGCAGGCCGAGGAGCTGGCCGAATCGCTCGAAGAGCAACTCGAGGATCTTGAAGAGATGCTCGAAGACCGTGTTGACGAGTTCAACGACTGGACCACCGAGCACGCCGAATCGCTCCGGGAGCTGCTCGAAGAGCACGCCGAACGGCTGGATGAAGAACTCACTAGGCGCTTCGGGCATTCCCACTAACACACACTCCAGCGTCACGTCGCCTGTTCTGTTTCCGAGAAATCGGCGACAGAACGGGTGGCGGTGGCGCATCTAAACAACCGGATTGACCCGATCCTGACACAGCCGGCGGTCGGTCTGCGCACCCATCGTCCACCAATCGCCCGAAAAGGATCCTGTCATGCGTCCAACCGGAAGCCTGCGAACAGCCGCACTGATCGTACTCATGGGTATCTCAGTGCTCGGACCCAACGCGATGGCGCAGCACGATGACGCGCGCAGGGCCTACCTCGCCGGCAACGGGTTCCTCTCGCGTGGGATGAATGAACTCGCGGTGAAAGAATACCAGGAGTTTCTTGAGCAATCGCCGCAGCATTCGGACGCTCCAACGGCACGATACGGCATGGGCGTCGCGCTCCACAGGCTCGGCAGGAATGAGGAGGCCATCGCAGCGCTCGGAGGGCTCGGCGATCAATCAGGTTTCCGCTTCGCATCGGAGTCACGCGTCGTCGCCGCGACCGCGGAGTTCGCCCTCGGACGATTTAAAGCTGTGGTGTCCCGGATCGCACCGAGCATCAAATCGCTCGACGATCAGTCGCTATCCACCTGCGCCCCCCTACTGATCGAATCACTCCATCGCATGGAGGAGCATCGGCACGCAATTGACACCACCATTGCGATCATTGATCGCAGCGGGTTCAGCGCGCCGGGCGCCAGGGGGCTCTGCTTCGCGGCGCTTTCTGCGGAGCGTGAGCAGGAACCCACGCTCGCGCTGGAGTGGGCATCCTGGGTCGTCGAGCACGGCGGCGATGAGCAACTCGAACCGATCGCCTCGATGTGTGTCGCCCGGCTCCTGCTCGCAGGTGATGACGCCGAGGGCGCTGGCAGGATCGCATCGCGCATTGTCAACCAGGGCCCGGCACAACTGCGAGTCGAGGCCCTTCAGGTGCTCTCGCAATCGCTGACCATGCTGGGGAGATCCGATGACGCGGACCGCGTCCTGGCGCAGCTCCAGCACGAGAGCGACTATTCGGCTGAAGGTGTCCTGATCCAGCGTGGTGTGATCGCGTTTGAGAACGAGCAGTACGAGCAGGCGCTACGGTTCTTCTCCGGCTGTGATGACAATGACGAACTCGTCGCGAGGTGGGCCGCCAGGTGCGAGAGCAGGCTTGGGCGACACGACAGCGCCGCCGACCGGTTGTTGTCGATCGAGCATCCCAGCGCCGTGATGCTCTACGAATTAGGGGTTTCGCTGAACAGCGCGGGGCAAACCGGACGCGCCGCCACCATCTTCGAGCAGTTTTTACAGGCGAACCACGAGGATCCGGCGCTTAATGCGCATGCTCAATTGGCACTCGCGTCCATCGAGCACGCGCAGGCCAACTACTCAAGGAGCGCGGCGCGTTGCCGGGAGATCCTCGGGGATGAAGCCACTCAGGACAGCCCGCTCGCGCCCCGAGCGAGGCTGCTGCTCGCGGAGAATCTCTATCTCGAGAACGATCTGCCGGGCGCCAAGGCCGCTTTCAAGCGGTGCATCGACACAGACCCGGGGAGCGAATCCACACGGACCGCGATGTACAGGCTCGGGATGATCTCCGCACAACTCGGCGAGAACGAAACCGCCGAGACACTGCTCCGTGCGGTCACCAGAGGGAATGCGACACCACCGGCATTCGCGCCGGGGCTCCGCACGCTTGGTGATCTCGCGATGGCGCGGGAAGACTGGCAGGCCGCGACCGCCTCGCACCGCGCGTACCTCGCGACGGATTCATCAGGGAGTCAAGCGTCGACCCACCTGAAACTCGGGATCGCCCTCAGCCGATCAGGCCAGCATGCGCAAGCACTGGATTCGCTCACCCAATCGATGGGGTTTGGTGTGGATCAAGCATTGCTCGCAAGGGCTTACCTCGAACGAGGCGAAGCCAGGGCGGCAACCGGCGATCGCGAGGGAGCCGAATCGGACTGGGCGGACGCGATGAAGCACGGTCGGGATACCGAGATCGCAACCACCGCCGGGTTGCGCCTCGCCTCGATATCAATGCGTAACGGGGATTCGAAGGCGGCGCAGGAACACCTGCGGTCCGTGATCGAAACGACTTCCGACAACACAATCAGAGCAATCGCTTCGCTCGACCTCGGTCGTCTGCAGCTGCAATCCGGTGACAACAACGCCGCGGCTCGAACGCTCCGTGCGATCGATGCATCGCTGCTCCCGCCTCACCGAACCGGCGAATCAGCGGCGGCGTTGTCCATCGCCGCATCCCGATCCGGTGACGACCAGACCGCCGAGCGAGCGGACCAGAACTTCCAATCCGCGCAGTCCCCGATCGATGATTCGCTGCTCGCCGCCCTCTTGTACGAACGCGCGTGGCGGCACCGCAGAACGGACGATCACCACGGCGCGCTGGCCGCCTACGAAGAATTACTCCAAGGGATGCCGAGCAAGGAGATCGCGTGCAGCGCGAGGATCGAGGCGGCGGAACTGCTCGTCGAGACCGGCGATGCCAATGGGGCGTCAGCGCACCTGCGGGAAGTGCTCGAACAAGCCGATGCGCGCAGCCCGATCATCGCCGATGCCGCGATGCGCCTGGGGAACCTGCATTTCAGCGCCGGGGAATACGGTGACGCCGCAGACGCTTTCTCGCGTGTGCTGGATCGGTCCGATCCAGAGGACCGAACGCTCGATCAGGCGCGGCTGCTCTGCGGCGAATCGAACCACCAACTCGGCCTCTGGGCGACAGCAATCCCGTTCCTGGAGATCGCTTCCAGATCCGAAGATATTGCGATTGCTGAGCCATCGCTGCTGCGGCTCGGGTCGTGCGCGGCTGAGTTGCAGCGCTGGTCGGTAAGCGAGTCGGCGTACCAGCAGCACATCGACCGGTTCGCTTCGAGCGATCGCCTCGTGCAGTCGCTCTTCGGCGTCGGGTGGGCGAAGGAAGCCTCGGGTGATCCGGAATCCGCGATCGACGCGTACACACAAGCAGCACAAGGCAGCACCGAAACCGCGGCAAGGGCGCAGTTCCAGATCGGCGAGTGCCTCTTTGCGCTTGGGAGGCACGAAGAAGCGACGAGCGAGTTCATCAAGGTGGACATCCTGTTCTCATCACCGCAATGGAGTGCCGCCGCGCTGTACGAAGCAGGGCGATGCTTCGACGCGATCGGCAACCGTGAGCAGGCGGCGCAGCAGTGGCGACGCGTCATCGAGATCGACACGAGCGGGAAGTGGACCGAGATGGCCCGCGCCAGGCTGGGCGACACCGGCCAACCGGTGCTCACCAGCGAGCAGCTACCAGATATTGACACCAACAGCATCGATTGATTCCCCGGAGACACGGCGATGATTCATATTTTCAATCCAGCCCTGCTGGCCTCAACAACCGCGGCGGCGCCGACCGAATCGGCGCAGGCCGTCGTGATGACCCTCTGGGATTTCGCGCTCAAGGGCGGCCCGATGATGATCCCGATCGGGCTCTGCTCGATCGTCGGGTTCGCGGTGCTCATCGAGCGCGTGCTCAGGCTCTCCAGACGGAGCGTGATCCCGCCGGCGTTCATCACCGGGCTCGAATCGAAGCTCGGTTCGGGATCAGAATCCCAGGCGGACGCGATCGAGTACTGCGTCAACGAGGGCAGCATCGTTGCGCAGGTCTTCGAGGCCGGCGTCCGCAGCCTGCGCGAGAACACCGACACCGTCGAACGGCGGATTCAGGAAGCCGGCGAGCGCGCCGCGATGCGCCTGCGGGTTCGGCTCCGGACGATGGCGGTCATTGCATCGGTGACACCGTTGATGGGACTCCTCGGAACGATCTTCGGGATGATCCAGGCCTTCCAGACCGTCGCCTCATCGGGTGACGCGATGGGCAACACCGAGCTGCTCGCCGGCGGCATCTACGAGGCGATGATCACCACCGCGGCGGGGCTGCTCGTCGCGATCCCCGCGATGCTCGCCCACCACTGGATCGCGGCGAAGATCGAATCGCGCGTCGTCGAGATCGACCGCATGACTATCGATTTCGTGCACAAGCACGCGTCGACTGACCCGATCACGCACGCTCCATCCTCGCCGGTTCTCACGCAACCAGCAGACAACAACCATGCCGCGCCGGTCCTCACCGGCGCGCCGGCAACCGCGTAACTGGAGCGACAAGCAATGATGATCCGCTCCACACAACAGGACTCGGGGGTCTCGATCGAGCTGACGCCGATGATCGACACCGTCTTCCTGCTGCTCACGTTCTTCCTCGTGGCAACCACATTCCAGCAGGCCGAGCGTGAGATGAGCATCGCGCTGCCCGAGGCGTCCGCAGCGGTCCCGATCACCGCCGGGTTCCGCGAGATCGTGATCAACGTCGACAGCGGTGGCGCTCTGGTGGTCAACGGCGCTGCGGTCACCCCCGATGCGCTGCGTGACATGATCACCAGCGCCGTCGAAGGCAATCCAGATCAGAAAGTCACGATCCGAGGCGATCGGCACGCCGAGTACGCGCACATCGTTGTTGCGCTGGACATCTGCAAGGGCGCCGGTGTTCCAGAGCCGTTCCTCGACACGGTGGTCGCACGATAAACACGCATGGAAAGCAACCGATCCAAACTCCGGTTCTCACTGGTCTCAATGATCGCGGTGGTGTCGGTCTGCTTTGTCGCCGCGGTGCTGTGGACCTCCGGCGTCTGGGGTGACGCGGTCTGGAGCGACGGCGCCTCGATCCAGGCGCCGGCGAGCAGCACGGTTCCCCGCGACATCCTGTGGAACCCACCTGTTTCGATTTCGCTCGATGATAAGGACAGCCTCGACTGCTACGAACCCAGGTTGAACTGGGACGGCTCAACCATGTTCTTCGCGATGGGGCGACCCGAATCGCTCGGTACACCCTCAACCATCTGGACGATGGAGCGGACACCGTCGGGTTGGTCCGAGCCTGTTCAATTCGGGATCTCCGATCCCGGGTTCAACGACCTCGGCCCGGAGCCGACGCAGGACGACAACGCGCTCTACTTCGCCAGCGACCGCGAGGGCGGTTACGGCGGCTTTGACATCTGGGTGATTCGACGAACCAGTACAGAGGCCAATGGCAACGTGTGGGGAGAGCCAACGAACCTGGGGCCCTCGATCAACAGCGCCTTCGATGAGTACAGCCCCGCGCTCACCCCGGGCAGCGATCGGCTGTTCTTCGCGTCGAACCGACCACGCCCCGATTCACCCCCCGCTGCCTCGTCACCCGCGTGGTCGGCGACACTCCGCGAGAACATCGACCGCAACGGCTTCGACCTGTTCGCAGCGCCGATGATCGACGGTGTGTTCACCGATGCGGAGCCGTTGCGTTCGATCAACTCCGACAGCAACGATGGCGCCCCGGCGATCGCTCCGTTCGGTGACTTCCTCTACTTCACCTCGAACCGCAGCGGCGGCGCCGGCGGGTTTGACCTGTGGCGCGTCAGGCTGCTGACCGATGGCGGGTTCGGCAAACCCGAGCCGCTCGGTGATCAGATCAACACCCCCTGGAACGAACTCGACCCGGGGCTTGCGATGGGCGGGCATGAGCTCGCGTTCAGCACCGACCGACCGCTCCAGAATGACGGATCGGATACCGCGATCGCCGCCGGCGTCTACCGGATCTTCACTTCGACCGCACGAGAGGTTTATCTCGAGCGAGCCACCACCGAGGCATCACTCGATTGGTTGTGGTGGCTGCTGTGGCTGCTGATGTGCCTCCTCGCGCTGCTCCTGCTGCTCTTCCTGCTGCGCCGTCTGATGGCCTCAGACTGGTCAGGGCGGATGAAGAAGCTGGGGCTCTTCGCGCAGTGCGTGCTCCTGTCCCTGCTGGTCCACGCGCTGCTCATGCTGGCGCTGACTGTCTGGCATGTCGCGGCTTCGGTCGGCGAGAGCCTCAGGGGGTCCGGCGCCACAAAGGTCGCGCTCACCACGTCCGCCGGTGATGCGTCCTCCGGGATCAGCTCGCAGCTGATGTCCACCTCGGTCCCAATGCACATCGAGGCGCCGTCGATCGATCGGATCAACCCGACCGCGCTCACCATCGAAGCGCCCCAACCGGCGCCGGCGCAGCAATTGACGATGCCGATCACCGTCACCGCCGACGCGACTCCAATCGAGGTCGGATCGCAGCCCATGGAATCCACGCCGCTGCCCGAGTTCACACCGGAAGCGCCCAAGCCGATCAATACACCATCGCTTGCCGAGCAGACGATCGCGTCATCAGATCTGGCGCAGCCTGAAATAGAGGGGGCAACGCTCGAAGCCGAACGAGAGCTCACCCCGCGAGCGTCAGACGCGCCCCGATCCAGCCAGGCCGTTCACGCGGTCGACGCGGTCGCGATTGATTCCGAACCGAGCAGCCTATCCCTGAGCGACCTGCTCGAGCCCAGCCGATCGAGCGCGGGCACATCGGTGTTCACTACAGATCCGCTCGCGTCACCCGAGATCGCGATGGACTCGGTTGCGTTGGATCGAGCCTCGGTGAGCACGCCGGCGCTGCAGCAACCGATCGCATCCAATGAACTGAGTCTCCCTGATCGGCACGAGCCCGCGACGACGGACGAGGCTCCGCGAGAGATTCAGGTCGCCGCTGCGCCTGCGCCAGCGAACACGCAGCAGGTTGTCACCCTTGCAGCGCCGACCAGCGCCCCGATGGTCCTGCCCAGACTCGATCCGACGATCAGCAGCAACGAGAATGATGTTGCGCGCTCGCTGATCTACCCGGATTCATCGCCGATGCCCGACGCCGGGATCTCGGCGCCGGTGATCGCGGAGTCGCACTCAATCCCGGACGCGCTCCCTCGCGCCATGATGTCGGGCATCGATCTCCCGGAAGCGGCTATCGACACCGAGGCCATCGCAGAGGGTGATGCTGAGCTGCAGGAGATCCAGATCGCGTCGGCAGATCCTCTTTCACGCATGCCGTCTCTCGACACACCAACGTTCAGCGCCGAGATCGATGTGCCTTCGCTCTCGCTCGATTCCGGGTTGATCACCCCGAGCGATCCGATGGGATCGATCGACGAGTTGCTCGAGATGAACACCGAATGGACCAGTATCGAGACGCCTTCGCTCAGCCTGAACACCCCCATCGAGGCACCGGCGTTCATGCCCGACCTCACCGATCTCTCAATTCCGATCGAGACCGCTCCCCCGGTTGATGCCTTCACGCAGCGGGATGAAGCGGTGCGGGAGGATGTCGTCGAAGCGATGGGCGGATCGGAAGAAACCGAAGAAGCCGTCGCGATGGCGATGGACTGGCTCGCGAGGCACCAATCCAGGGACGGCAGGTGGGACAGCGACGGCTTCGATCCCACCGGCTCACAGAGCGGCCGATCCCGCGTTGAATGCGATGTCGCGGTGACAGGGCTAGCGCTGCTCGTCTTCCTCGGCGCTGACCAGACGCACACCGAGGAGGGCCCCTACCGCGAGAACGTCGAGAACGGCCTGCGCTGGCTGCTCACGAGGCTCTCGCGCTCCGGTGATATCCGCGCCGGTGAAACCATGTACAGCCAGGGCATCGCGACGATCGCGCTGTGCGAGGCGTACGGCATGACCGGTGACGAGCGCCTGCGCGAGCCAGCGCAGCGCGCGATCGAGTTCATCGTCAGCGCCCAGAACCCGAGCGATCGAGGGTGGCGGTACGAACCTGGGATGTCCGGCGATACGTCCGTGCTGGGGTGGCAGGTGATGGCGATGATCAGCGCGAAGAAGGTCGGCCTGCATGTTCCCCAGCGAACGCTCGATGGCTCGAAAGCCTGGCTCGACGGAGTCAGCCGCAGTGGTTCGCCGGGGCTGTACGCCTACCAGCGCCACAAAGCGCCGACGCTCTCGATGACCGCGGAAGGGATGTTCATCCAGCACCTGCTGGGCGCCGAGCGCGAGACTCCCCGGATGGCGCAGTCCGCCGCGTTCATCGGTCGTCACGCGCCGAACTGGGAAGACGCCGCCAACACTTACGGCTGGTATTACGCGACGCTCGCGCTCTTTCAGCATCAGGGCGCCGAATGGGAGGCGTGGAACGACGCCCTCGCCGATGAATTGGTCGATGCCCAGCGGGACGCCGGGCCGGCTATGGGGAGTTGGGACCCCGCGGACCAGTGGTCGCGCGTCGGAGGCCGGGTGTACCAGACCGCGATCTGCGCCCTGAGCCTCGAGGTCTACTACCGATACCTCCCGCTGTACCTCACGGAAGCAACCCCGGCGGACGGGGACTGATCCCCCAGAACTACGTTCAATGATGCCCCCGGTCGGAAGCGGTCGATAGCATGCTGACCGCTCCCGGACGATCCGCTTGAACGACGCACCAACACCACAACACGATCTCTTCAGCCCGATCGAATCGGGCAATGAACTACGCGCCCAGTCCGTTCGCGGCGGGACGCTCTCGCTGATCGCACAGGGCGCGAAGTTCGCCTCGATGGCGATCACCACGGTCACGCTCGCACGGATCCTCACCCCGGCTGATTTCGGCATCGTCGCGTTCGCGATGGCCTTCGTCAGCATCGGGTACCTCTTCAGGGACCTGGGACTCGCCGACGCCACCGTCCAGCGGCCGATCATCACGCACCAGCAGGTCAGCAACCTCGTCTGGTGGTCGATCCTGATCGGGTTCGGGCTCTCGGTGCTGCTCGCGGGGACGGCCTTCGGGATCGGGGTCTATGTCGAAGACCCACGCTTCGTCCCGGTCATGGCGACGCTCTCGATCATGGCGCTGCTCAGCGGGCTCACCATCCAGCACCAGGCGCTGCTGCGCCGGCGGATGCGCTTCCGTGCGCTGGCGATCGCGGAGATCGTCGCCTCGTTGCTTGCTGCTGCCCTTGCGATCATCGCGGGATTGCTCGGCTTTGGCGTCTGGGCGCTGGTGATCTTCCAGCTGACGCTCTCGGCGGGAATCATGCTCGGGATCTGGGTCGCGCTCGGGTGGATCCCGTCATTGCCAACGCGCGGGACCGGATCGGGCAGGATGCTCCTCTTCGGCGTGCACCTGACCACCTCCAACTCGCTCCGCATCTTCATCCATTCGCTCGACAAGGCGCTCGTCTTCTGGAAGGGCGGCGCCGAGACCCTCGGGTTCTACTCCAAGGCGTACAACCTGCTGATCCTCCCGATCCAGCAGCTTACCCTCCCGATCCACGGCGTCGCGGTCGCTTCGTTGAGCCGGATCGTTGACGATACACCGCGCTACTGCAGTTACTACCGGCGGGGCTTGCTGATGCTCGCGTCGGCGGCGTTCCCAGGCTTAGGTTGGTTCCTCGTCAGCGCGAATCATGTCATCCCGATCGCGCTCGGTGATCAATGGGACGCCTCTATCCCGCTCTTCCGCATCCTCTCGCCGGCAGGGCTCGCCACCGCGCTCGATGCTTCGGTCATGTGGGTGTACGTCACCTCAGGGCGCGCCGACAAGCAGTTCCGCTGGGGAATCGGATCAACGATCATCGCGATCATCGCGCTGCTGATCGGGTCCAACTGGGGCGCCGCCGGGATCGCAACCGCGCTGAGCGCAACGCTCATCCTCACGCGGATCGCCGAGTACCCCTACTGCTACAAAGGCACCGGCATCACCATCGCGACGCTCATCTCCGCAATCTGGCGACCGGCAATCGCCTCGATCGGCGCGATCGGGATCGCATGGCTGGTCAGCAGCAACCTCCCGCCAACGCTCGGTGATGTGCCGAGCGTGCTGATCGAAGCGGGTGTATTTACTGCTGTTTATGCGTTGATCTGGGCGTTGGCGCCGGGCGGGATCCCGGAGGTCCGCCGAGCCCTCGCGCTGCTCGGTGACCTGCTCCCAACGAAAACCGGCGCCTGAGGCGTTGGCTGTGTTACACTGTTCGTTTCCCCCTTTGATGGATCCAGCAGGAGACACGCCGTGGCCGACCTGACCGTGCAAGTTGACGGGATGACCCTCCCCAACCCCTTCGTGATCGGTTCGGGGCCCCCGGGCACCAACGCCAACGTCATCGGCAAGGCCTTCGACGAGGGCTGGGGCGGCGTCGTCGCCAAGACCATCTCACTCGACGCCTCCAAGGTCATCAACGTCGCGCCGCGCTACGCGCGCCTCCGCGCCAAAGAATCCCGCGAGATCTACGGCTGGCAGAACATCGAACTCATCAGCGATCGTGAATTCGATCTCTGGCTCGACGAGTTTCGGATGCTCAAGGACAAGTACCCCGACCGTATCCTCATCGCCTCCATCATGGAGGAATACAACAAGGACGC
>JAJDDA010000067.1 GCA_029260535.1 Phycisphaerales bacterium | reverse complement strand
GAGTGTGGCCAAGGTGCGCGAGAGCGCACGTCGGGTGATCTGCCAATCCAACCTCAAGCAGATCGGTCTCGGCATCACCATGTTTGCCGAGGACAACCGCAACCTGATCCCCGAAAGCGTGTATGGCGGTAGGAACGACTTCCGACAGAGCCCTGAAGAGATGATGCAACTGCATCTCGGCAGCGACATCGCTGCGAACTGGGAGGGCCTTGGCTGGCTGATCCCCGACGGGCACATCACCGCAGAGGGTGTCTTCTACTGCCCCAGCCACAAGGGCAACCACGCGCACGATCACTACGAAGACGCATGGACCGATCTCGGCAGCGAGATCGTTGGCAACTACAACTACCGACCCCTCGCTGGCGCTGCTTTGGACATCGTTACGATGGATAGCCAAACCGTGCTCTCCACCGATGGGCTGCGCACTGCTTCTGATTACAATCACATTGTTGGGCACAACTCGCTCGCTGCTGATATCAGCGTGACCTGGTACA
The DNA here is from genome assembly GCA_029260535.1 of Phycisphaerales bacterium. Lineage (GTDB taxonomy): Bacteria > Planctomycetota > Phycisphaerae > Phycisphaerales > UBA1924 > JACKHE01. The sequence continues at coordinate 15,021 of JAJDDA010000067.1, read as the reverse complement.
GCGATACCAACGGCGATCTGCTCTCGTTGCTCGCGGTGACCGATCAGGGCGAGTTCGGTGGCGACTACGGCGCCGCAACCGTATGGCAGATCCTCGACAACGGTGGTCCCACTCCCGGCCAGCTTTCGAACCCTGGCGGCACGGACAACTCGGATGGAGCCGGTGAAAAAGAGATCCAGCCCCCGGATCAAATCGGCCGAATGGGCCGGATGGGCCGCTGATCAACTCCCAGATCTGTTCGACCTGATCAAGAATCGATGAAACCTGTCGATTTCGTTGTTGCTATACCTATAAACGAAACCCTGTTTGACCCTCGTGCGTATCGCCGCATTGCCAGGGCACACTGATTCTCCATCCCGCTTCTGGAGCCTGTTCATGCGTATCCGATTAAAAATAATCCTCCCTGCGCTGGTTGGCGCAGCGCTGCTTGCCACACCCGCGCTCGCACAGCTGACCCCCGATCGTGAATACTACGGGGTCAACCGATCCATCCCGATGACAATCGCCACACCTCCGGAGACCGGCGGCGCTATTGAGATCGTGCTCTTCGATCCCAGCACCGGTTTGGAAACCAACCGCGCCGCAGCGGCGCGAGGGGGCGTCGACCTTGCCGGGTTGTTCCCGCTGCTATGGAGCGCCCCGACGCCGATCACGCTCGATGCGCAGCTCGTCGTTGGGGATATCAAGGTCGGCTCGCCGGTCGTGCTGGTCCCGATGCTCTCACCGAGAACCGCGACAAAGACCGCGGCTCAGCAAGGGCAGGGGATTCAGTTCTCCCCCAACTCAAACAGGACGTACTCGGGCATCCGAGCCTACGCCGATCGGCACATCGTCTTCGAGACGACCGCAGGCGAGGTCGAGTTGGCGCTGCGCCCCGACATGGCGCCCAACACCTGCCAGCACATCATGGATCTCGTCGAAGGTGGCTTTTACACCGACATCAAGGTGCATCGCATCGTCAAGAACGCGGGCAACGGGCATCCGTTCGTGATCCAGTTCGGCGATCCGACCGGATTCGGCAACGGTGGCCCCGGTGTCATGATCGACCTCGAACCTTCCACCCTTCCGCATGATTTCGGGGTCGTCTCGATGGCCCGCACGGCGGCTCCCGACACCAACGGGTCGCAGGTCTTCCTGTGCCTGAGCCGGCAAGGGACGCAGTTCCTCGACGGCAAATACACCAGCTTCGGCTGCACCGTCCGGGGCGACGACACGCTCATCGCGTTGGAGAACACGCCCACCGACAGCAACGGCAGAGCCTCGAACATGCCGGTCATCAACAACGCCTACACCGTCCCGGCGCCGCCGTTCGGTGAGGGCCCCGAGTGCGTGACACGCCCGAAGCCGAAATCGGTGGATCGCTGATCTAAAGTTCGGCGGACGCCGAGCCTGTTATGCGTCGAAAAGGCTCTTGCTCTTGAACATCCCCTTTTCCTCGAAGTAGGCCAGAGCCTCCTCGACGGAGTAGAAGATCTTTGTCGCCGTCTCCGTGATAAACGGGGACGGCGCTTTTTTGGGCTTCCAGACGACGTACACCTCTTTGGTGTGCTCCCAAGCGTGCTGCAATTCACGCTCAACACCGCTGGAGAGCCCTGGGTTCCCGCCGGGGAGTTCCGGGACGAGGCTGACGATCATGTCGGCCTGATCGATGAGCTTGAAGTCGCGCATGTAGATCTGACCATCGATATCGCCGGCGATATCGAGGACCTGCCTTACGGAAACCCGCTCACGCTCCGACCCTGCAAGATCCGCCGGGAGGTCGATCTCAACAAAGTCGATCCCCTCGCGAGCGTTGGCGATCGCGGTGTCGAGGAGGATCTTCTCATCGACATCACCCGGATCGAATGTCACGAAGTGCTCTGCAAGCTCGGCGCGGAAACCGTCGATCTCCGCAAGCACGTCGGGCATGTCCATGACGTGGCTCATCGGGAAGCTGGGGTACACCTTGCGCATGTCAGGGCGGGTGATCAGCCGCTGCATGGTGCGGAGGTTGTCCTGCAGTCGGCCCCGGCTGAAGATGTAGAACGGCTTGCCCATCGCGGTCGCGAGCAGCTCGGTGACGAGGATCTCTTCCTCGCGCCAGACCATGCAGTCCTTGAGCGTCGCGTCGATCTCGTGCTCTTTGTGCAGGCGGTGGTGCACGACCTCGATGTTGTCAACGACACAGATGAACAGATCCGGGTTCAATTCCTTGATCTGGTCAAAGTCGATCGCGCTGAACAGCCCGTGGCGCCAGCGGAAGGTCGCGTGGGTGTTGATGACCGCGTGGGGCGTTTCGCCGGCGTGGCGGATGATATCCTTGAAGACCGCGCGGCGGAGCGAAGTCAGCCTCGACCAGGGCAACCCAAGGATGCGCCCCTTGGTGATGTCCGGGGCTTCCTTGTACATCATCGATCCGACGTGGAACGACCCGATCGATTCTCCTCGCTCGCCGGCATAACGCTCGACGGCCTCGAGAAACGGTTTCTTGTCAATCCCCACTTGCCCGGTGACCAATGCGATCATCGTTAATGCCCCTAATCGTCGTGTTGAACGCCCCGGACGGCCCACCCGCCAGGGAAGCCCCGAGTATAGGCCGGTGGACCGCGGATCCCTGCTTCTCTTGCATATCAAAGTTCGTATTTTCTCGTAGCACTGTCTGCACTGGGATCGATCCTGACACGTTGCCGGGCGTTCACCGCAAGGGAGCGAGCGGGAACAGTCGTCGTCCGATGGACCTCTCTCGAATGAGTCTCGCATGGCCGGGGAGTCGTGCGGGGGCCGGATGGAGTCCGTGGTCGTCGATGACCACACCGACTTTGAGCCTGTTCGTTGTCGTCGTTTTACTTGGACGGTGTCAAAGCGCGGACTCGGCGACGCCCATTCGGATGGTTTTTTTTACCGAACTCAAGCCGGTCTCGGATAGACTGGACACAGAGCTTTCGGTCAGGATGAGCACAACCAAAGAGGAGCGCCGGAAGCAACAGCGAAGAGCTGCCGCTGCATACAGGACGCACGCCATGGTTTCATGCGAGATATTCAACGAGAATCGGTCGATCGCATGCTCGAACAGATCGTGCGGGCGCCGCTTCAATCTGGCGCTGTGTGTGTTCGGCCGGAGCATCGCTCTGCTGGCGATGATGACGAGCCTGAACGCGACCGCTGGCCCGCAACCCGATCTGTACGACGACACGGTGTACCGGACGTTCGAGCTGGTCTTCGATGACCCGGACTGGCACGAGGTGTTGAAGAACAATTACGAGATCGAGCGAGCCACCGGCGAGACGCACTATGTGCGCGCCGATCTGATCATTTACGACAGCCCGGACGACACCACCGGGACGACGTACCCGGATGTCGGCGTCCAGTACAAGGGCAACTCGTCCTACTCGCACGCACTGGGGATGAAGAAGCCGTACAAGGTCACCATGGACGCGTTCGTCGAGAGCCAGGATCTGTACGGCTTCGACAAGCTAACGCTGAACAACGGCATCATCGATCCAACCAAAATCAGGGAGGTCATCGCGTACAAGATCATGAACGAGTTCATGGCATCGCCGCGAGCGAACCTGGTGTACGTGCGGTCGGGAACGGCTGGCAACATGGAAGAACTGGGCGTTTACACCAGTGTCGAGCGTGTGAACAAGCGGTTCTTCCGCAAGCATTTCCCCCTCGATGACGGGCACCGGTACAAAGCCGTGGTCGGATCGATGCTCTACCGCGGGCCGGACCCGAACGAGTACAACGGGAATGGTGTCTCCAGGGACAGATACACCGTCAGTGGAGGCGACCCGGATTCCGAATACCTGGATCTGATCAACGCCTGCTATCTGTTGAACAATGATTCGATCGGCATGCTCGATCGGGCCTTCAGTGTCGATCGGTTGTGCTGGCAAGCCGCCGCGGGAAAGGTGCTGCTGAACTGGGACGACCTGAGCGCCTTCGCTCCGCGGGGTCGCAACTACTATCTCTACCAGGACACGCACAACGATCAATTGCACATCCTCCCATGGGACTGGGATCTGGCGTTCAACGACTCGCCGGACGCGAGCATCTTCTGGGACAACGACCCGGCGAACTCGCCGATGACCTCGCGCGGGATCCTGGGGAACGATGAGATCACCGGCCGTTACCTGGCGCACCTCCGGACGATCGCGTCACGGCTCGATTGGAGCGAGATCGAGCAGGATGTCATCCGACACCGCGCCTGGACGGACCCGATCATCACGACCGAGCATGAAAACGAACTCTTTGATCATCTGGATTACACCAACAGCCACATCAAGCTGGCGCACGATATTCAGACGCGGAAGAGTTACCTCAACAACCACGTCCTCCTGAATCGGGGCGCGCCGTTGATCACCGGTGTTGCGAACTCACCCGAGATCCCCACCGATGAAGAAACCGTCTCGGTTACCGCGAGGGTGTCATCGGGATCCGGCGAGCAAATCCGGCATGTCCTCCTCTACAGCAGAGATCGCGGCAGCTACGACGTGACGCCGATGTTCGATGACGGCGCCCATCAGGACGGCCCCGCCGGAGATCGTGTGTACGGCGCTACGATCCGGGCGTACCCGCCGGGTGTCGAGGTCGAGTATTACATCGAAGCGGCCGGAAACCACTTCGGCGTGAAGGGATTCCTCGGCGCCAAGCGATTCGAGCCGATCTACGCGGAGCATCAACCCTTCGGTTATCAGATCCGCGCTTCGCTCTTCCACTCCCCGATCGTGATCAACGAGTTCATGGCCGACAACGACACCACCATCGAGGATCCGGACGCCGCTGGCGAATTCCCCGATTGGCTCGAACTCCACAACACCAGCAGCACCGATATCGATCTCGGCGGGTATTTCCTCACCGATGACATGGACGACCCGACGCAATTCGAGATTGCGGATGGCGTCACGATCCCCGCCGGTGGCTACCTCCTGTTCTTGGCCGACAACGACACGGATCAGGGGCCGCTGCACACGAACTTCAAGCTGAGCAAGAGCGGCGAGCAGGTCGGTCTCTTTGCGCCGCTGGCGCTCGGCAACGGGATGGCCGACGGCTATACGTTCGGCGCGCAAACCACCGACATCAGCGAGGGGCGGTCGTGCGACGGCGACGACGCATGGATGATGCACGACCCATCGACACCCGGCGCACCCAACGGTTCGTGCGCATCGGACTGCCCTGTTGACATCAACAGCGACGGCGTCGTGGACATGGCCGATCTCGGGAGCCTCATCGCCAACTTCGGGACAAGCAACACTGTCCAGGATCTGAACGGTGACGGGATTGTTGACACCGCGGACCTTGGATCGCTCATCGCGGTCTTTGGTCAATCTGGATGCTCGCCTGATCCCTGAATAACCATGAACGGGCACAGGCTGTCGGAATCCACGCGAACGACTCCTCCCCATTCCCATGGGTTTTTTGATCTGAACAAGCCGGATTCGTATAGACTGGTCCCAGAATTGTCGATCATTTTGATCACATCACACATCAGTGGAGGGGCGCCCAGGATGATTCGATGCTCAGATTCTGTCACCGCGCGACGTTGGTATGTCGGACTCGCGTTGGCGCCACTGCTGGTCATGCTGCCCGCACACGCCGGCACCATCGACCACATCAAGAAAATCACAGCGCCAGACGCCGCGGCGTCGAACCAGTTCGGCCGCAGCGTCGCGCTCAATAGCGTTGAGTGCTTCATCGGGGCGCCTGAGCGTGCCGAGGGCGGCATATTCGCATCCGGTGCGTCGTACTTCTTCGGAGGCAACCTGGGTGGCGTGGACAACTGGGGATTCGCAGTCAAACGAAATGAACTGGCTCCGGGCAGCGCCGATCGGATGGGCCACAGCGTCGGGATGTCCGCCAACCACAGCGTCGCCGGTGTGTGGGGCGACGACGACAACGGGACCTCCTCCGGCGCGGGGTACCTCTACGAGCGGAACCTCGGCGGAATCGGCGCCTGGGGCCTGCGGAAGAAACTGGTTGCCTCCGATGGCGTTGCCCATGACAATCTCGGATGGGCCGTAGACATGGACAACGGCATCGTGATCATGGGCGCGAGGCTGAAATCCAATAGCCAGGGCGCGGCGTACATCTTCCAGGAGAACACCGGGGGCGCAAACAACTGGGGGCAATCAAAGAAGCTCGTGGCCCCGATCCCCGAAGATAGCTCGTTCTTTGGGCACGCCGTCGCGGTGCACAACGGCACAGCGGTGGTCGGCGCCTTCCAGGAGAACGCGGTCGCGCCGAACTCCGGCGCGGTGTACGTCTACGAGGAGTTGCCCGCAGGGCCACCCGAGGCGCCCGGCTCTCGCACGGGGACCTGGAAGCTTGCGAAAAAGATCGTTGCCCCCGACGGTGGGTCGAGTGATTTCTTCGGCGGCGCGGTCGCCGTCCAGAACGGGATGGTCGTCGTCGGTGCGACCAACCATCTGGACGTCTCCGGAGGATTCGGTGCGGTCTACCTCTTCCACAGGAACCAGGGCGGCGCTGGGAACTACGGGCTCGTCAAGAAACTCGTCAATGTCGACACGGACAACCTCGGAGACAGCTTCGGTCGCAGCCTCGCGCTGGACGACGACATCCTCGCGGTCGGGGTCGCACAAGACGGCGCGCCGGGAGCTTCACCCGGCGCGGTGTACGTGTACGGGCGCGACATCGGCGGCGCAGACAACTGGGGCGTGCTGACGAAGGTGCAGGCGCCGGACGCCGAGCACTTCGATCTGCTCGGGTACGACGTTGATCTCGTGAACGACACCTTCATCGCCGGCGCCTGGAGCGATGATGACGATGGCGGATTCTCCGGCTCGGCCCACATCTTCCGCATCAACAGCATCTGCCCCGCGGACATCAATGGCGACGGCGTCGTCGACACCGCTGACCTCGGGACGCTCATCGGATCCTTCGGCGGATCGGGACCGGGTGATCTCAACCTCGACGGCGTCATCGACACCGCGGACCTGGGCGCCCTGATCGGCGGGTTCGGAGCGACCGACTGCGCCTTCGGGAGTTGACCACGGCGGCGGCATCTCCGAATCTGCATGGATAATGCGTGTTTTTCAAGCGGCGGCGAATTAGAGTATCTCGATCTCGGATGATCACTCGGGATCGGAAGGGGATTTCAATGCCAGCGACGGACAACCGCGGGATCATCAGGCTCTGGGCTTTGGCGGTCGTGTTTGGCGCGCTCGCAAGCGCGGCGTGCGCGCAGCCGGTGCAGCACGTCCAGCAGCTGCTCGCCTTCGATGGCGTTACCAACGATGAGTACGGTTCGGAGGTCGCCTCGGCGCTGTCGCGTATCGCCGTCGGCTCGCCAAGGGACGCCGACGCCGGCGTCCAGAGCGGCGCCATATACATGTACAAAGCAGGCGTGAGCGGGACCTGGAGTTTCCAGCAGAAGATCCTCGCGCCGGACGCGACGGCGAACCGATTCTTCGGGCAGCGCCTGGCGATGTCCGGCGGGTTCGGTCCGGCGACCAGCCTGCTCGCGGCAGGAACACCAGTCGATCCGGACAACGGCAACCAGACCGGCGCGGTGTACATGTTCATCGAGACCCCGAGCGTCATGGCGCCTTGGGGGTTCGTCAAGAAAATCTATTCGCCGAGCCCGCAACTCAACAGCCGGTTCGGCGACGGCGTCGATCTCGAGAACGACCTGCTGATCGCCGGCCAGCCGGGCAACGGGCACGCGTTCATCCACCAGCGCAACGAGGGCGGATCGCACAACTGGGGGGCGATCGCGACGCTGCTCCCGCCGGCTCCGGTCTTCAATGTGTACGCGGAATCCGTCGGCATCAGCGGCGATGTCGCGATTGTCAGCGACCGAGGAGACCCGACATTCGGCTCAAGTTCCGGCGCCGCGTACATCTTTACCAAAGACGCTGGGGGCTTGAACAACTGGGGGTTCACGAAGAAACTGCTCGCCCCGGACGGTGAGGCGCAGGACACCTTCGGGCTCAGCGTTGACGTCGCCGGCGAATTCGCCGCGTGCGGCGCCCAGGGCGATGACGACCTGGCCAGCCGCTCCGGCGCCGTCTACCTCTACGCGCGCGATAGCGGCGGCGCGGACAACTGGGGATTCCACAAAAAAATCCTGCCACCGATCGGTCACACGGACCTGTTCTTCGGCCGCGAGGTGAAGATGGACGGGGATCTCCTGCTCGTCGGCACCTACCAGGACAACACCGATGGGAACAACGCCGGCGCGGCGTATGTGTTTGGGCGCGACATCGGGGGCGCCGACAACTGGGGGCTGCTCACCAAGGTCGTCTCGCCGGACCCGATGTCGGGTGATCACTTCGCCGAAGGGATCGCGATCACCGGCGACATCGTCACCAGCGGCATCCGTCTCGACGACGACAACGGATCAAACTCCGGCTCGGCGCGGGTGTACGTGGTGAAGAGCCTGTGCCCTGAGGATCTCAACGGCGACGGCATGGTGGACACCGCCGATCTGGGGATCCTCATCGCCGCGTTCGGTATGTCGGGCCTTGGTGACATCAACTCCGACGGCGTCGTTGATACGGCGGATCTCGGGATCCTGATCGGTGGTTTCAGCACAATCGATTGCGCCTTCGGGAGTTGACCAGTCGATCCGCATTTGTTCACGAAAGGCCAATGATGCCACCGAGTCGATCGCACATCCCCGCAGCCCATCGCTTCAGTGGCGCTGCTGTGATGGCGCTATCGATTCTCCTGCCTGCGCCCATGGCGTCGGCTGGCCCAACGGTCGGGGGGCACGCGGACCTGTGCGAGGTCGGCGCCTTCTACCGCGACGCGAGGAGCCGCAGGATCTCACAGCTCTCCATCATGGATTCCAACGGGATCAACGCGGACAACACAAGCTCCTATGGCTATGTCTACGGGATGCACGAGGCCGCGTTCGAAGACGACACCTTCGAGTGCTGGGCGGCCGGCTTGTACTCCGCAACATTCACTCCATCGACGAACCCGGTTTTTACGATCTCGGTCGGCCAGCCGATCAGCATCAACGACCCGTCGATCTCGGGTTTCGCCGGCGCGTTCAAGGGTGTGCTCAGCGTCAACGGCGCGCACCTGTCGGTCCGCGACGGGAGGACGGCGGACATCGATTCGGCTGCCGGGATCCGGAGCGTCTTCGGATCGCAGGCGCCCCCGTGGTTCCTCTGGGAGACACTGCCGCTCAGCTTTCACTACACCACGTTCCGAGACGCCGCGCCAGGCGACGGTTTGATCCAACTCCGCGTCGATGAAGCCGGGCTCACAAGGCTGACCGGCGCGATGCAGCCGACCAATGGCGCTGCGCAGGACACGGTGGTTGACGACGTGATCGTTGGATCCATCGGTGATATCCCGCGCAACCAGGGAGCCCGGATCCGGCTGATGGCCAGGCGCATCACCGGGCAGGCGGTGTGGAATTACATCATCCCGGAAGTCAGCAACCGCCTGACAGGATTTCTGTTCGCACAGCTCTGGGTCGAGGGCGGCGGCGGCGCGATCGACGCGGCGCAGGACATCGCCAACGCCTCGCCATCGCATATCGACAAGATATTCGAACGGGTTGCCTCGGTGCAGAACGAAGACAGCCCAAAGCTGGTCGTCCATCTCGTCATCGGCGGAAATGACTGGTTCAGGGGTGATCCCGCATCGAGTGTGCTCGACGCGTTCGAGAGCATCAGGCTCGCATGCGAGAGCGCGTGGCTGAGCGCCGGCAACGCGCCGGAGAATATTGTGTACCTGATCGTCGGGTACCACCCGAGAGCGGGAGACCCGAATTACGGCTACCGGAACGAGTTGCGGGATTACACGCTCGAGACCGAGCGGGTCGCGTTCTACGACCCGGCGGTTGAATTCACCGTCCAGGACATGATCGACAACGGGTATTCGGACAACGCGGTCACCGGGAATGATCCCCACATGTCAGACGCCGGGTATCGAGCGTTCGCGCACCGACAGTTCCGGGTCATCGAGGCTTCCGCCTCCGCTGGCATCGCGGACCTGAACCACGACGGCGTCGTCAACACCGCCGATCTCGGGATCCTGATCAGCAGCTTCGGGACACCGGGACCCGATGGCGACCTCAACGGCGATGACATCGTGGACACCGCCGATCTCGGGGCGCTCATCGCTGCATTCGCACAGGAAAGCTGCGTACCAGGCGGATGATCGATCGGCAACCGGATCACCGGATCATCGGATCGGTGCGACGCTGCGCCAGGAAATGATGCGGAGATCGCCGGTGGTGATCTCTTCGAACGCTTCGGCCGGGATCACGGTTTCGTAGGCCGCCCCCGGCGCCTGCCACGTCGCGACAAGCCCCTGCGACCAGTTGCGCTCCAGGTAACGGATCTCGTAGTCATGCACACCGGCTTCGAGATCGACCGAGCCTTCTCGGAACCGGAACCCGTGATTCGCGTCGTCGTTGACCACCACTTCGCCGTTGATCAGGAGCCTTGCGCCGGCGTCGGAGCCGATCTTGAACTTCCAGACACCGGCTTGATCAACAACGATCCGCCCCGAGATCTTCAATGCGAAGTAGTCGGTCGGGCCGCCGAGATAGAACGCCGAGTTCGTGATCCGCCACGAGATGTTGTCTTCGGTGGTCTGGTTATCGACGCTCGTCCAATCCACGAAATCGAGCGATGACACATTCTCACTGATGAGCCACTGCGCGTTGAGCCGTTCGGTCCCCGCATAAGGGCCGCCAGGCGATACCAGCGCTGCCGGGGTGAGCGCCGAGCTGGGGATCACTTCCTCGAATGGATCGCTCGGACCCTGCCAGGTCATGAACAGCCCCTGCGACCAGTTCCGCTCCATGTACCGGACCTCGATCTGGTGTGTCCCTTCGCTGAGATTGATCATGCCGGACCGGAAGCGGAAGCCGTGGTTGGCTTCGTCATTCACTACGAGCTGATCGTCGATCAGCAGCCTCGCGCCGGCATCGGAGCCGAGTTTGAATGTCCAGTTGCCCTGCTCCGGGATCTCGATTGTGCCTACGAGCTTCAAGCCGAAGTAGTCGGTCGGTCCGCCGGTGTAGAACGCGCTGTTGGTGATCTCCCAGGCGACCTTGGGCTCGATGGTTGTCGTGTCATAATCATCCCAATCGATCTCGCCGAGCTTGGTCGCGTGCGAGGCGCCGCTGGTCCAGTAGGCTCGCAGCCCGCCCCCGCCGGCATCAATGACCGGCTCCGAATCGCTCAGCTTGAACGCGCTGGCCGGGATGACCTCTTCGTACCCATCGCTGGGGCGTCGCCACGTCGCGACGAGACCCTGCGACCAGTTGCGTTCGAGGTAGCGAACGTCGTAGCTGTGCTCACCCGCGGTCAGGTTGACCGTCCCGGACCTGAACCGGAACCCGTGGTTCGCGTCGTCGTTGACGACGAGTTCCTCATTGATGAACAGCCTGGCGCCGGCGTCGCTGCCGAGCTTGAAAACCCACGCCCCGTCCTCGGGGATCGTGATCGTGCCGACCAGCCGAACCGCGAAGTAATCCGTCGGGCCGTCTTCATAGAATGGGCTGTTCGTGATCTCCCAGGAGATGTCCTGCTCGACCGTGACGTTATTGAAATTGGCCCAGTCGACCTCGCCCAGCCTGGTCGCGTGCGAAACATTGCTCGTCCAGTACGCGTTGAGCCCGCCCCCGCCGGGGTCGCCGATCAGCGCGCCCGGATCGAACGCGCTCGCCGGGATTACCGATTCGTAGTCGTCCCCGGGGCCCTTCCAGGTCAGCACAAGCCCCTGCGACCAGTTGCGTTCGAGATAATTGACCTCGATCTGGTGCACCCCGGCGTCCAGTGAGATCGATCCGGACCGGAACCGGAACCCGTGGTTCGCGTCATCATTGACGATCATCTCCCCGTTGACGAACAGCCTCGCGCCCGCGTCGCTGCCGATATTGAATGTCCACGACCCGCTCGCCGGGACCGTGACCGTCCCGATCAGCCGCAGCGCGAAATAGTCCGTCGGGCCATCGGTGTAAAAGGCGGAGTTCGAGATCGGCCAGTACACGTTGGTCAGGATCGAGGTGTTGTCGTACTGATCCCAGTCGACCTCACCGAGCTTACTCGCATGGCTGACCCCGCTCGACCAGTACGCCTGCAGGCCCCCGTCCACGTCCGGCGCCGGGATCGTCCCGGGCGCGAAGGCGCTAGCCGGGATCACCTCTTCGTACGCATCGCTCGGCCCCTTCCACGTCGCCACGAGGCCCTGCGACCAGTTGCGTTCGAGGTACCGGATATCGATGACGTGAAACCCTTCCGTCAGGTTGATCGTACCCGACCTGAACCGGAACCCGTGGTTCGCGTCGTCGTTGACGACCATCTCGCCGTCGATGAACATCCGCGCGCCGGCATCGCTGCCCAGACCGAACGTCCAGTTGCCCGCCTCCTGAATATCGATGGTCCCGTAGAGCCGCAGCGCAAAATAATCCGTGGGACCGTCGGTGTAGAACGCGCTGTTGGTGATCTCCCACGAGACGTTGTTCTCGATGGTGACGTTGGTGTACTTGGCCCAGTCGACCTGACCGACTTTCGTAGCGTGCGAGACATTGCTCGTCCAGTAGGCATTCAGCCCCTGCCCCTGCTGCGCGGCGGGCGCATCGCTGGGATCATGGGTGAACGCGCTCGCGGGAACAATCTCGTAATCCGCGTCGTTCGGCCCTCGCCATTCGAGCACCAGCCCGTGCGACCAGTTGCGCTCCAGGTATCGGATCTCGATCGTCGCGATGTCTTCTTCCAGGTTGATCCAGCTCGACGAGGGCTGGAAGCCGTGGTTCGCGTCGTGATCGATGACGAGATCCCCGTTGATGAAGAGCCTCGCGCCGGCGTCGCTCGACATCCGAAAATCCCAGAGCCCGTCGTCATCGGTTTTTATCCTGCCGATCAACCGAACCGCGAAATAATCTGTAGGACCATCAAGCAACATCGGGTCATTGGAGACCGGCCAGTTCACATCCGGAGTCACCGTGATCTGGTCGTAACTCGACCAATCGACCTGACCAAGGTTGGTTGCGTGAGAAACCGATGTTGACCACAACGCCAGAAGACCGGACTGTTCATCGTCGTCGTCGTCATCTTCATCATCTTCATCGTCTTCATCGTCTTCGTCGTCTTCGTCGTCGTCATCTTCGTCGTCGTCTTCATCTTCATCGTCTTCATCGTCTTCGTCGTCATCATCGTCATCTTCGTCCTCTTCGTCCTCGGGATCTTCCTCCGATTCGCCTTCCTCACCATCATCGATTTGAGGGTACGAGCCGGTCCCAAGGTTGTTGCTCGCCCACACCGTATTCGGATGGCATGCGAGCGAGAGAACCAACAGCAGAATGATCAACGAATGAGAGAAGACCGTGCGAACAGTGTTTTTGATGATTGGTGGCATTCATCTTGTATCGTCCATCTACCTATGGGGATTGTGCCCGGCCTGACCTCGGAGGAGGTGGAACGGCCGGAACATCAGAGCCGATCTGAGTTTTCGGACGGGCGCCTTGTGAGTTATCACGCTATCCTGATCACACCATGTCAATCCTCATCAACGCGAATACCAAAGTCATCTGTCAGGGCATCACCGGGGCGTACGGCGCCCTCCACACCAAGGGATGCCTTGATTACGGAACCAACCTCGTCGGGGGCGTCACCCCTGGCAAGGGCGGAACCAAGGACGCCAACGGCCTCCCCGTCTTCAACACGGTGCAGGACGCCGTCGATGGGACTGGCTGCGACGCGACAATGATCTTCGTACCGCCGCCGTTCTGCGGTGACGCGATCCTCGAGGCCGCCGAGGCCGGCATCCGTCTGATCTGCGCCATCACCGAGGGTGTCCCGGTCGCGGACATGGTCCGCACGAGAGCCGCACTCGATGAGATCAACTCCGGACGCAGCGCGAGCGAGCGGATCTACCTGATCGGCCCCAACTGCCCCGGCATCATCTCTCCCGGACCCCACACCGGCTCGGGAGAGAGCGCGAGCGATCCCTACACCAACGCGGGGTGCAAGATCGGGATCATGCCCGGCTACATCAACACCCACGTCAGCGAATCGGAATCCGGCAAAGCCGTCGGCATCGTCTCCCGATCCGGCACGCTCACCTACGAGGCGGTCTGGCAGACCTCCAACATGGGCCTCGGGCAGACCACCTGCATCGGCATCGGTGGCGATCCGGTCCGCGGCATGGGCTTCATCGATTGCCTCGAACTCTTCGAGGCCGACGCTGAAACCGCCGGTGTCCTGATGATCGGCGAGATCGGCGGGACCGACGAAGAGGCCGCCGCCGAGTGGGCGAAGGCGAACATGAGCAAACCACTGGCCGCGTTCATCGCTGGTCGGACGGCGCCCCCCGGCAAGCGCATGGGCCACGCCGGCGCGATCATCTCCGGTGGCGAGGGCGGCGCTGAGAGCAAGATCGACGCGCTCAAGGCGGCGGGCTTCGCGATCGCAGAAACACCCGCGGATATGGGTGTTGCGATGGCGCACGCGATGGGCTTGGCGCCCGCCGCGACCGCGTGACAAAAAAATCAGTTCGTTCTTGTTCTCAATCAGCGCCCTTATCAATCCCTCGAGGGCTGGATCCGGTCCATCTGTCGCTGCAGGAACCGCTTGCGATCTGACGAGATGCCCTCGGTGCGCTCAAGCCTGGTCAGGAACGCGATTGCAGCGCCGCTGCCCCGCAGGCGCCTGATCGCGTTAGCGACCGCGCTGACATCCTCAACAAAGGTCGCTTCACGGATGATCCCGGTCATCGCGTCGAGGACCTCCTCGTTCCTGGTCGCTTCGAGTTCGGGACCCAGCGCTTTCCAGGTCATGTCGATGATGAGCACCTCTGCACGCTGCTCCGGCTCGATCGTGAGGTAGCACTTCGTGTAAAGATCGGCTCGCCCCGACTGGTAGAAGACCGGGAGCATAACCCGCGCCAGTTCAGGCGTGAGCGCCCTCGGATCCTGCGTCAGGATTGCCTTGGCCAGACGCGCCACGTCCGCGTCGCGCCCGAGCATCACCATCTGCGAAATGCCGCTGACGTAGTCTTTCTCCGAGAGCGCTTTCTTCATGACATCATCGAGCGACTTCGAGCCGGGCAGCT
>JAJDDA010000066.1 GCA_029260535.1 Phycisphaerales bacterium | reverse complement strand
GAGGCGAACTGCTGCTCGGCGACCGTGCCTTGCTGCTCCGGGAGTTCCCCGAGCGCTTTCCAGTCGTTGGCGATCCAGCCGCCTCGGGCGTCGAGCCAGACCTGGGAGGCCCAGGCGTCGATCGAAGGCGAGTCGGTTGTTGGAGCAGCGTTGGTCGGACCTGCGAGGACCGCGAAGACACCGATCGCAGCGGTGACTGCGAGGCGACGGATCGGGCTTTGGAATCGAACGCGTAGGGGTGACGTCATGCTGTAGTGTCCCATCATCCGTGATACCGGGCGTTCACTGCTCCGCCCATGAGCGGCGGGATCGTCCCACCGTCGCTTGACCCGATGGCTCTCGCCAGCGAATCACTCCCCCACCATCGGCGGATCTCCGCCTCCGGTCAGGTCATCGGCATGTCCGATCGCCTCGCGCCAACCGCCCAACCCTCGCAAAGCACACGCATTACGCTGATCGGACCATCCAGAGCGGGACAGACATCCACCTGTATTGTACGTCTGAGGACCGAGAATGGTTGCTCAAAGTGGAAATCCCCATTTTTGATGAACCAATCCGGACTCCATGCGAAGAACATTCCGCATGGTCCTTCTGAAGCTGAATCCAGGTTGCTTGCTCGCCGCCGCCGATCCCTCTGCCGCCCTCTGGCCGATCGTTCTGGTCTGCACCGCCATCGTCGCGGTCTTCGTCGGGTGGGTGCTCGCTCGCCGGCTTCGGCTGCACTACTTCAGTTCCATCGCCGAGGGCCGTGTTGCGAAGGACGCTGGGACGGATGCCTGGGATGAGGCCTCCGCGAGGCTCGATGAGGATGACCCGGGGTATCCGCCTCAACCACCGATGCGGGAACCCGATCCGCGCTGGCAAACGTAGGCGTCTCAAAACTTTGGCATAATCGGGCGATGATTGAACCCGACCGATTTTCTGGCAGCCGACCCATCGCTCTCGTGACAGGTTGTGCGCGCCGGGTCGGCCGGGCGACCTCGCTCGAACTGGCGAAGCGTGGTTGCGACATCGTCGGGACGTACAACACCGGCATGGACGAAGCCGACAGCCTTGGCGCCGAGGTGGAATCGCTCGGCGGCGCCTTTGTCGCGGCGCGTGTCACTTTGGATGACCCAGCGAATGCCGGGCGATGGGCGGCAATATTGTGCGAGACGCTCCCCCGGCTCGACGTGCTGATCCACAACGCATCCGTGTACGAGCCGACGCCGCTCGATGCGGTCACCGCTGCCGACGCCCAGCGGATCTACAACGTCAACGCGGTCAGCCCCCTGCTGATCAGCCAGGCGTGCGCGGGCAAACTCAAAGATTCTCAGCTGCCCATCGGCGGCGCGATCGTCGCGATGAGCGACATCCACGCGATCGGCAGGCCAAGACGGACGCACATCGCCTACGCGATGTCCAAATCGGCGTTGACCGAGATGGTGCGCACGCTCGCGGTTGATCTCGCCCCGGCGGTCCGCGTGAACGCGGTGGCGCCGGGGGTGGTGGCGTTCCCGGAATCGGGGTACGAATCGGACGAGCCGATGCAGGCGCGGTACCTGAGCCGGGTCCCGCTGGATCGAGCGGGGACGGTGGAGGAGGCGGCAGGGGCGATCGCGTGGCTGGCGCTGGAGGCGTCGTACACCACCGGGCAGATCCTGCGCGTCGATGGTGGCCGATGGATCGGGTGAGATCCGCTTCAGCGAACCGCTCGACATGCCGACAGGCGGCTCTATACTGGCCCTCGCTCGGCACGGCTTCAGGGTCGGATCGTGCGGTCACCGGCCCGGGTGGCGGAATTGGCAGACGCGCTACCTTGAGGTGGTAGTCCTGGAAACGGGGTGGAGGTTCGAGTCCTCTCCCGGGCATTGCAGAAAACGATGAAACGCCCAAGCCGATGCGGTTTGGGCGTTTTTCGTGTGCGGGGCGCACCGCGCTGGCCTGAATCTCCAGCCCATCGCGCCGAATACAATCTGGTCCCGATCCCTCATTCATGAACGGAGGCCTGATTGATGCTCGACTCTGATGTGTTGCGATTGATCGACGAGAGTGTGCTCTGCTGGCTCGCAACGAGTTCCGCGTCGGGGCAGCCGAGCGTTTCCCCCAAGGAGATCTTCGCGTCTTACAACAGCGACTCGATCATCATCGCCAACATCGCTTCGCCGAACTCAGCGCGGAACATCCGCGAGAACGGCAAAGCAAATGTTAGTTTCGTGAATATCTTCACGCAGAAGGGCCGACAGGTCAGGGGCGCCGTTCAAGAGCGGCGCCGAGGCGACGACGGATTCGAAGCGATGGAGCGTGTGCTCGTGGAACTCACCGGCGGGAAGCTCCCCTTCAAATCGGTCTTCCGCGTGATCGCGGAGGACGTCAGCGAGATCATCGCGCCAAGGTACCGGTTCTTCCCGGATACCACCGAACAAGATCAGGTCGAGAGCGCGATGATCCGTTACGGGGTTCAGCCAAGAGGCTGACTCAACCTCTTACCAGAGCCTTCAATCCTCTCCTGAGGATCTTCCCCGTCGCAGTTCTCGGGAGCGCCTCGACGATCTGCACCGACTTCGGTGTCTTGAACGGGGCCAGCCTGTCCCGGCACCAGGCGCGGAGTTCGTCTTCTGTTGCTTGCGCGTCTTCATCGAGTTCAACGAACGCCGCGGGGACCTCGCCCCGTTTGTCGTCGGCGATCCCGATGACCCCCGCGAGCGCGACGGCGGGGTGTTCTTCGAGTGCCGCCTCGATCTCGCGCGGGAAGACGTTCTCGCCGCCGATGATGAGCATCTCTTTGAGGCGCCCGGTGATCGCGAGGCGATCGTCCTCGTCGACCTTGCCGATGTCGCCGGTGCGGAAGTAGCCCTTGCGATCAAACGCGGCGCCGGTTTCTGCTGGAGCTTTGTAGTAGCCCCCCATCACGTTGGGACCCTTCAGGCGGATTTCGCCGGTCATCCCTATCGGTTGGGTCTGCTCCGTGTCGGGGTCGATGATTGTCGTCTCAACCATCGGGAAACTGCGCCCCACGGTGCCCCGGATGTAGTCATCGGGGAGCGAGCAGTGCGTGACCGGGGAGGTCTCGGTGAGACCGTACCCTTCGCAGATCGTGACATTGAAGCGCTCTCGGAAGGGCTCGAAGATCGCGTCGGGGAGCGCCTCCCCGCCGGCGACGACGAGGCGGAGTGATGCGAAGTCTTCCGCGGTCGCGTTCTTGAGTTTGAGCAGGGCGCCGAACATGGTGGCGATCCCGAGCATGACGGTTGGCTTGTGTTCTTTGATCGTGCGCACGATGCGCTGGGGCACGAACCGCGGGACGTAGACAATCCGGCACCCGATCGTCAGCGGCACGAGGGTCAGGACGGTGAACCCGAAACTGTGGAAGAGCGGGAGCGTTCCCAGGAGCGTGTCGTGGCGGGAAAACTCGATGCGCTCGATGACCTGCCTGATGTTGGCGCTCAGGTTCCCGTGCGTGAGCATGACGCCCTTGGGGTTCCCGCTGGTGCCGGAGGTGTAGAGGATCGCGGCGAGCTCGGAATCGCTTGGCCGGTACGGCCACCTCGGCGCTGGCGGTTGGCGGAAGTTGACCTCTTCGAGTTTGAGCAGATCGACGCCGGTCGGTTCGTAGCCCAGAAACTCGAGCATCGGACCGACGGTGACGATGCAGTCGGTGTCGCAG
>JAJDDA010000065.1 GCA_029260535.1 Phycisphaerales bacterium | reverse complement strand
GAATACACCATTCATCTGTAGCCTGACAACTAACAGAGATCGCGTCACCAATAAATTATCAATTAGAAATGGGAAGAGGAGTTTTTTCCAAATGAACTGCCCTCTTTCGGTGTTTGCATCGAAAAGTGCAATTCTACTATCAAGCCGCAATATGGCACAAGCAAATTGAATCCCGTAATTGAGCAGTATTTCAGGCAACAGTACGTGGCTCATGAAAGTATTCGCTTCTCGCTCTCTTGTTGCTTTGGTCACAGAAGTAACTTGTTGCGAGTGGAGCACAAAGTGTCCAAGCTCGTGAGCAATCGTTGTGCGCATAAGTGGAAAATAACAGCGAGTGTCACGAGACAAAACAATTCTGTTGTTGGCGCGGTCAAAAACGCCCTTGGTACCAACTGGGGCGTTTGGTAGTGCGTCCTCTAAATACCGAGGGTCAATTGTTAGTCCAAGGCTCTTGGCAAGATCTTCGACGTCAATAACGACCTTGTCGAGGATTGAATTCCACGCTCCGATTTCATTGTCCGTTGGATACTTGTATGGACTACGAACTTCAAGCATTGAGGATTGAATGAATGCGCCTTGGTCTGGATTACATTGGATTGCACGGTGGAAATACCATCGCCTAATTTTTTCCGCTTCAAGTTCTGCGTTCTTCATAAGTCAGCCTCTGTGCCGATCTGGATGTTCCTTCGATGGAAGGCATACCATAAAATTGGTATTCCTGTGTGTACTGCCATGTTCTCCACAGTATTCGGCGTTTACTTGTCGGTAGCAAATCAAGCTTTCGGAGGCAGCAAGATGGTGGGAAGAGATGGAGGGATTAGCGAATTAGTGCTCGTGGTTGATGACGTGCCCGCGTGCGCGGATTTTTACGAGCGGGTGGTTGGGTTGATTCCTGATACGACATCGTCATCGACGCCTGCGCCCGCGGGTGATGGGGCGAGGGCGTGGGGGGAAGATTGGGCGTGGTTCTGGACTGGCGCGGTTGGGTCGTCTTCGCGGCTGGCGCTGCGGTGCGGGTCGTTGCTGTTCGAGGATCGATCGCCGTTGCCCAGGGGCAAGCGGTTCGGGCGGGTTCACTTTGCGATCGAGAAGCCGCGGGGGGAGATGGCGGGGGCGATCGATCGGCTGCGCGAGCACGGGGTGGAGGTGCTGCTCGGGGAGGATGGGGCGCCGGTGCGGCAGGGGTGGATGGGCGCCGAGTCGGTGTACTTTTACGACCCGGCAGGGAACCTGGCGGAGTTCTGGTCGCCGGATGAGGCGTGAGGTGGGCTGCGGGGTTCTTTGGATCCTGGGATTCGCTCTGCTCATCCCCGGCGTGGGGCGGGTGCGTTATCGGCGGGGTTTTTGTGGATTCGGGGGGCGGATGACGTACACTTGGCGTTGCCTTGGCAACCCTTGAGTGAAGGGGCGCTGAGCAGGACACGATAGAAGGGCAGCCCCGCAGCACTTTGAAATGCTGGGCGATGAGGCCCTTGCGACGCGATGACGCGACATTCTTCCAACATGACGAAGACCACCGATCAGAACGAGCCCTGCGCTACGGACGCTTCGCGCGCCGGCAGCGCCGAGGACGAGCCCCCTCAGCCTGCGCCGGGGCCTCTTGAGATAACGGACACAACGGAACGTCTCGATGCGCGCGCGCTCGAATGGCTCACGCGGTTCGGGACGCTTGCGATCAACGAGGCTGCTGGTGCTGGCGATGAGCCCGGGTCGGTGGCGCTGTCGATCGTTGACGACGAGAAGATGGCGGACCTGCACCTCTTCCACAGCGGGATCGAGGGCACGACTGATGTGCTGACCTTTGATCTGCGCGAGGAGGAGTCGGGCGCTCTGGATGTTGAGATCGTGGTGTGCCGTGACGAGGCGCTACGGCAGTCGGGCGATGGCAAGCCGGTCGAGCGGGAGTTGCTGCTGTACCTGCTGCACGGCGTGCTGCACTGCCTCGGGTTTGATGATCACGACCCGGCTGAGTTTGAGCGGATGCACGCGCGCGAGGACGAGATCCTCAACGCGATCGGTGTGGGTTCGGTCTTCGATTCGGGGGAACCCCGATGAATACGACCCCGATCTGGATCGCGCTGCTCGCGGCGATCGTTGGCGGCATCCTTGCGACGCTGCAGTTTTCGCTCCGGAGGCTCTCAAAGACGAAGGCGAGGCGGGTGATCGCCAAGCGGTCCAAGGCGATCAATATCGAATCGATCCTTGATGATCCTGATGATTACGCGCTGGTGATGTCGATCCCGCGGCTGGCGTGCTCGCTCGTTGTGGTGCTGGCTTCGGTCATCGAGGTCGGCGGTGTGATGGGTGATGGGGGTGTGCTGCGGTGGGGCTGGGCAGCGGCCGCGCTCGGTGGCGCGGCGGTGCTGATCTTTGTTGTTGGTATTGCGATCCCGATGAGCGTCGCGGTGCACGCCGGCGAGTCGGTTGTGATCCGCATGCGGGGGCTGATCAGGTTGATCCATGCGCTGGGTTGGCCGGTGATCCGGATCAATTCGGCGCTGGACGAGATCGTGCGGAGGCTCGTTGGCGCCGAGGCGATGACGGAGGAAGAAGAACTCGAAGAGGAACTCCGGACGGTTGTTTCCGAGGGCGAGGAAGAGGGGCGTCTGGACGAGGCGGAGCGGGACATGATCGAGGCGGTGGTGGAGATGCGCTCGACCGCGGTGAGCGAGATCATGCGCCCAAGGACGGAGATCGAGGGTTTCGAGATGACGGATGACCTGGGGTTTATCCGCGATTTCATCACCAAGGCGGGGCACAGCCGGATCCCGGTGTTTGAGGGCGACCTCGATCACATCGTGGGGATTTTGTACGCGAAGGACCTGCTCGCGTTCGTGGGCAACGGTTCGGAGAAGTTCGTGCTCAAGCCGATCCTGCGCGAGGTGCAGTTCATCCCGGAGACAAAGCCGGTGCGGGACGTGCTTGCGGAGTTCAAGATGAAGAAGGTGCACATCTCGATCGTGCTCGATGAGTACGGCGGGACGGCGGGCCTGGTGACGATCGAGGACGTGCTGGAAGAACTGGTCGGGGAGATCCAGGACGAGTACGAGCCTGAAGATGAGAAGGAGCCGGAGATCCTGGTGGTGTGCGAATCGCGGACGGCGGAGGTGGACGCGCGGGCGTACATCGACGACGTGAACGATGCGCTCGAGGCGATCGGGCTGTCGATCCCGGATGAGGATGATTACGACACGGTGGGCGGGTTCGTGCTCTCGGTGCTGGGGCGGATCCCCGCGATGGGCGAGTCGTTCCGGGCCAACGGGGTGGCGGTGCGCGTGCTTGAGGCGGAGCCGACGCGGGTGACGCGGGTGCTGATCGAGGCGGCGGCGGAGGGCGAGGAGCCTGCTGCTGACGACGACGACGCCTCTTCAGGCGCTGCAAAGTGAACAAGCTGGCTGTGGCTCGACCTTGATGACGGGGTGCGATACCTTGGCGCTCGGATGACGCTTTCATTGCACAACACGCTGACGGGCAAGCAGGAGGTTTTTCGGCCTCTGGAGGCCGGGATCGTCTCGTTCTATTCGTGCGGGCCGACGGTGTACGACTATGCGCACATCGGGAACTTCCGGAGCTTCTTGCTCGGCGACACGCTCCGGCGGTGGCTGGAGTCGCCCTTGTGCGCCCGGGTCGGCCCTGACGGGTCGGAAACCGGCGAAACCGGCGAAACCGGCTACGCGGTGACGCACGTGATGAACATCACGGATGTCGGGCACATGACCGACGATGCGGTCGCCGATGGCGGCGGTGAGGACAAGATGGAGGCGGCGGCGCAGCGGCTGATGGAGGCGAAGAAATCCGGGAAGCTGCCTGAGGGCGTGGACCACATCGATCCGGGTGATCCCTACGCGATCGCGGCGTTTTACGCGGCGGCGTTCATTGAGGACGCGAAGACGCTGGGGATGAAGGTAGCGTTCGAAGCGGATGCTGATCCGTCGCTGTTGCCGAGGGCCTCGGAGCACGTCAAGGGGATGCTGGAGATCGTGGTGGGGTTGCTCGAGAAGGGGTGCGCGTACCAGATCGGCGGCGCGGTGTATTTCGATACGCAGGCGTTCCCCGAGTACGGCGCCCTGAGCGGGAATACGCTGGACAAGATCCGCGAGGGCGCTGGGGGTCGGGTCTCGGCGACGCAGCAATCGGAGAAGAAACACCCGGCGGATTTCCTGCTGTGGAAGGCGGACTCGTCGCACCTGATGAAGTGGGATCCATCGACGCTGCTCGGGCGCGAGGTTGGGCTTGGCGAGGGGTACCCCGGCTGGCATATCGAGTGCTCGGCGATGGCGCAGGAGCGGTTGGCGCCGTTCGGGAGCGCGCACGCGGGGGTGATCGATATTCATTCGGGTGGTGAGGACAACATCTTCCCGCATCACGAGTGCGAGATCGCGCAGTCGCGGTGCTTTACCGGTGAGGATCACTTCGCACGGTTTTGGGTGCACGGCCGGCACCTGATGGTCGAGGGCGCGAAGATGAGCAAGAGCGCCGGGAATTTTTACACGCTCCGTGATCTGCTGGGGAAGGGGTTTGATGCCGGCGCGATCCGGCTGGAGCTGATTAAGACGCACTATCGGAAGAACGCGAACTTCACGGAGCAGGGCTTACGGGATTCAATGCGGATGATCGAGCGTTGGCGGCGGTTTGTTGACACGGGCGAGGCGTCGGGCATCGCCGGCGAGCGGAACGATGCGGTGGTCGAGGCGTACGCTTTTGCGATGGATGATGATCTGAATGTCGCTGGGGCGATCGGGATTGTGAACTCGTGGATTGGTGATGTTGGGGAACCGACCGTCGCGGACGCGGTGTTGCTGCGGGAGTTTGATGGTGTCTTCGGAACGATTGATCTCGGGGGCGCATCGGCGGATGATGGTGGCGACGACGGGCTTGCCGGGGAAGTAGAGTCGCTGATCGGACGCAGAGCCGCGGCTCGTGCGGCGAAAGATTGGAGTGAGGCTGATCTGGTTCGTGATGAACTGGAAGCCTTGGGTGTTGAGATCAAGGATGGTCCGGAGGGGACGACATGGGCACGGAAGGCGTCGTTGTGATGACGCCGGCGAAGGCTGGCGCGGTTCGGGATGATTGCCCGTGGGTTCAACAGCTCGCGGGGAAGTTTGTGGTATTCGAGGGGCCTGACGGGAGCGGGAAGACGACGCAGTACCGCAGGTTCGCCGAATTGGCGCGGGCGCACGGGGTTGGTGTTTGCGAGGTGCGCGAGCCCGGCGGGACGGCGATCAGCGAGCGGGTCCGCGATGTGCTCCTTGATGTGAATCACGACGAGATGAGCGTGCGGTGCGAGACGCTGCTGTACATGGCGAGCCGGGCGCAGCTGGTTGCCGAACGGATTGTCCCGGCGCTGGCGAAGAACGAGCTGGTGCTGGCGGATCGGTTCGTGTCGAGCACGCTCGCGTACCAAGGCGCTGCGGGGGGCATGAGCGAGGAAGAGATCATGCACGTCGCGAAAGTCGCGTGCGGCGATGTCTGGCCCGATCTGGTGGTGATCTTCGATGTTGATGAGCAGACGGCGGCGCACCGGATGGGCTTGCTGCTGGACCGGATGGAGGCGAAGGGCGCCGCGTTCCATCGGCGGGTGCGCGACGGGTACCAGCATCAGGCGATGGCGGAGCCTGATCGGCACCTGATGATTGATGCGACGGCTGGGGAGGATGCGGTAGAGGGCGTGTTTTTGCGGGAACTGGAGGAGTGGGTGTCCCGGCGAAACGCATAGGAGCGGGCAATGGATAACCGCATGCGCAGGGTATCGCTCGGAGCGAAGATGCTCTCGCTTTGGTGTTCGGCGGAACTCGCGCTCTTTATGCTCGTGATGATTAACACGATCGTTGCGATGCTCACTGAATTCTCCATTCTCGATCAACCATATGGCGCAATCGGTATCGTTCTTATCAATCTGATCCTGTTTGGTTTGTTTCTGATCATGGCGACCGGGACCTGGCTGGTGACGACTGGCGATGAACGCATCAAGACCTTTACGCTGCTCAACGTCAACCGGCTGCTGGCTCGTGGGTTCGGCGCGATGGGGTTTCTGCTCATCGGGTTGATGCTTGTTGATGAGACTTTGTCGGCGGTCTTTGGGTTCCGGGTCCTTGCGAGCGAGTCGGAATTCATTGCACAAACAGTTGGCGAGCTATCCTTTATCTTGCTTGCGCCTTGGGCAGGGTGCACCGCGCTGCATTATGCATGGTTGTATTACGAGATCGGTCTTTTTACGCGGCAGAAGGCGCGGTGGTACGGGGCCCTGGTGATTCTGGGTAGTGTGGCACTCCTCGTTCTGATGTATGGGGATATGCATGCGTGGGGGCAAAGATCGAACACCGTAGGGATGAATTTGCTCTCGCTTCTGATGATGTTGACGACCATGGCTCTTGTCATGATGGCTGGCTGTGCGGTTTGTGTGAATATCATCCGGCTGCCGTACTTGATGAAAGCTGCCGCGATTGAAAACGGCCCCGCTACTTGAACTTGGCGGCGTCTTTCAGCAGTGATTCGATGTCTTCGGGGGTTGTGTCGAAGCTGCACATGAATCTGGCGAGGCGGTTCTTTTGGGGGCCGAAGAGGTAGTAGCCGTGGCCGCTGGTGGTGAGGCCATCGTGCTGCGCCTGGGTGAGGGTGGCGAAGACGGCGTTGGCCTGGACTTCGTGCTCGATGGGGTAGCCGAGTTTGGTCAGGCCTTGCGCGAGTTGCTGCGCCATGGCGTTGGCGTGGGTGGCGTGCGCGATCCATGGGCAGGGTTGGGCGTTTGGATCGAGCATCGCGGCGAATGGCGCGGTGATGAAGCGGTGCTTGCTCAGGAGGTGGCCGGTTCCTTTGCGCAGGAACGGGAACGCGTGGACGGCGCGGTCGAAGCGGCCTCCTTGCTTGTTGTGATCGTTGGGGAAGAAGCAGACGGCTTCCCCCAGCGCCATTCCTGCTTTGGTCCCACCGAGCGAGAGGGCATCGACACCGGCGTCGGTGGTCATCGCGCGGCAGATGGTTGCGGGGTCGTCACCGGTCGTTTGCGCGATGTGCGCAACGGCGTTGGCGAGGCGGGCGCCGTCGATGTGGACGATTCGGTCGAGGCTGTGCGCGGTGTCGCAGAGGGCCTTGATCTCGTCGGGGGTGTAGACGGTCCCGAACTCGGTGGTGTTGGAGATGGTCAGGGCGCCGGGGGCGGGTTGGTGGACATCGCCTCGGGAGGCGTCGGCGGCTCGCTCGATGTCGGCGGGGGTGATCTTGCTCGGGTGCTCGCCTGAAGGGTGGATGGGGCTGGTGCGGCATCCTGTGAAGCGTTCGGGGGCGGTGGATTCGTCCTCGGCCCAGTGCGCCTCGTGGTGGCACAGGACGGTCTGCCAGGGCTCCGTGAACGCGGCGATCGAGAGGGTGTTGGCGGCGGTGCCTGTGGCGACGAAGAAGGCTTCGGTTTGATCGCCGAAGAGGTTGCGGATGGCGGCTACCGCGCGTGCGCTGTGGTCGTCGTCGCTGTAGCCGATGGCGTGGCCCTGCGCACAGTCGATCATCGCCTGCGCAGCTTCGGGGCAGAGGCCGGCGTTGTTGTCGGAGCGGAGGGAGCGTTTGGGTGATGTTGGCGCGCTGGGCATGGGCGCACTGTAACCGAGCGCGCAGCATCCTGGGATTCGCTTTGCTCATCCCAAGCATTGGGGATCTAGTGGATTACTGAACCCAGCCGAAGTTTCCGATGAGGACGCCGAGGTCGGCGGTGTCGGTCCTGCCGTCGACGTTGATGTCGCCGTGGGCCATGGCTTCGTGGAGCCTGGCGACCTCGCCTGCTGCGCCGCCTACGACGCTGGTGTTGTCCATCGGCCCGTCCGCGTCGTGGTGCGGCGGTGCGAGGCGGATACAGAGGGTGTAGCAGCCGTCGTCGATGTTGGGGTCGGGGAGTTCGCAGTTGATGGGCGCTCGATCATCACCGATGGTGTCTTGTGCGTTGAGATCGAGGCCGACCCAGAGGAGCCTGCTGCGCTGGTCTTCGCCGGCGATGACGAAGTTGGCACGGCCGCGATAGTCAGCGATGACGACGAGTTCTTCGTACCCGGACTGGGCGTCGTACTCGTAGGAATCCCAGATGATCGCGCAGTTCTTGTCGACCCATGCCATCACGGTGTCGGTGGGGATGCAGTAGCAGTTGAGTCCGCCGACCTGTGTGATGAAGTAGTCGCAGAAGGGGATGAGGCCTTCGAAGTGGAAGACGTCCTGATCGGGGAGCGCTGCGATGGCGCCGGTCTGGTTGTCGATATCGATGCGTGCGGAGGCGGCGCTCAGCGGGACGTCGTAGTTGATGTAAAACGCCTCGGCGCCCGAGTTGAATCGGTTGGTGTAGATCTCTTCGCTGACGAGAGCGCCTCCGGCATCGGAGAAGGTGACGGTGAGGGTGAACTCGCCGAACTGCTCGTGGGCGCCGTTGAGGAAGAGCCCGTTGAAGACACCGTCGAGCCCGTCGGGTCGGCCGGTCACACCGATGCGGAGCGAGCGGGTACCGTTGCCGTTGTCGATGAATCCGAGCGCATCGTTGATGCCCTGGAGTCCGGAGGCCCAGCCGTTGCCGAGGGTGGAGTTGTTGTCATCAGAGGCGATGATTTCGAGTTCTTTGTTGAAGAGGACCATGAAGGTGTCGGGTTCACAGTCGGGGTACTCTCGTTTGACGAGAGACCCGATGATGCAGTCGCCGTTATCGGGGAATAAGGTCTGCGCCGGTGGGCAGGTCGCGTTGACCTCGTTCTCGCAGTCGGCGGGGTCTTCGAAGAGGATGAATTCATCCGGCCCGATCGAGCGATCGATGGTGATCTCGATGTCGTAGAACCCTGCGGTTGTTTCGACCTGGAAGATGCCGCCGTCGCGCTGCTCCGGTTGCTGGTCGTCAACACCGTCGAGGTTGGCGTCGCGTTCGAGACCGACACCGATGTAGATAACGCCGTCCGAGTCGGGGGAGAACGTCATGGCGGGGTTTTCGCCGATTCCCGGTGCGCTCAGGAGGTCGGCGGACTGGGTGTAGGCATGGAGCCTGAGGTTGAGATCGGCGCTGTTGGCGATGCTGTTGTCGGTTGCGCGGACAAGCGTGATCGTGACTGCATCACCTGCGAGCGCATCGATCATGAAAAAATCGACGTCGAGGCGTTCGTGAGCATCGATCAATTCGGCGCTGTGCGTGACGCGCTCACCGATGATGGTGGTCAGCGTCTCGGCGCCGGTCATGGTGTCGTTGGTGGGGTCGCTGTCGATCGCCGCAAGCGCCATCGGGGCGGAGATGCAGGCAGCAAACACGGAAACAGCGCAGGCTCGGCGGCGCCGGGAACGGGTACGAATCAGCATTGGAACGCTCCTCCCAGAGCGGAGCCGGGGGGAATAATCCGGCTCTCGATGGTCTCTTTTTACCGGACTGGAGGGGTTTTTGGCAAGGGGTTTCAGTGCAGAAACGGCATTCATTTCGGACGAAAGTTCATCGTCCGATAATGTCGATCGTGTCGCCGTTTGAATCGCGTGCAGGGGAGGGCCGAGATACCCGATTGATGGGGTATGAGCAGAACACATCGAGCCATCTCTCGCGCGTTGATCGGGTCGGTCCTCGCCGGTGTCTTTGGCGCCGGGGTTTCCGGTTGCTCGCGGAGCGAGCCGAGGACGGAGATCGAGGCGAAGATCGAATTCGCCAAGCGGATCGTTGAGGGTGGTTTTGTCAAGATGACCGACGTCACCGCGGCGTCGTATGACCCGATGACGTACGAATTGATTGATGTCGAGATCAGCGACAGCGACCGGATCATCCGCGCGGCGCGCGCCGAGATCCTGGTGAGCCGGGAGATGGACACGGTGTCGCTGCGGCTGATCGATGTGGTCGCGGCGGATTCAACACCCGGTGTTGAGGCGATCGTTTCGATGGAGACGATGACGACCGAGCCCGTGGCGCTGGGGTATGACGTGATCGACTGAGCGCATGAAAAACCCGGGAATCGCTTTGCTCATCCCGGGCGTTCATTCTTTGTGATTTATACGTAGTATTCAGATGGTGTTGTCGCTTGTCTCGGTGCTCTGCCGGTTCATGCGCTGCATCGAGCGGTTGAGCCGGTCGAGGGCTCGGTTCTGTTCCTCTTCCGGGAGTTGCTCGATGCGATCGAGCATACGCCGCTGGAATTGCAAAGAGGTCTCGCCTTCAAGGCGCCTCGGCCTCTGGGCGCGGTTTCCTGAGCGTGCATCCTCGTTATTCCTGGGTCGATCGAGTTTGTTGGGTCGATCGTGATTGTCGGACCGATCGAGGCGGCGGCCTTGTCGCGAGGCGTTCGCTCTATCGCCTCGGTTCTCCATCCTTGTTTCGACGAAGTCGCGCTGCGCGGGGGTGAGGATGTCCCAGATCTGCTCGCGCTGCGCTTCGGCGCTGGGGCGGGACTGCATGAGGGCCTCGAGTTCCTGTCTTGAGTTCTCGTCGAGCGCGCGGCGGCGGTTGTTGCCTTTGCCTTGCCTGCGGTCGGGGGCGCCGGGTCCGCGGGCCTGATCGTTCAACTGCCTGCTGCCGCGCTGTGCTTTCTGACCCTGCTGGCCATGCTGTCCGCGTCGGCCGCGCTTGGCGCCCTGGTCACGTCGCTGTCCGGTGTTGGCTCGGAGATCCTGGATCTCGTTGCGGTTGGCTTCGCGCCAGGTTTTCATCTCGGCGGCGTGCTCGTCGAGCATGACCTCGACCACCGCGCGCTGGCCCTCGTTGAGGTTGAGCGCCGGGTCCGCGTTCTGCCGATCGAGGGCGCGGACGGCGTGGATAAACGCGGTGAGGGGCACGGGGCGATCGCCCTGATTGATGCCGCGGCGGCTTGCCCTCGGTCGGTCGGCGGAGGATTCATTGAAGCCCGGGGCTTGAACACAGGCGGGGGACTGACATCCGAGGCAGTCGGCTTGCCCGGCGCGTCGTTGGGGCGCGTCGGTTGGGGGTTGAGCCGAGGCGAGGGTCACCAGAGCGGCGCTGGCCAGGGCGGCGGCGAGGGTGCGGAATACGATGGGGGTTGCGTTTGGCATGGTTGGTTCTCCGATCCGGTTGATTGCCAAGGGTTCAACGCCGCCGGGAGGCGTTTATTGCGTCGGAGCGTCGCTTGCTTTGGGGTGAGTCTATGATCGGCTTCAGGCGGCGCCGATGCCCTTGGCTGCCGCTTGTGATGGGTCCGATTCGTTATTTTTGGACGCGTTCAGTCATTTCAGGGCAAGCAAGACGGAGCGGGGACAGGCGATGAACAAAGAGCAGGTACAGGCGGCGCTGGCGCAGGTTGTTGGTCAGGACGCGGTCGGGAAAGTCGCGGCGTGCGATGGGATCATCGCGTGCGAGATCATCAAGGCGCCGGGCGCCGACGAGGCGGAGCTGACCAAGCAGGTCCGCGTGGCGCTGTACCGGGCGGCGTCTGAAATGGGCGTGAGCGTCAAGCAGGTGAACATGACGTTTACTGAGGGCGCTGGCGGGGCTTCCGCCGCGGCGCCTCAGCAGCAGGCGCCGGCGGCGCCATCCACCGCGCCTGGTGCGGTTGGCGGCGCTCACAAGGAAGCACCGAAGCCGACGGGGCTGCCCAACGTCAAGCGGATCATCGCGATCGGCGCAGGCAAGGGCGGCGTTGGCAAATCGACGGTGTCGGTCAATGTCGCGGTTGGTCTGGCGCGCAAGGGCCGGTCGGTCGGGCTGATGGATGGCGATATCTACGGGCCGTCGCTGCCGACGATGCTCGGTTTGGACTCGATGGAGCAGAGCGTCCACGAGGGGATGATCCAGCCGTTCAATGTGCACGGCGTCAAGGCGGTGACGATCGGGAAGCTGGTCGAGCCGGAGAAGCCGTTGATCTGGCGCGGGCCGATGGCGCACGGGGCGTTCAAGCAGCTCATTGAGCAGACTCGGTGGGGCGATCTGGATGATCTGGTGATCGATCTTCCGCCGGGGACCGGGGACGTGATGCTGACCTTGGCGCAGACGCTCGCGGTCGATGGCGCGGTTGTTGTTTGCACGCCCCAGAAGGTGGCGCGGGATGATGCGGTCCGGGCGGTGCGGATGTTCCAGACGCTCGGGGTCGAGGTCATCGGGATCATCGAGAACATGAGCTACTTCATCGGGGATGACGGCAAGGAGTACGATATCTTCGGCCGTGGGGGCGCCGAGCGGATGGCGCAGCGTTTGGGCGTGCCGTTCCTCGGTGCGATCCCGATCAACATGGCGCTGCGCGAGAACAGCGACAGCGGCGATCCGACGGCGAACTTTGCTGAAGGAAGCAAGTTGTGCGAGGAGATCGAGGCGGTTGTTGAGCAGCTCGATA
>JAJDDA010000064.1 GCA_029260535.1 Phycisphaerales bacterium | reverse complement strand
ATCGACGATCAGCAGACCGCCTCGTTCAATCGCATCACCAGAGACGGTGTGGATCTCGGCGTTTTCGATCACGATCGACCGGTCCTGCCTCGGCGCCTTGTGGAGCAGGTCCTGCCCCGATGCGACCGAGATCACCCCGAGCGCGAGCACCGCCGCCGACATCGTCTTCATCATGTTCACTTTGGTCATCTTCATGGTGTCGCCTGCTCAGTGGTTGTTGTGCGTGTTGATGCGGTCGCCGCAGGAGCCGCAGAGGTGATCGTCGAGCGAACCGCCCGCGCGGATGACATCGAACGCCCACGCCTCGTAGGCCAACTCCGCCTCCGTTGGCGGCGGTGTATCGATCATCTCGTCGTCCGCGGGTTCTTCGCCCGCATCCCCGGATTTCTTATCTTTTTTGGATTCCGATACGAGCAGCTTCTGCAGGAGCCTCGTGCGCTCGCGCTGCGCGTCCTGACGCAGTTTCGCGTCCATCTCCAGCGAGAACCGTTCCACGCCGTCGATCCAGGTTGATTCGCACCGCGAGAGCGTGCTCAGCGGATCACCCGACCAGATCACGAAGTCGGCGTCCTTGCCCGCTTCGAGCGAGCCAACACGATCGTCGATCATCAGCTGCTTCGCCGGGTTGAGCGTGACGAATTGAATCGCCTCCTCCGCCGTCAATCCGCCGTACTTGACCGCCTTGCCCGCTTCTGTGTTGAGCCTTCTTGCGAGCTCATTGGAATCGGAGTTGAACGAGACCGGAACACCAGCGTCGTGCATGATCGCGCCGTTGTACGGGATCGCGTCGATCACCTCGAACTTGTACGCCCACCAGTCGGAGAACGTCGATCCACCGATCGCGGATTCCTTGATCGCCTCGGCGACCTTGTACCCCTCGAGCACGTGCTGGAACGTCCCGATGGTGAAGCCGAACTCCTGTGCGACCCGGCACAGCATCAGGATCTCGTCCTGCCTGTAGCTGTGGCAATGGATCAGCCGTTCACCAGCGAGGATCTCAGCGAGCGCTTCCAGTTCCAGATCCCGCCGGATCGGCGCCTCTCCTGATCGTTCCGATGCGGACACCGCGCTCGCGTACTCCCGCGCCGCGATGAACCGGTCGCGCATGATCGTCTCGACCCCCATCCGCGTCTGGGGGTACCGCGTGGTTTTGCTGTCGCCCCAGTTCGATTGCTTGACGTTCTCACCAAGAGCGAACTTGATCCCGGCGATGGCGCCCTCGAATCGCATGTCGTCGGGACGATCGACACCCCATCGCAGCTTCACGACGCTGTTCTGCCCGCCGATGGGGTTGGCCGAGCCGTGGAGTTGGTTCATGCTCGTCAGACCACCGGCGAGTTGCCTGTAGATCCCGATCGCGTCGGGGTTGATGACATCGAAGATGCGAACCTCCGAAGTCACCGCCTGCGTGCCCTCGTTGACGCCACCGCTGATGCCGGTGTGCGAGTGACAGTCGATCAGGCCCGGCGTGAGGTGCCTGCCCGTCGCATCAATAGTCAGGTCCGCCGCGATCCTCGGCGCCCCAGCGCCAGGGCCGGCGTACAGGATCTTCCCGTCGCTGATCAGCAGCGCCGCGTCCTCGATGATCCCATCAGGACCTGCGGTCCACATCGTCGCACCGGTGATCGCGACTGTCGCCGGCGCGGCGTCACGATCGGCACGCAAACCGTACGCGCCCAACGGCGTGACCAGCGATTCAGGGATATCGGAATCATCTTCCGCTTCATCCCCTGATTCGTCATCGCCATCTGTCGCGTCATCCTGCTCGTCTGTCCGGGTCGCATGCCAGGGTGTCCGATCGCCGAATGGATCCGTGAAGATGCCCGAGAAGGCGCCGTCACGCATCGACGCGGTCAGCGAGAACACACCGGGAACTTCAAAGTCGTCACCGTCGGCAAGGAAACTGATCCGCGCCCCATCGATCCGGACCGAGCGTGCTTTCACCTCGATCTCATCAATCGCGAGCGTGATTTTCTCATCGTCGCCGATCGTCAGCAACGCCTCGATCGCCTCGTCGCCCTCGCCGAAGGTGGCGTTCCACGCCCCGACGAACCGGTCGTCTTCCGCTTTGCTGATCTCGTGCCGAACACCTGCGACCCACACGTCGCGGATCGTCGCATCTTTATCAAAGAGCGTGCCATCGACGATCACCAGGTTCGCCAGCTTGCCAGGCTCGATCGTCCCGGCCTTGCTCTCGATCCCGAGCAACTCCGCAGGGGCAGTCGTCAGCGCCGTCAGCGCCGCCTCTTCGGTGAGGCCATGCTCGATCGCGATTCGGAGGTTCTTCGCAAAGTCGCCGCGTTTCTTGAGCTTGTCGGTGGTCAGCGCGATCGTCGCGCCGGCTTCCACCAACCGCCTCGGGTTTGTCGGCGCTTGCTCCCATGTCATCAGCGACCGGAGCGTCACCGCCTCCGCCTCCGCCTCGGATTCGACGTTGGGCGCCTCCGGGAAATCCAAAGGGAGAATAATCGGCGCCCCATCGCCGACAACCGCATCGAGCCGGCGGAATTCCGTGCCCGAACCCAACAGGATCGCGTCGAGATCGAACTCGCGCGCGATCGTCATCACGCGCAGCGCCTCCAACTCATTTCCCGTATGAAAAAGAAACCGCGATCGGTCCTCACCGGGGAGCAACGCATCGAGCGCGTCAGCCGCCGGTAGCGGTGAAACTCCTCCTGATTTGTCATTCGCCGCAACCGTCTCGGCTCTCCACATCGCATCGGCGAGCGTCTGCCGGATCAACGCGATCGCGCCCATCTGCGACCCCGGGTACCCGCCGGCGCCGAAGCTCCCACGCTCGAGGGCGACTTCCTGGTACACCGTCGGCGCGAGCACATGCCCGCGATCGGCCGCGGTCAGTTCATCCGGATCGGCCAGCAACACGACAGCGCCGGATCCTCGGAAGACGCCGTCCTTCGGCGAGATTGCTGCGATCGCAAAGCCCAAATCGCGGAGCGATTCACGATCACTCGCGCCAATACCCGCGCCATCGAGCGAGCTGCGCTGGGGCATCACCACCGGGTTCCAGTGGGCGCCCTCCAGATCCGCATCGGGCCTCGGCGCTTCCACCGGGACGTGCGCATCGATCAGCCCCGGATAGATCATCAGCCCGGCGACATCCCAGACCCGTGCCCCTGCCGGCGGTTCAGCATCGGCTGTGACCGAAACGATCACGCCATCGCGCAGCACGACCGTCGCGTTCTCGATCGATTCACCGGGCGCCGGGATCACCGTGGCGCCGACGAGCGCGTGCCAGCCAAGGTCAATCGGCTTCGGGCCATTCAACGGCGTTGGCTGCGCGAAAGACACGGAACAGATCGCGCTCACAGCAACAGCCGGGAGCACGGACCTGATGAAACGAACGATTGAAAAATGATGCATGTGCGAAAGGATACCGGCACACGCGCACGTTGTGCATCAAATATGGCTTAAATTCAGCGGAGTTGAGGCTCCGAGATTCAACCGCCGGTCGATCCGATCACGTCGTCGAAATAATCAACATCTGCAAGAAGAGCGTCCAGGCCGCCCCGGTTTGTTGCCGCACCCGCCGGAGCGTAGTAGATCTTGTTCCCGTTCTCGTCGACCGATTTCAGGTCGCCACGCTTGAAGTAGATGCTGTCAGGACCAGCGGAGATCGCGATCATCGAACCCCGCGGCGCTGTGGGGCGCCAGGGATTCGTAGCCACGGCACGCTCTTCCGGGAACGCCGGGCTGCCCAGGATTCCCGCGAGGTTGCCTTGCGAAATCACTGGACTGCTCGATGCGATTTCGTCCCCGAGTGCACTCTTCTTGGCATGATCGACCATGTCCTCTCCGAGCGCCATCGAGTTGAGGTAACCACAATTGGACGCCCTGTAGAACATCGACCTGGAAGAATCCGAGGTATCCTGCGCGAAGTAATCGAAATCCGTGGGGATCACCGGGAGGGTTGATCCGGCGCCGTTGTCGCGCCGCCAGAGCATGATCGGCTGACCCCAGGAATCGATCAGGTCGGGCATCCAAGTCGGGGAGAGGTCGTCCCCGTCAGACCCGAACTGGCCTTCGACAGGTTTCAACTCGCCGCTCGTCGCGGTGAAGTACCCGCCGCCGTTTTGTCCGGACCCCACCGCGTTGACGTCGACCTTGACGTTTTCATCATCATTCAGGAACGGGCCGACATACCGCACACTATTCAGGCTGTCCGGCTGGATGTCCATCGGGTCATCAGCTTTAAGAATAATCCCGCCCGCGAGATCGATCAGCGCGTTCTCCATCGAGGTGAAACCGACCGCGTTCCCGTTGGAAACACCGCCGTTCTCTTCGCTGCCCATCGCGATCGATGAAAAATACCCCGGCACGCGTTTGTTATCGATCTCGAAACTGTCGCTCGCGTTGAGGAAGTTGGTGATCTGCGCCGTGGTCGTCGCGATCCTGGCCGATTTGCGAACAGCGCCCAACGCCGGCAGCAGGATCGCAATCAGGATCGAGATAATCGCGACCACAACAAGCAGTTCGATCAGCGTGAAGCCACGCTCGTCGATTCGGTGTCCGGTGCTGTTCTTCATGGGTCAAGGTCTCATTTCATCAAGCAGGTCTGACATCAATTCAGGGAGCGACCGTGCCGGCAGACCGGTCGATCAGTATTCCACGTCAACAGATACGCCGAGGCCCCCGATACGGTTCCGCATCGAACAACACCCGAACGCTAACGCCTTGTTGGCGTCAGTATAGCGGCGCTATTCACCAATACCTGATCCGTACAACAGAGAGCGATCCGATCAAAGATCGTTCTGATCGACCGCGAAGACCCCTCGGAGCCTCCGCCTCGGCGGGTCTCCGTCGTCGAAGAAATCATCCACCGGCCGCATCAGGGTCAGACCCTCGGCAGCGAAGAGCGATTGCATCTCGCCAGCGGTCAGCGGGTAAGGGGGCTCGGTGAGATTCTCAAGCGACTCGGTTTCATCCCGACCGTGCGCCACCGCGACCAGCACGCCGTGCCGGTGCAGCATCCCCGACAACCCATGCGCGATCGCAGGACGCATCGAAACCGGCGCCGCCTGGATCGTGTGGATCTCAACAACGAGATCGAACCGGCCCCGCAACCTGATCGGTGGATTCAGCAGGTCCGCCTGGATGAACCGATCCGCGAGATCCGGGTGCTCTTCCTTGGCCATCTCGATGCACGTCGAGGACACATCAAAGCCCACCGCGTCGTAGCCGCGGTTGACCAGCTCCGCGACATCGTTCCCGACGCCGCACGCCGCGACAACAACCCGCGCGCCGGGCCGAATGATCGACGGCGCTTCGACATTCAACCACGCGATGAACGAGGGGTTCGCCCCCGCGTGACACCACGGCACGCGCTCGGTGTGCTGTTCCGCCTGCGCGTAAATGCGCTCGAACCAGTCGGCGAGCGCCTCGGGGCAATCGATGCCGAGTTGGGAACCGACCACCGCGCCATTGACCGGAGCGGTCCCGTGAGCGGTAGTTTCGGTCGGTGGGTTGTTGATCGAAGTTGTGGCCATATGCATGGGCCTCCTGATTTGGCTCCGCCGAGGCTTGCGCCCCTCGACATCGAACCAATCACGCCGCGAAAATCCGTTCGCGACAAACCTAAGAATACATGGTGTTATCGGGACGACACAAGACCAAATCCACGAATACACACGATTCCAAGGGTTTTTTAGCCCTCAATCCATCGAAACGCGCAGTTGTTGCCGCACCGCATTATTACATGGATTCGGCCTGAGCACGGGACTTTGCCCCGACACGGCGCGGCGCGAAGATCGCTGACGACTGATTGATCGCCCCCTGACCAACCCGGATCGGCCCCGCCTTGATCCGCTCGAACGCGCTCTTCGCGTTCGCGGCGCTGTATTCGAGCCCGATCATCTTGCGCCCCAGCTCCCTTGCAACGACCCCGGTTGTGCCGCTGCCGAGGAACGGATCGAGCACGAGATCACCCTCGTTCGAGCACGCGCGGATCACCCGCTCCAGATAAACCTCGGGGAGCTGGTTCTCGTGGTTGCTCCGGCGTTCCTTGTTGTTGCCCTGGATCCGGCCCCAGTATTTCCCATACCACACATCCATCGGGACGCGCATCCCGTTGTGCCCCTCGCGCTTGTTGTGCGTGCGCGGATCGAAGTACGTCGTCGCGCGATCGGAGGGCTCGAGGATCGCTTCAGCGTTCCAAGTCCGGTTCGCAGGGTCCTTGACGAAGTACAGCGCGTGCACCTTGCTCATGATGAACGAGCTCATCCGGTTCTGCCCGAACCGGAAGTGCCACACGCACCAGTTCACCATCGTCAGGCCGCGCTTCTTCAGGTGCACAACGATCTCCGCCGCGGTGTCGTCGGGGATGTTCACCCACAGCGAACCGGTCGGGGTCAGCGCTTCGATGCACCCGTCGAGCCAGTCGTACGTGAACTCCAGGAAATCCTCGCGCGGCATCCCGTCGTGCCACTCGTCGTACTGCACCTGCCAGTTGAACGGCGGGTCGGCGAAGATCAGATCAACCTTCCCCTTCTTGCAATCCGGGACGGCGCGGAGCAACTCCCGGCTGTCGCCCACGTACACCCTCGTGTCGGGCTTGGCGAGCTTGTGCTTGGGCGTCAATGCCTTGGTCTTCGCCTTGGCGGCGCGCGGCGATTTCGTTGTTGTAGTTTTCTTTGCCATAGGTTCAAACCAAGATAGCGCCTCAGCGGCGCTCGCGCAAGCAATCCGGATCAATCAGCCTGTCCCGAAGAGCCGATCGCCGGCATCGCCCAGCCCGGGGCGGATGTACCCGTTGACATCCAGCCGGTCATCCAACGCCGCCGCATGGATCGGCACCCCTGGATGATCCTCGAGCATCTTCTTCACACCCTCAGGCGCCGCAACAAGACAGAGGAACCGCAGGTCCTTTGCGCCGGCGTTTCGGAGGTACGCCGTCGCCGCAGACCCGCTCCCGCCGGTCGCCAGCATCGGGTCGAGCAGCAGCACCGGTCCGGAATCCATATTCATCGGCAGGTTCGCGATGTACTCCATCGGCTCGAGCGTCTGCTCGTTGCGCGCCATCCCGATCACGCCGACCCTCGCCTCGGGGAGCAGGTCGAGCACCCCCTCGGACATCCCCAGCCCCGCGCGCAGGATCGGGACGATCGTGATCGACCCGCTGAGTTTGACACCGAGCATGGTCTCCAGCGGCGTGTGCACCTCGACCGTCTCCGTCGGGAGTTCCCTCGTCGCCTCGTACACCATCAGCGAGGCGATCCGCCTCGTCAGCGAGCGGAAGGCGTGGCGATCCGTGTGCTCATCGCGCAGGCGCGTGACCTTGTGCTGGATCGCGGGGTGCGTGTGGACGAACAGGTTCGGGTATTCCGGGTGTGGGTTGAGCATGTCGCTACAGAATACCGCGCCCTGCGAGGCCGCGCTCTCAGTGCTGGAGATTGTCAAAGGGCCCCGCCCCGGCAGGTGAGACCACGATCGGCGCCACGTCGTTGCCCCCGACAATGGAATACGCGGTCCCGTTCTGGATCGAGACATTCCGGATGATCGTGTTGTTGACCTGGTCAATATCGAAACCACGCGTGTTGGACCGGCATCGGTTGGAATCGATGAAGGACCGTTGCCCGTCGATATGGATCCCGGCCAGCCCGTTGCTGTACGACGTGCAGCCGACGACCGAAGAATCGAAACCGCCGAAGATCCCGTCGCCCGCATTGTTGTCGGAGATACAATCGCGCACGTCACCACTGCTGTTGATTGTGATGCCACTCGCGGCGCTGTTCCGAACCGTGCACCGCTCGACGTTGCCGCTGCTGAGCGTGATGCCATCGCCACCCTCGCTGTTGAGAACAACGGTATCGACCACGGTGACATTGGACGTTCCGTCGATCCCGGCGAGGGAGTTCGACCGCACGGTGCAGCCGCTCACATGCGTGTTTGTCGAGGCGTCGATCCCGTTGCCGCCGTTGTTCACCGCGAAGCACCCGTCCAGCCTCGACCCCGCAGAGCCGCCGGGATCGAACCCGTGGCTGTCGTTGTTCTGCGCAACACAATCACGGAAGAACGCGGTGCTGCTCGAAGTGAATCCCACGCCGACGTTGTCCTCGGCGATGCAATCGCTGACGTTGCAGTTGAAATTGACGGAGAATCCGTTACTGGCGTTGTCCCCCGCGTTGCAGCCCGAGACGACCGACGTGACACCGGTGATGAATCCTGTGCTGGATCCGAACGAGGCGGTGCAATCGGTCACAACCGAGTTGCTGCCGGTCCGGACGCCAACGGATCCCGACTCGGTGACGACGCAATCACGCACGATGCTCGCGATATCAACGTCGATCCCGTCGCCGCCCGAGTTATCCACGACGCATCGCTCGACCAACGCCGAGTTCCCGGTGTTGATCCCGTCGCCGCCGCAGAACGCGACGGTGACATCGCTGACGATCGTGTTCTCCGCGTTGCCCAGGTCGATCCCGTCCTGAAAGAAGGCCTCGACCCGCCCGTTGCGCACGCTGATGCCGGTCCGCACCCCGGTGACGTGGATCCCGTCGAAGGAGCCAACCTCCGTGTTGCCGATCACCGAGAACCCGTTGAGATCAAGGGTCACGTTGCTCGCGTTGATCTCGATCCCGTGGTTGTTGAA
>JAJDDA010000063.1 GCA_029260535.1 Phycisphaerales bacterium | reverse complement strand
GACAATTCCTGGGAGAGAGCACGACATGAAATCTGACCTCATCCATTCGCTCACCAACAGCTTCGAAGGACACGCCCAGCAGACCGATTCAGGCGTCGAGTTCTGGCTGGCGCGCGACCTCCAGCACCTGCTGGGTTACGCGAAATGGGACAACTTCCTCAACGTCGTTTCCAAGGCAAAGACGGCATGCGAAGTCTCCGAACACGAAGTCGGAGACCATTTTGCTGACGTCGGGAAAATGGTCGATCTCGGCTCGGGCAGCCAGCGGGAAATCGATGACATCATGCTCACCCGCTACGCATGCTATCTCCTTGCCCAGAATGGAGATCCGGGCAAACAAGCGATCGCTTTCGCCCAGACCTATTTCGCCCTCCAGACCCGCAAGGCCGAGCTGATTGAGCAGCGGGTCCTCGAAGCCGAGCGAGTCTCCGCACGGAAGAAACTCACCAGTACTGAGAAAGATCTCTCCGGTGTCATCTTCGAGCAGGCCGGGGGAGCGAAGAACTTCGCGATGATCCGCAGCAAGGGCGACCAGGCGCTCTTTAACAAGACGACGCGGGAGATGAAATCGCAGTGGAAGGTCCCCGACGGTCGGCCGCTCGCGGACTTCGCTCCGACCATCATCCTCAAGGCAAAGGACTTCGCCACGGAGATCACGATCCACAACGCACGCGAAAAAACCATGCGCACTGAATCGGCGATCTCGCGAGAGCACATCACCAACAACCAGGCGGTCCGGGACACCCTGATCAATCGCGGCATCCGCCCCGAGAGCCTGCCCGCCGCTGAAGATGTCAAGAAGGTTGAGCGCCGCATCGCCACCGATCAGAAGAAATCACTGAAGAACCCCGACGCCCTCGACACTGAGTTAGATTGATCATCCATGGCCAAGAAAACCGCATCCAAGAAAAAAGCACGCAAGAAGACCGCCCGCAAGGAGGTCAAGACGCTGACGCACGATGAGGCGAAGCGGTCGAACATTCCTACGGCTGAGTTTCAGTCCGTCATGGGCAAGGACGACCAATCGCCGATCCGTGTCGCGTACGAGCGGCGGAACCGGGACCTTGATCCACAACTGGTCTGGCGGGGGAAGGATGAGCAGGACTGGTCCGACCTTGTTGTCAATGCGCCGCCGCTGTTCATTCAGGAGAAGGTCCACCCGAAGGTTCTGATTGACGATCTGCTTCGGAAGACCATCAAGCAGGAACGCACCGAGGAGGAAGACGCGGCGCCGATGCTGTTCAGCGATCTGTACGCCGACTTCAACGGGCTGCCCGACGACGACGCGAAGACCGAGTTCTACCAGCACGACGCCAACTGGACGAACCGCATGATCCTGGGCGACAGCCTGCAGGTCATGGCGTCGCTGGCCGAACGCGAGGGGCTGCGGGGCAAGGTGCAGTGCATCTACCTCGACCCGCCCTACGGCATCAAGTTCAACTCGAACTTCCAGTGGTCAACGACGAGCCGGGATGTGAAGGACGGGAAGACCGACCACATCACACGCGAGCCGGAGCAGGTGAAGGCGTTCCGGGATACGTGGCGGGATGGGATTCATTCTTACCTGACGTACTTGCGTGATCGGCTTTCTGTCGCACGAGATCTACTCCATGAATCCGGGTCGATTTTTGTGCAGATCGGCGATGAGAATGTCCATCGCGTCCGAGCCGTCATGGACGAAGTGTTTGGAGATGAATGTGCTCTTGCCACGATAACAGTTCAAAAAACAACAAGTGCAGGCGGACCATCGGGCTCATCCAAGGGGTTGGGGGCAGTTGCTGACACAATCCTTTGGTATGCAAGGCATAAAAATTCGGAAAAATATCGCGAACTGTTTGATTCCAAATCAGCGGACCAAGACGGCAGTGCATATAGGTGGTTGCAGGAAGACAATCTCAATAGAAGGCGTATTGCTGCTAGTGATGACGTTGATAAAAATGGTATTTTAGCTAATGGAAAGCTGTATAGGCAGAGTGGAGTTACTGGCCAAAGCGGTGTCGAAAAAACTAAATACCCTGTTTATATCAATGGTCAAACATTCCGGCCACAAAAAGGAGTTTGGAAAACAAGCGAACAAGGGATGGGGCGTTTGCTTCATGCCGATCGTATTGTGCCTCTAAAAGCGACTTTGGCATACATTCGTTTTTTCCAAGATTTCAGCGTTTCTCCACGCGTGAACGTATGGACTGATTGCAGTAGTTCTGTGGGTGGCGAAAAATTTTATGTCGTTCAAACAAATCCTAAAATTATTGAACGATGCTTGCTAATGGCCACTGACCCTGGAGATCTCGTTCTAGATCCTACTTGTGGCTCAGGCACAACCGCATATGTCGCAGAGCAATGGGGCCGACGCTGGATCACAATCGATACTTCCCGCGTTTCACTC
The DNA here is from genome assembly GCA_029260535.1 of Phycisphaerales bacterium. GTDB lineage: Bacteria > Planctomycetota > Phycisphaerae > Phycisphaerales > UBA1924 > JACKHE01. The sequence goes on along the minus strand of JAJDDA010000063.1, from coordinate 402 downwards.
GCTCTAGCCCGAGCCCGCATCATGGGCGCCCGCCATCCCTTCTATCTACTTTCCGATAGCAAAGACGGCAAGCTCAAAGAGGCAGAGCTCACTCGAACTGCACCTTCAGAAAAATCAACACATGACGACATCCGCCACGGCTTCGTCTATGAGCGCGTTCCGCACGTCATGCTCAAATCCATCGCTAACAACGCCGAGATCGATGTCATCTGGGACAACTTCCAGGAAACACTCGAATCCTTCCGCGAGCAACTCAATAAGTCGCTCAAAGAAAACTGGCAGGAGTGGGAGATCCCGCGCGACGCCGAGGACGACTGGTCGGACAAAGCGAAGCAACTCCACGCCGACTGGTGGGAGCAGCGGATCGCCCGGCAGAAGGAGATCGACGCCTCCATCGCCGCT
>JAJDDA010000062.1 GCA_029260535.1 Phycisphaerales bacterium | reverse complement strand
CGCCGGTCATGTCGGCGTGGGTCTTCTTCATCGCGCCGAACCAGACCAGGTTGAAGACCGGCCAGATCAGGAAAATGATCGAGAAGAGACCGAGCATGATCAGGCCGACCGAGCCGCCGACCTGTTGCGTCTGCGAGAAGTCCGCGTCGGGGTTCTGCCGCACCCATTCCGCGGTCTCGCTCTGCACACCGATCTGCACAACGATGCCCCAGATGATCAGGATGATGTGGATCGGGGCGTAGATCAGGTGCGCGGTTCGGCCGCCGGCCTTGCGCATGACGGTCATCGCGCCAGCGATCACCAGGAAGACCGACAGGAGGAATCCGAGGACCGATGCGATCATCGTTGACATCGGGGGATCGGTGATGGACGGCGGGAAGCCCCCTTCCATCGTGTCCGCGGCGCTCTGCATCAGCGTGGGCATAAAGACTGCCGAAGCAGCGCCGATCCCGTTGCAGATCAAGCCGATGGATCCCCAAACGATGCTGATGATCCCGACCACCTTGGGCCATGCCGGCAGCTGCGCATCGAGGTTGTCGTCGAACTCGTCCGCGTGTGCGACGAAGACATCGTCGTTGTCGTGATTGCCGTTCATATCGTCTGCCATAGTGAATGCCCCTGTGAGTTTCTGGCGCGACGGGAATCGGCGCGCGATTGGTCTATCTGTTCATATGGAGATCACCAAAGCCGGTTTCGGCTTTGGCGTGTCCGATCAGAGCTGTTTCAGGAAACGCACGTCATTCTCGAAGAGCATGCGGATATCGGGGATCGAGTATTTACCCATCGCGATGCGTTCGATGCCGAACCCGAAGGCGAAGCCGGTCCATTCCTCGGGGTCGTACCCGACCGCCTCGAAGACCGCCGGGTCGACCATGCCGCACCCGCCGAGCTCGACCCACTTCGCCGGCTCGTCCGGGCGGAGGCGGATCTTCATGTAGAACTCGGCGCTGGGCTCGGTGAACGGGAAATAACTTGGCACCAGCTGGATCTCGGCGTCAGGACCGAAGAACGACCTGGCGAAGCTGTAGAGCGTCGTCTTGAGATCCACCATCGAGACCTTGCGATCGACGTACAGCCCCTCGAGCTGGTGGAACATGAACGAGTGCGTCGCGTCGACCGTGTCCGGCCTGTACACGCGCCCCGGTGAGATGATCCGCAATGGAGGCTTGCGCGACTCCATCGTGCGGATCTGCACAGTGGAGGTCTGCGAGCGGAGCATCCGGGGGACGTCCGTCTTGAGCGGGTCGTCGACGTAGAAGTTGTCGATCGGCTCCCGTGCCGGATGCTCGGCGGGGATGTTGAGTTTGACGAAGTTGTGCTGGTCGTCTTCCAGCTCGGGGCCTGTCACGACCTCGAAGCCCATCCTGCCGAAGACATCGCAGAGCTCTTCGGTGACGCGGCTGATGACGTGGCGACGACCAAGCTCCGGGGCGATGCCCGGCTCGGTCAGGTCGATCGCGGGGCCGGCTGAGTTGGCGCCCCCACCACCGCCGCCTTTGCCGACCTCCGACTGCCTTGCTTTGAAGGCGGCTTCGATGGCCTGCTTCACCTCGTTGAGGCGTTTGCCCGCGGCGGGTTTTTCTTCTTTGGAGACGTCCTTGAGCCCTGCGGCGGCGGACTTCATCCGGCCCTTGCCGCCGAGGTACTCGATGCGCCACGACTCGAGCGCCGGCGCATCAGACGCGGCGCTGAGGGCAGCGAGCGCGTCGGCTTCGAGTGTGTCGAGGGATTCGAGCATCGCTGGCATGATACCGGCGTCCTCTTCAGCGCGCGCCGCAGAGGACGAGCGGGACCATCGTTATTACTCGCCGGATTCCGGCGTGGCTTCTTCGGCAGCCGGCGCGGCTTCCGCTTCGACCTTCGCTTCCGCCTTGGCAGGAGCGGCGAAGCCCTTGCTGAGCTTGGCGGCGTAGGCGGTGCGTTTGTCAGCGATCCGGCGGCGGTGGCTCAGGCGGCCACCGATCTCGGGGCCGTCCTCTTCGCCGCAGAGCTGGATGACGCAGAGCTCGGCCTTGTCGCCGATGCGCTTCTTGCCAAGCTTGATGATCCTGGTGTAACCACCGGGACGATCGGCAAAGCGAGGAGCGACCTCTTCGAAGAGGTGCTTGACGAGCTTGGGGCCCTTGCGGAGTTCGCCGTAGCGGTTGCGCTCCAGGACAGACTCATCGCCGGTCATGATGCGGTCGCGAAGCCGTGCGAGCACGAGCCGGCGCGAATGCAGGTCGCCGCGCTTGGCGAGGGTGATGAGCTTCTCAACGAAGGGCTGCATCGCCTTGGCCTTGGTGACCGTTGTGGTGATCTGCCCGTGCTCGAAGAGCCCGGCGGCGAGGTTGCGCAGCGTCGAGGTACGATGCGTACGCGTGCGCCCGAGTTTGTAGCCAGCCATGCGGTGACGCATTACGAGACTCCGGTCAGAAACGCGGGGGCTGATTCGCCTCCCGCTGGTGGTGGGACTGAATCAGGCAGACGCCGGGCTCTCAACTCCCTCGGGGAGTGTCATGCCAAGCGACAGGTTCATCTCGACAAGCTTGCGCTTGACTTCACGGAGCGAGGTTTTGCCGAAGCTGCGGACCTTGAGCAGCTCGCCCTCGCTCATCGTGACGAGATCGGAAACGGTGTTGATTTCGGCGGATTCGAGGCAGTTGCTCGCCCGGACCGAGAGTTCGAGATCGTGGATGGTCATGTTGAGCTTCTGGATCAGCTCGTCATCAACGCTGGCCTTGAGCGCCGCGGTTTCGGAGATCGAGTCCGAACCAACCTCGTTGTACTGGACAAACGGGTTGAGGTGCTTGCGCATGATCTTGCCGGCTTCGACCATCGCCATCGCGGGGGTCACGGAGCCATCGCACCAGATCTCGAGGATCAGCTTGTCGTAGTTCGTGCGCTGCCCGACGCGGGTGTTCTCGGTCTTGTACCGGACCCTTTGGACCGGGGAGAAGATCGAGTCGACCGTGATGACGCCGATCTCCTGCTCGTCGGTCGAGGCGCGTCGTTCGGTCGCCGGGACGTAGCCGCGGCCCTTCTCGACGGTGAACTCGATCTCGAGATTGACGTTCTCGGTCAGCGTCGCGATGACCAGATCCTTGTTGAGGATCGTGATCGCGGTGTCCGCTTCGATGAGGTCGGCGGTGACTGGGCCGGGGGAGTTGGCTCGCAGGACCATCGTCTTGGGTTCATCGCCCTCGAGGCCAACGACCAGGCTCTTGATGTTCAGGATGATGTCAACGACATCCTCAAGAACACCCGGGAGCGTGCTGAATTCGTGCTCGGCGCCCTTGATCTTGACGGACGTGACCGCGGCGCCCTCGAGGCTCGAGAGCAGGATGCGGCGGAGGCTGTTGCCAACCGTGGTGCCGAAGCCGCGCTCGAACGGCTCGATGGTGAATTTGGCGTAGGTCGTGGCGCGCGATTTCTCGTCGACGATGACGCTGCTTGGCAGCTCCAGACCTCTCCAGCGAATTCTCATAGCGATGCACTCCGAAATTCAGCAGGGTTCGTGACTGACGAACGTTCCCCGGGTTCTCGACGACCGACGCTGGCTGCTGAGCCCGGCGCACGGTGTCTTCTGCCCCGAGGAAAGGGACGATTGATTCATGATCCGCGTTAGACGCGGCGCTTCTTCTTGGGACGGCAGCCGTTGTGCGGCACCGGGGTGTGGTCTTCGATGGCGGTCACGCGGATGCCGCGGCTGGCGACGCCGCTGATCGCGGACTCGCGGCCGGGGCCGGGGCCCTTGACGCGGACCTCGCACTCGACCATGCCCATCTTGCGGGCCTTCTCACCGACCGACTCACCGGCACGGGTCGCGGCAAAGGGCGTGCTCTTGCGAGCGCCCTTGAAGCCGATCGTCCCGGCGGAATCCCAGCACACGGCCTCGCCGTTGGTGTCGGTCATCGTGACGATGGTGTTATTGAAGGTGGCCTTCACGTGCAGAACGCCACGGGCGACGTTCTTGCGGACTTTCTTGCTTTTCTTTGCCATTGGTATTGGCTCCGGTTGTCGGCCGAGGGCTCAGAGGGACGCCCTGATCCGATCGCAGCTGCATGGATGCCGGGGGAGCGCCCCAGCGTGAGTTCAGTGGTTTACTTGACGCCCTTCTTGCCGGCGACGGTCTTCCTGCGGCCCTTGCGGGTGCGGGCATTGCACTTGGTGCGCTGGCCGCGAACAGGCAGACCCCGGCGATGACGGTCGCCCCGGTAGGAGCGGATCTCGCGGAGCCGGTTGATGTTCTCGGCAACGCCGCGGCGGAGCGAGCCCTCGACCTGCAGATTCGAGTCGATGTAGTTCACGATCTCGCTCATCTGCTGATCGTTGAGATCCTGAGCCTTGATCGTGGGATCGATGCCGGTGGCGGCAAGGATGTCATCAGCGGTCTTGGGACCGATGCCGAAGACGTACCGCAGCGAATAGCGGATCATCTTGCGGTCGGGAATATCTGTTCCTGCGATACGAGGCATCTCGCATGCTCCTTCAATCGCCGCTCATCCGAGCGGCGGGGTTAACGATGCTCAGCCCTGGACCTGCTTGTGCTTGGGGTTGGCGCTGCAGATCACACGCACCTTGCCCTTGCGGCGGACGATCTTGCAGCTGTTGCAGATCCTTTTGACGCTTGATTTAACTTTCATATCGATCGTGTCCTGTCAGTCGTGTGGCTATTGGCTTTAAGTACTGTTTGAATCTGGGTCTAGTGGCGGTAGGTAATGCGGGCCTTGGTCAGGTCGTAGGGGCTGATCTCGACGGTGACGCGGTCGCCTGGCAGGATGCGGATGAAGTGCTTGCGCATCTTGCCGGAAACGTACGCGAGAACCGACTGGTCGTTGGGCAGCTTCACCTTGAACATCGCGTTCGGGAGCGCCTCCTCGACTTCGGCGTCGAGCACCAGTTTATCGTCCTGTTTGGGCATCAATGAATTGGACCGACGCCGGTCCTGCTACCTCCAAAGGTCAAACCTGAGAATAGAAAAATCCGAATCCGCCGCTCAGGATCGACCGGATTTCTCCGGAAACCCTGATACGGCAGGATGTTGTATTGATTGAGCCGCTGCGGATCCGTGCGCGGCGCCCCCCACTGATAGGCGGGGAACCGGGAAGTGTAGCCACACCAGCGGATTGGACAAGCCCGGGGATCTCCTGCGTGGCCACGTTCATCGTGGGCCCCGCATCTTCTTGGACGAATGGGTGTCATCACCACCGAGGAACCCGGAGTAGTTCCGCATGAGCAGGTTGGCCTCGATCCGCTGGACGAAATCCAGCCCCACGGAGACGACGATCAGCAGGCCGGTGCCGCCGAGGAACGCCGCGACCATGAAGGGGATATTGAAGGTGTTCTGCACGATCATGGGGATGACCGCGATGATCGCGAGGAACCCGCCACCGACATAGGTAATCCGCTCCATGACCGTCTCGAGGTACTCCGCGGTGCGGGGACCAGGGCGGAGGCCTGGGACGAAGGAGCCGTGATCGCGGAGCTGCTTGGACATCTCTTCAGGGTTGAACTGAACGGTGGTCCAGAAGTAGCTGAAGAAGTACACCATGATGATGTAGAGGAAGATGTAGGGGATCGCCCCGATCGCGAGGTTGGTGCTCGTGAACGTGATCGCGGCCTTGAGCCACTCCATTCCTTCAACACCCTGCATCGACGTGTCGAGGTACCCGAAGATCACCGACGGGAAGATCATCAGCGATGAAGCGAAGATGATCGGCATCACGCCGGCGTGGTTGATCCGCAGGGGGAGGTACGAGCGTTGGCCACCAAAGACGCGACGGCCTCTGGTGTGCTTCGCCTGCTGCACCGGGATCCGGCGCTGGGCAACAGTGATCAGCACCGCGCCGGCAACGACGAAGAAGAAGGCGGAGAAGAGGAAGATCACGCCCATCCAGCTGAGTGAGGGCTCTTCGGTAAGCTCGATCGCGAGCGTCTCGCGGAGGAACCCGAACTGACCGATCGGTGAGTTCTTGACCACCCACATCAGCGCGGCGGGCATCTGCGTCAGGATGCCCGCGGTGATAATCAGCGAGACACCGTTGCCGATGCCGTACTTGTCGATCTGCTCACCGAGCCACATCAAGAACGTCGTCCCTGCGGTCATCGCGGCGGTCGCAGTGATCCACCAGAGGGGGTTCGTGCTCCAACCGAGGTAGACCAGGCCCTGCGACTTGATGAAGCCGAGCCAGAAGACCGCCTGCACGATGCAAAGCGCGATCGTGAGGTAGCGGGTCCATTCGGTGATCTTCTGCTGCCCCGACGGCCCGTCATCCTTGACCTTCTTGATCATCGGAGAGACGGACGCGAGCAGCTGGAAGATAATCGCGGCGGAGATGTAGGGCATGATGCCCAGGCCGAAGATCGTTGACTGCCCGAGCTGCCCACCGGAGAA
>JAJDDA010000061.1 GCA_029260535.1 Phycisphaerales bacterium | reverse complement strand
CCTTCGGCTCGTGCGTCAATTTGTCGATCTCATCAAGGTCGCGCACCAGCAGCGTCGAGCCGTCGAGCCCCAGTTCGGTCAGCTCCGTGTTGAGTGCGGCATCGTTGAGCACGAACCGGCCCTTGCGGTTGCGTGTGATCTGGTACAGCGGCGGTTGCGCGACGAAGATCCGGTTGCGCTTGATCAGCTCCGGCATCTGCCTGAAGAAGAACGTCAGCAGCAGCGTCGCGATGTGCGAGCCGTCCACATCGGCGTCACACATGATGATGATCCGGCCGTAGCGGAGTTTCGCCGGATCGAAGTCCTCGCCGATGCCGCAACGCAGCGCGGCGATGAGCACGCGGATCTCTTCGAAGCCGAGGATCTTGTCGAGCCTCGCTTTCTCGACGTTGAGGATCTTGCCCTTGAGCGGGAGGATCGCCTGCGTCTCGACATCCCGGCCCTGCTTGGCCGATCCGCCTGCGGAATCACCCTCGACGATGAACAGTTCGGAACGCTCGACGTCGTTGGTCTTGCAGTCGGCGAGCTTGGCGGGCATCGATCCCGACTCGAGCGCGCTCTTGCGCCGCGTCAGGTCGCGCGCCTTGCGCGCCGCTTCGCGCGCCTGCGCCGCGATGACGCCCTTCATGCAGATCCGCTTCGCCTCGGCGGGGTTCTCTTCGAGCCACGTCTGGAGACTCTGGCTGACGATCGACGACACAAACCCATCAATATCGGTGTTGCGGAGCTTGCCCTTGGTCTGCCCCTCGAACTGCGGGTCGGGGAGCTTGACCGATATCACCACCGCGAGCCCCTCACGCAGGTCATCGCCGCTGGGGGTGGGGTCTTTCTCTTTCAGGATCCCGCTGGTCCGCGAGTACGTGTTGAGCGTCCGCGTCAGCGCGGTTTTGAAACCGGAGACGTGCGTGCCGCCGTCGACGGTCTTGATGTTGTTGACGAAGCTGAGCAGCGTCTCGGAGTACGAGTCGTTGAACTGCATCGCAAGATCGCACACGAGGCCCCGCTCGTCGTCGCCACCGCTCAGGCGGATCATGGTCGAGACCGGGTTCTTCGATTCGTTCAGGTACTCGACGAATTCCGCGACGCCGTCCTTGAAGCAGTAAGTCTCCTGCTTCATCTCGCCGTCAGCGCCGACACGCTCGTCCGCGACCTTGATGATCACGCCGGGGTTGAGGTACGCCAGCTCGCGGAGCCTCGTCTGAACGATCGAGTATTCGAACTCGATCTCGGGGAAGATCTGCAGGTCCGGCTTGAAGACGACCTTCGTTCCGGTGTGCTCCGCGTCATCGAGCGTGCCGAGGATGTGCAGTTTCTTGTCGACCTCGCCGCGCTCGAAGCTGATCGCATGGATCTTGCCCTCGCGGTAGACCTCGACCTCGACCCACTCCGAGAGCGCGTTGACGCAGGAGATACCGACGCCGTGCAAACCACCGGAGACCTTGTACGCCGACTCCTCGCCGCCGAACTTGCCACCGGCATGGAGCACGGTCATGACGATCTCGACCGCGGGCTTGCCGTCGAGTTGCGGGTTGTCGTGCTTCATCGGTCCGACGGGGATACCCGAGCCGTCGTCAACGATCGCGATCGAGCCGTCCGCCTGGATCGTCACGCTGACGGTCGTGGCGCGCCCCGCCATCGCTTCATCGATGGAGTTGTCCACCGCCTCGAAGACCAAGTGGTGCAGACCGGTGATGCCGGTGTCGCCGATGTACATGCCAGGGCGTTTGCGCACCGCCTCGAGACCTTCGAGCACGGTGATCTGCTCGGCGTCGTACGCGGCATGGGCCTTGCTGTTGCCGGCATTGCTATTGGGCGCATCGGATTGATCGCCGGCGTCCGTGATGTCAATCGCGACTGGTTTGTGCGTCGATTTGTCTGGCATCGTCTGTTTGGGCATCTTTGGGGTTGGAGGTCGATCGGCGGCGCTCACCGCTTCACTGGCGTGTTGGAGGGGTCGTGTCGGGAGTGCGGCAGCCGGTTCGGATTACATCACGAGCGGGCGCGTCAGGACCGGACTGAGACGGCCTACAACGACGCCCAACCAGCCCCGGAAATGGGGGCTTGTATTCTAGCCGATTCGTCAGTTTCAGGCACGATTTGAGCCCGATTTCGGGATTCAAAAAACAGCGATTTCAACCTCAGAAACAAGGTTTCCGAGCCGGCGTTTTTACGTTCGATCCGGACCGCTCTTACGGCGTGATCGCGACCCGGCTCACACCCTCGATCAGCAGTTCGTAGACCATCGCCACGTCGTCATCGCCGAGCCGCACGCACCCCATCGACGCCTGCGTCCCGATCGACTCCGGATCGATGGTGCCGTGGATCCCGAAGCCCTCGAGCGTCCGAGTCTGGTCATCAACGCCCTCGATCCCGATCCACCGCTCGCCGATCGGATTCATCGGGTTGTCCGCCCCGAAGACCTCGCCGGTGCGGGGGTTGACCCATCTTGGGTTGACGAGCTTCGAGTCCTTGCGGACCACCCACGAGCCGATCGGGGTCGAGTCATTCTCCCCGAGCCCCACGGGGAACGAGGCGACGTACATAAGTTCTGACGACTCGCCCATGTACAGGTCCATCCGGTACGCGCTCTTGCTGATGATCGCATGGAAAGGCCCGCTCACGGTTTTGACCCGCTGCCCCACCCGGATCCGCTTGGGATCGGAGATCCCGTTGATGCGCTGGATGAACCGCCAGTTGACGTTCAGCCCCAGCTTCCGGGGCAGCTTCGAGAGGGCGTCGCCCGATTCGATCTGGTACCGGCCCGTGTACGGGTCGTCCTCGTTGATCGTTGGGCTGAAGAGCAGCGTGTCGTTAAGCGCCGTGATCCGCCTGCGGAGCATGCTCTTTGAGGCGTTGTCCGTGCTGGTATCGAGCAGCGCAGCGTTGTAGAGCGTGCGAGCCTCGACGAGCCGGTTCCGCGAAACCGCCGACTCCGCCCGGCTGATCACCGAAGCGAGCGCCGGCGCCGTGTCGACCTGGGTTTCGCTTTCCTGTGTCGCCTCGAATTCGTCGCGCCGATCTTCCTGTGCCCGGTCGATCGCGTCCGAGATCGAATCCCCGACGCTCGAATTGGCGCTGGGGCGCTCCCCCATCGTGATCACGCTGATGGGTTTGTTGGCGGATACTCCCCCTGTGCGCGGATCGGTCGTCGTCCGCTCGGGCGCCGATCGCGTCGGCTCGGGCATCGACACGCCCCGATTGCCCGCGATCGCGGTGCGCAGGGGATCGGTCGTCGAAACCTCGGGCTCGGTCTCCGCCGGTTGCAGCTCGGCGGTGTTGTCGGCCGCCTCGGTCAGCGCCGGCGTCGTCTCCGGGTTGCGCAACACCAGCCACCAGAACCCGGCGAGCATCACGATAATCACGATCGTGAAATTGCGTCTCCTGGCGCGGGCCTTGCGCCGGCGGAACCTGCCCAGGCCTCCCTGGTTGCTCGATTGCCCTCGCCCGGAACTCGATCGTGTTGTCTGTGACGCTAACGCCATGGCCCGCTGCCTCCGTGTCCAAAGTTTGCCCGCGAGACGCTCCATCACTGGTGCGCCGGGGCGATGATTCCTGTCGCAGTTCTCCTACTGCTTCATCGGCTCAATGATCCGTTGCTCCGTGACGATCGCGTCCAGTCGCACGTCATGGCCCTCAGATGGCGCCGAAGCCACCAGCTGGGCCTCGAAACAGACACCCACCGCCAGAATCCCCTCCATCAGGTCATTTCTGGCGAAGAACCGATCGTAACACCCCGCCCCTCTGCCCACACGGGCGCCCGATTCATCGAAAACCACGCCGGGGATCAGCACCACATCGATCCGCACCGGATCGACCGCCGCAGCCGAGCTGATCGGCTCGCGGATCCCGTGCTTCCGGATCTCGATTCCGCTCCCGAAGCTCTCAAGCAATCTCGGGGTCATCTCCCAGGTCTGCCAATCCACACGGGGTCCACAGACTTCCAACCCATCCCTGATCCGCTGATCGGCGTAGCCATCCACCCAGGCCTCATCCGGGGTCGCCAGATACACCATCGGGCATTGGGCATCGCGCGTCACCGACCATTCGAGCAGTCGCTCAGAAATCGCAGACGACCACGCGCGGATTTCACTCGCGCGAACGCTCGCGAGCCGTTCCCGCACGAGCAGCCGTGCGGCCTCTTTTTCTTGGTTGATCTCGCTCATCGCGCCTCCTTGCAGAGCCCGCTGAAATCCGACACATCGATCGCCGCTCGCAAATCCGGATGAATCGACGTGACATCCCAGACCCGATCGCCCCAGGGGATCGCCGCGAGCACGCTCACACCGGTCTGCATCGTCAACCACCGGAGGTTGTCCTGCATTGAATCATCCGTTGATTCATGGTCAAAGCCGTTGACGATCAACCCCGCAATGCGGAGCCGACGCGCCTTGATCGCCTCGCACGTCAGCGCCGTGTGGTTCAGCGTCCCCAATCCCGCTCGGCACACCACGACAACCGGATAGCCAATCTTGACCATCAGATCGAGCGTCGTCGTGATCGGTTTCTTTTTCCCGTGCGGCGGCGCATCGATCGGCGCCAGCGCGCCGCCCACTCCTTCAACAACAACACGATCGCACGAATCACCGATCCGCGTCATCGCCAGATCAATCGCGTGCCAATCAAGCCGCGCGCGTGCGCGCTCGAGCGCCATCGCCGGCGCGATAGGCGCCTTGAACCGGATCGGGTTGACGATGTCGAGATCACCCACCGCCGGATCGAAGTCCGCCGCGTGCGCAAGCTGCTCGGCGTCCTCGCTCACCAGACCCTCGCGGACTTTTTTACAGCCCGATGCGAGAGGCTTGAAGACGCCCACCGATCCGATCGCCTCGTTCCTCCGCAGTTGATCCGCGATGCAGCACGCGACAACCGTCTTGCCGACCTCGGTGTCGGTCCCGGTCACGAAGAGCCCTCGCGCTCTCGGCTTGTGGAATTCGGGTTCGCCTTCGCGCGTCTGCATCCATTCAGCCTATCCTGAATCCAGTGACCTCTCCAAAGTTCCATGTCGTTCTGCACGAGCCGGAGATCCCGAACAACACCGGAGCAATCGGGCGCACCTGCGTCGCGACCGGTTGTGCGCTACACCTGATCAAGCCGTTGGCCTTCGAGACCGATGTCAAAGCCCTCCGCCGAGCGGGGCTCGACTATTGGCCGCGCCTCGCGCCAACCGAGCACGACGGCTGGGACGCCTACCTCGAATCGACCGGCATTAGGGACAACCAACTCTGGTTCTACACCACGAAGACCGACCGCCCCCACTGGGACGCGACATTCCAACCCGGCGACCACCTCGTCTTCGGAAAAGAAACCGCGGGGCTGCCGCAGACCATCCTCGACAGGTATCCCGACCGGCTCGTCACGCTCCCGATGGTCCCAACAGAACGATCGTTGAACCTCGCCAACGCGGTGTGCGCGGCGGTATACGAGGGGCTCCGGCAGATCAGCAGCTGACCGTCGCCGCCCCCGGCATCGGGAACTTCGCGCACAAACTCTTCACGTCGTTGCGCACCTTCGCGATCGTTGCCTCGTCGCCCTTGCTCGCAAGCACCGTGTCGATCCACTGCGCGATCTGCACCATCTCCGCCTCGCCGAACCCACGCGAGGTCGTCGCCGGCGAACCCAAGCGCAAACCGCTCGTCACGCGCGGAGGCCTCGGGTCGTCGGGGATGCCGTTCTTGTTCGTGATGATCCCGGCGGCCTCAAGCCAACCCTCGGCGTCAGCGCCGGTCAGGTCCGCGTCGCGCGCCGACAGGTCAACGAGCATCAGGTGGTTGTCCGTGCCTCCGGAGGTGATGCGGAAACCATGACCGGTCAACGCGGTTGCCAGCGCCTGCGCGTTAGCAACGACCTTGGTTGAATATTCCGCGAACTCCGGCTTGAGCGCCTCACCGAACGCCACCGCCTTGGCCGCGATGATGTGCATCAGCGGGCCGCCCTGCAGCCCCGGGAAGAGCGAGCGGTTGACCTTCTTCGAGATCTCCTCGTCGTTGCACATGATCAGACCGCCGCGTGGACCTCGGAGCGTTTTGTGCGTCGTCGTCGTAACGACGTGCGCGTGCGGGAACGGCGAGGGGTGCGTCCCGGCGGCGACCAACCCCGCGATGTGCGCGATATCCGCGAGCAGGTAAGCGCCGCACTCGTCGGCGATCGCGCGGAACTTCGCAAAGTCGATCACGCGCGGGTACGCGGAGTACCCGCACAGGAGCATCTTCGGCTTGTGCTCGAGGCACACCTCGCGCACCGCGTCGTAGTCGATCGTTTCGAAATCGGACGACGAAGAATCGCGGATCAACGGGTAGTGCACCGGCTTGTAGAAGATGCCGGAGAAATTGATCTTCATCCCGTGCGACAGGTGCCCGCCATCGCTGAGCACGAGCGACGCGAACGTGTCACCGGGTTCGAGCAGCGCCATAAACGCCGCGGCGTTGGCCTGCGCGCCCGAGTGCGGCTGCACGTTGGCGAACGAGCACCCGAAGATCTGCTTCGCGCGCTCCTGCGCCAGCGTCTCGACCTGATCGTGGAACTCGCACCCGCCGTAGTACCGCCTGCCGGGGTACCCCTCGGCGTACTTGTTCGTCAGGCACGAGCCCATCGCGTACATCACCGCCGGCGAGACGTGGTTCTCCGACGCGATCAGCTCGATCGTGTGCTCCTGCCGATCGCGCTCAAGAGCGATGAGTTCGGCGGATTCGGGATCCTGCGCGCGGATGAGATCAAGAACGGCGTCGGTGATGGGGTCGTGGGAGTCGGTGGGCATAAGTCATTCCGGTGCTGAAGAATATGGAGAGCCAATTCGGTTTCATAATAGACAAACTTCGCCGAAACGACTCAGAATGCCAATCCGATCAGATGTGGCAGACCCCACACCATCACCAGTGTGACCAAGGGGCCAATGACTGCCCCGGCAATCCAGACCTGCCACCAACCACGGAGCTGGTACCCGTTCCGGAGCGCAAAGAGCCACCAGAAAATCACGAAGGAAAACGGCATCAACAAGAACACGGCAGGGTGCTCAACCCATTGCCACGCCTCATACCTGTATGCGCCCCATCGGCCGAGTCGAACAATCCCCCCATTTGAAAAGATCCAGAGATCTGGCTTCCCGTAATCAATCCGGACAACGCGATCGCACAACCACAACCCTAGATAAAGCGCCGATCCGATGCTTGCAGGAACGATCGAATACATCACGCCTCGGAACAGTTGCAAGCCACGTACTTTCGCAAACGCACGCGACGATTGCGCGATCACCGATGCAATCCACATCCCAAGCGAAACGCTCCATATCATGACGCCCAGAAGAAGCACATCCGATTGATAACTCGTCCTGTACCAACCCGTGACAAAGGTAGGAACCCACCCGAACGGGCTAAAAAGCACAAACAACAAACTGTCAGACCAGGATAAAAATGAATGCGCTGGAACTATGGCATTGTTCCCAAAGCTCAGTGCCCGGATACCGAGAACGATCATCGCAAGAACGATCGGCACAACTACCAACGCGAAGGTGTAAACGGCTGGATACAAACACAACCGTCTTGGTGAAATCCAGTGGTGCAACCTGACTCGCCGCCAGAACACCCACGGAATGAACACGATCAGGGTTGTCTTCAAAAACGCGACAAGCGCGATCCCCCGACGATGCTCGTAGAGCCAATACAGCGACTGCCGCTTCGGATCCAGGATATCTGCCCAATCAAACCCGAGCCCGCACTCGCTGCAAACCCCTTCAACTGGACATTGCTCGCTCCACGATTCAACAACACCCGTCAGGTCGTACCCGCACCTAGGGCAACTCGGCGAACGCACGAGCGGATCATCGGTCTCATTCTTGCGGCGTGGCATCTCGGCATCCTATTCGCAAGAGCCGCGGTGTTGGTTCAGATCCCGCTCAGCGAAATCACACAACCCGTCGCATTCCCCAGCTTCGGGGGATTCGCGAGATCAATCTTCATCGCCACACCCTTCGCGTGATCGCTGTTGAGCACGATCGCGTTGGGCTCCTTAAAAGCGATCCCGTCCTCGGCGTGATCGTGGCCCAAAATAAACAGCCCGACCCCCCACCGCTCGGCCAGCTCGATCAATTGCTCCGGCTTCTGCCGGCGTCCCCAGGTGATCAGGTGCGCCGAGCCCTGCCTCGGGATGTAGTCGTCCTCGGTCAGCACCCGATCGAGCACCTCGAAATCGAATCGGCTCCATACGTCCGGTCCCGGCAAACTATGCGAGCAGAGCAACCCTTGCTCGGTCCCTCGACCGCTGACCAGCGCGACAGGCATCGAGCGGATGAACCGATCGATCGCGCCGAGCACCGCGTCGGTGTCGTCGCCGAAGACGTACTCGACCCCACCGTTGAATGCCTCGACGACGCGGACGCCGTCCTTGACGATTCCCGACCCGATGATCTGCGCCAGCTCGTGGTTCGCGAGGATCGTGTGCACGAACTCCGGGTGCGCAACCTTGAGCACCGCGACGCGCAGCAGCGCTCGGTGGCTCAGGTCCACGCCACCGACGAGCCGGTCGGAGTGGATGACCTCGTGCAACGTCAGGTGCGCCAGCGCACCGGCGCTCGCAGGTCCGAGGTTCGCCAGCGCGATCACCTTGCTCAGGTTCACCGGGTTGTCGTGCAGATCCCCCGTTGCGATCAGCGTCCCGATCGGTTCGATGACGTCTGCGGAGCCCTGCCGGCAATCCGCGTTCAGGTTGGCATCGGTGGCGCGATCGAGCAGGTCAACAACACAATTGACGCTGCGCGAGTCAATCCCGGAGAGCGGATCGTAGAGTTCGTCATAATCCAATGGTGCACCGCCGATCAGGCATCTTCGCCGTCAGAGACCGCGACATCACCCGAGGATGAATCGGCGCTCGTCTTGATCTTGGCGTAGATGAGATCGAGCTTGTCCGCGACGGTCTGCATATCCGGGGGTCGGCTGTCTTCCTTGACCTCGATGCACTTCATCACCAGATCGTTCAGTCGCGTCGGCACCGACGTGTTCACCTCGCCGACCGGCGTCGCCTTCTGGATGAAGTCATCGTCGAGGCTCTTCACCAGCGAATCGCCCTTGGGCAGCGCGGTGGGGATGTGCGTCCCGGTCAGCACCCAGTACATCGTCGCGCCGAGGTTGTAGATGTCCGTCTTGGGCGTGATCGGCCTGCGGTGCACCTGCTCGGGCGCGATGTAATCCGGCGTCCCCTGAATCCGGGGCTTGACCGTCCCGTCGGGGCACGACTGTCCGAGATCGATGATGCGCGCCTTGTTGCCCGCGGTGATGATCACGTTGTTCGGCTTCATGTCCGCGTGGATGAACCCGCGCGTGTGCATGTACGCCAGGCCGCTGGCGACCTGGCGGAAGATGTCCACCGAGTCGATCAGGTTCGTCGGGGGTCGCTCTTCAACGCTGATGCCATCGACGTACTCCATGAGGAGGTACATCTCATTGACGGTCATCAGCTTGCGGTTCTTGATGATTTTTTCGAAGTGCCTGAATGAATCGTGCTCAAGCTTGGAGCCGACCTGGTACTCGCGCTCGGTCTGCTCGAGGAAGCGAACATCCTTGGGGCCCTCGCGCACGACATGCTTGAGCGCCCAGACCTGCTTGGTCTTCGGGTCCTGCACGAGATAGATCCGCGAGGCGGCGCCTGTGCCCACCTCGCTCATGATCGTGAACCCCGCGATCGTCGTTCCGGGTTTTCTGCTCTCGGGAGGTTTCACTTGGCTTCGCTCAACTCAACATCCAGACACAATCAAGACCAATGGCGATCTCCGACACCCATTGCCGGTTCGGCGCCACCGCCTGCTTCAAACAGAATACATGCCAACGCAGCTGCCCTCACCACCGGAAAGCGGAATCGAGGGGTCGGATAGTATTATCAGGTAAGGCGATCAGTTCAACACGAGAAGAGAATCCAGCGAATCAGAGGCGGTATCCGCTCCTGATCACCACTTGGCGCTGGCTCGCTTCGAGAGCGACTGCCGGAGCGTGGCCTCGGAGAAGAACCGCCCTGGGCTGGTCGTCGAGGCGATATCGCTGTGAAGGATCACGTTCTCAGCAGGAATCCCGAGTTCCGCTGTCAGCGATCCAACCAATTCGGCAAGCCGGGCGCCCTGAGCCTCGGTGAACGCCTTGCGATCGCCGTCACCAACGAGGCAAACCCCGATGTACCGGCGGTTATAGAGATCCTGATCAGGACCGGCCGCGTGGGCGCCCGGGAGCTGATCCAGCCAGCGGTAGCCGACGTAGAGCTCGCCGTCATCAGCGCCTCTGCCGTTACCGATGACGAAATGGTGACCCAACCCCATCAATCCCCTGGCTTCGTGATCCGCAGCAATACTCGCCGGCGAGCCGGACGAGGACCCTGAATCGTGGATCACGACACCCAGCCAATGGCCGGATTCCATGGGGCTTCGGGTATTGAACACAGAATTGATCGGGGCGCTGGGCCCTTCAGCCGGGACCGTCGCCGCGAGCGCGACGCCGTCAAGCCTCGGCGCCTTTTCACCCTGCAACGCCGCGAGCAGCCCGCCGACACCGGTCATCGCCGCGAGCAGCGTTGTCCACACCACACGCCTGCGACGCAGGGCGGCGTGATCAACGGTGCCTGGCTCGGTGTGTCGGTCGGTGGTCATACGGTGTTGGTCGCCTCACAAATTCCTATAGCCATGCGCAAACCGGCGCTGCCAGCGAGTGCATCGGGCCTGCAGGTGAAGTGACTTCGGAAAATGCTTGCAGTGCGCGGAAAACCGGTTCTTCTCGGCGTTACAACCGAATCTCCGGCTCTATTCAGCGATGCCTGGTCCGAGAACCTCTCCAAGGCTCCGAACCGGTGACGTATTCCTCAGTCCTTCACCAACAATCTACCACGTAGATTGGGTTCGAGCCTGCCGTATTCGTCTTCAACGTAATCCGGGGCGAACTGATTCCGAGAAGCGTCATAACGGTCAAACTGCGTGCGGGGATCCCCCCGGCGGTAGATCGATTTCACACACCCCGCCTGAGCGAGGCAGAGCCCCAGGACGACCGCACAGAGGCCCCATTGCATGAGCCTCCCGGCATTGCAGGATCGGCTGGAAACCTCGTTCTTTGGCGGATTGGCAGGCATTGAGTTCTTCATCGTCCCAAAAAGTGTAATGCCTCGATTACCAAAGGCAATCGAGGCATCACACTTGTATCAGAAGAAGGAGGAAACGGTTCGCGTCACCGATGAAGATTCCAACCTTCAATACGTGGCCCGATTCCTCAAAGTTCGCTTTCGGTGTGGAAAAAACTCTTTTTATTCGTTCCGGATCATCTCGGGCTCAGAAACAACTAACTTTTGCCGAACAAATCAATCGACCGTCGGCATCGAGGTCAGCACCTTGTCGATCAGCCCGTACTCGAGCATCTCGGCGTCGTCCAACCATTTGTTCCGGTCGCAGTCCTTTTCGATCTGATCGGTCGTCTGCCCGGTCGCTTCGGCGTACACGCGGTAGAGCCGATCACGGAGGCGGAGCATCTCCCGGGCCTCGATCTCGAGGTCCGTCGCCTGGCCCTCCATCACGCCACCGAGCAGCGGCTGGTGCATCAGGTTCCTCGCGTTGGGGAGCGAGTACCGCTTGCCCTTGGTCCCCGAGCACGCCAGGACCGAGCCCATGCTCGCGGCCTGCCCGATGACATATGTGCAGATGTCCGGCTTTACGAATTGCATCGTGTCGAGGATGCCGAGCCCGGCGGTGACCGAACCACCGGGGGAGTTGATGTAGAGGTGGATGTCGTTCTTCGAGTCCTCGTTCGCGAGGAAGAGCAACTGCGCCACGATCAGGCTGGCGATTTCGTCGTTCACGCCGCCGCCAAGGAAGATAATCCGATCCTTGAGCAGGCGTGAGTAGATGTCGTACGACCGCTCGCCGCGGCCGGTCTGCTCGATGACGATGGGAACGAGGTGGGACATTGGTGTGCTCATCGGAGGTGTATTCCATCTGTCGCGAGGGGCTGCTCCCCTCGCGTGTTGTGCTGATTATCCAACCGGCGCCAAAGAACAGTTAGTGAACCGTGCCGGGCTTGGGCTTCTTCTCCGGCATCTCGATGACCTCATCGACGAGACCGTACTCCTTGGCTTCGTATGCCGTGAAATACTTGTCGCGTTCTGAGTCACGCTGGACTTTTTCAACGTCCTGCCCGGTGTGCCGAGCGAGGATCTCGTTGAGCTGCCGCTTGGATTTGATGATCTGGTCCGCCTGGATGCGGATGTCCTCGGTCTGCCCGAAGACGCCGCCGTAGGGCTGGTGGATCATGACCTTGGCGTGGGGCAGGATGAACCGCTTGCCCTTGGTCCCAGCCGTAAGCAGGATCGACCCGCCGCTGTAGGCCCTGCCGAGGCAGTAGGTCGCGACATCACTCCCCAGGAATCGCATGGTGTCATAGAGCGCGAGCGTGTCATCCACCGCTCCACCCGGGGAGTTGATGTAGAAGTTGATGTCCTGGCCCTTCTTCTGGTTGTCCAGATAGAGCATCTGCATCATCACTCTCGCGGCGGAGGACTGGTTGATCTCGCCGATCAGGAAGACAACCCGATTCTCGAGCATCAGCACGTCGATCGTAAACTCTCTCGAGCGCTGGTATTGAACGGACATCGCGGACATGAGGCGCCCTCGTTATCGGGTCTGAAAATGGCTTTGGCGCTGATCAGAATCGATCAACGCCTGCATGGATTCGATGATACGCCTGTCATGGGTCGCAGCAACAAGTCTGGTATCGGTCGATTCCGCCGACCGCTGAACGATTCTGCACCGATCGGCTCCGTTGCGACGCCGGATTCCGGGACAGGTCAGGAGTTCAGATGCTCAATCACCCGCTCCGGATTCCCAAGAAGCGGCGTCAGATCGACCATCAGGACGCATTGCCGGGGCCGATCGACGCCAGTAGCATCAGCACTCCCGGCTTCCACCCCGTTTGCCGGGTCAGCCTTTGCCTAGGCATAAAGAAAGATCGATCCCCAGCATGCCCACCGCAGTGATCTCCGACATCCATGGCAACGCGGAAGCCCTCCGCACGGTCCTCGCGGACATCGATACCCGCGGCGTCGACCGGATCGTCTGCACCGGCGACATCATCGGGTACGGCCCTGAACCGCTCGCCTGTGTCGATCTGATCGCCGAGAAGTGCACCTGGTCGCTGCTGGGCAACCACGATTTCGCGGTGTTGTACGAGCCGACCAACTTCAACCCGGGCGCCGAAGCCGCCGCCTTCTGGACGCGCGATCAGTTCGATTCCGAACCGGACGAGGCCGCCAGAACAAGGCGGTACGAGTTCCTCGGGCGCCTCAAGGTCCGCGTCGTCGACGACGAGATCCTCCCCGAGAAAGCCCCGGTCCTCGGTGTCCACGGCTCACCCCGGAAGCCCATCAACGAGTACATCTTCCCGGATGACGCGATGAACTCCCGCGAAAAGATGCGGCAGATCTTCGAGCGCATCGATCGCATCGCGGTCGTCGGGCACACGCACGTCCCGGGTGTCTTCACCGACGAGCCCGATTTCTACCCACCGGACGAATTGGGCAACTTCTCCTATACCTTTAATGGCGACGAGAAGGCGATCATCAATGTCGGTTCGGTTGGACAGCCGCGGGATCACGATCCCAGAGCCAGCTATGTCATCCTCCACGAGGACCGGGTCGAGTTCGTCCGCGTTGAATACGACATCCAGAAGACCGTTGAGATGATCCACGCGGCCCCGGAACTCGCCGACTGGCTTGGTGATCGGCTCTTCGAAGGCCGGTGATCCACCCTAAACCAGAGGCCGGCATCCACGCTGGCCCTCGTGTCGGCTCTGGTGCTATGGTCCACACCAACTCGCAACGAACCGGAGCCTGATCCGCTGCGAGATTCCAGATTCATACTGATTCGGCTCCGAATCCTCGATACCGAACCGCAACAGGACCGCTATGCCCAGGGAAACAAACACCCCCGCCCGGATCATCGTGCCGCTGCTGGTCATGGCGCTCGGCGCCATCGTCGTACTCGGCGTCCTCAAGAGCGGACCCTCGGCGACCAAACGATCGAACGAAGAGCAGGCGCAGGTCGATCCGGCGCCGATCGAATCGATCAGCGCCACCGACCAGCCCGCTGCGGACACCGCGACACCCGATGCTTTAGAAGAATCAGCTCAGCCCGAGCCGCAACCCGTCGCCGATCGCACGCCGCTCGGCGATCTGAGTCCAAGAATCGTCGACGCTGATCTCGATCAACCCTTCACCTCAATCGGTGGTGGCGGGATCGACACCGAATGGAACCTGCTCGTCGAGTTCACCACGCTCGGCGCGGGCGTCGAGGGGATCACCCTCACGCACGAGTACACGAGCGTGCAGGAGCGCTTCAAGGCGGAACGGGAGGGCATCGCCGCCGACCGGTATGTGCTGCAGCGCCGGCACGCGAACGAGCGGTCGGAATACGCCGTCGCCTCGCTCGCAGCGCACACCGTTGAGATCAACGGCGCCCGCGTCGGGATCTTCTCCAGCAAGTTAGGCCCGATCTGGCGCCAGACCAGCGCCTCATCATCCAGCGCCGCGTTCGAGGCGATCATCGAGGACAAAGCAGGCGACGCGGTTGCGCGCATCACCAAGGCGTACTCGATCCGGCCCGGTTCTTACGACATCCTCCTCGACCAGCGCGTCGTCAACCTCACCGAGGCGCCGCTCGACATCAGGCTCTACCAGTACGGGCCGGTCGATCTCCCCGACAAGGGCGAGGGCTACGGCGGTGACAAGCGCCGGGTCCGCTTCGGCAGGCTCCGCCCGCTCAGCGAAGACCCACAACAGCGATTTATCGAATCTTCGAAGAAGCCGACACCAAGAAGGACGCTCGTCAAGCGGATCAACAAGGGCAACGCCCAGATCTGGCCGACCGAGGATTCGATCAAGGGCAACCAATCGCTCGTCTGGACCGCGCTAACCAACCGTTACTTCGCGTTTGCTGTCCACGCGCCGATCACCGAGGCGCAGGCCACGTCAACGACTCCATTCAACAAGGTCTTCAACGACGTCGAACAGATCTGGGCAACGCTCCTCTGGCCGGACACCGAAGAAGAGACGCTCATTATCGAGCTCCACAGCCGGACGATCGCCGTCGAACCCGGCGCGGGCAGCGTCGGAGATTTCTCGCTCGGCGCCTACGCGGGGCCGATCTGGGAAGGCCCGCTGCTCGAAGACCCCGTCACCAGCGCGGTGGGGCTCGACAAACTCGTCATCTACAACTTCGGCGGCCCCTGCGCGTTCTGCACGTTCCAGCCACTGGCGAAACTGCTGCTCTGGTTCCTCCAGACGCTCCACGACTACATCGTCTTCGACTGGGCAGTCGCGATCATCATCCTCGTGTTCGTCGTTCGGCTCATCCTGCACCCGGTCACGAAGAAATCGCAGGTCAGCCTCCAGCGCTTCAGCAAGCAGATGCAGGCGCTGGGGCCCAAGCAGAAGAAACTCCAGGAGAAGTTCAAGGACGATCCCAAGCGGCTCCAGAAGGAGATGGGCCAGCTGATGCGCGAGGAGGGCGTGAACTTCACCGGCGCGCTGGGCTGCCTGCCCATGTTCCTCCAGACACCGATCTGGATCGCGCTGTACGCGATGCTCTTCTTCACCTTCGAACTCCGCCACGAGCCGGCGTTCTACGGGCTCTTCCAGAGCATGACCGGCGGCTCCTGGAGGTTCATGGGCGACCTGAGCGCCCCGGACGGGTTCGTCTCGTTCGCCGAACCGCTCTTCAGCCTCCCGCTGATGGGTGAGATCAGCTCGTTCAATATCCTCCCGATCCTGTTGGGTGTCGTGTTCTTCCTCCAACAGAAGTACCTGACCCCCGCGCCGAGCGCGACGATGACCCCCGAGCAGCAGTCGCAGCAGAAGATGATCCGCGTGATGATGGTCGTGATGTTCCCTGTCATCATGTACAACGCACCGAGCGGCCTGGCGCTGTACTTCTGCACGAACTCGACATTGGGCATCCTCGAGAGCAAGCACATCAGGGCGCACATCGACCAGATGGATCTTGAGAAGAAAACCGACGACGGTCACCGCAAGAAGGTCACGAACAAGGCGAAGCCCACCTTCGGCAAGGACCGCAAGGGCGGCGACACCTTCAAGAACCGGAAGAAGAGCTAACCCCGATATGACCCAGGTGAAGGCGAGCCCGCGCGACACCATCGCCGCAGTCGCCTCACCACCGGGAAGGTCGCTGCGCGGGATCATCCGCCTCTCGGGACCGGAGACATCCGATGCGCTCAGCGCCTTCCTGCACGAACCGCCCGACAAAGCCGGCGCATTCAGGGGCCGGTTGAATCTCGATTGTTCATCGCTCCCGGTTCTGCTCCTGACATTCACAGCGCCCGCCTCGTACACCGGCGAGGACGCCGCGGAGATCCAGCTCCCGGGGAACCCCGACCTGCTCAACCGCGTGCTCACGCTGCTTTGCGATCAACCGCGGGTCCGCCTCGCGAATCCGGGCGAATTCACCGCGCGTGCGCACCTCAACGGCAAGCTGACCATCGAGCAAGCCGAGGGCGTTGCCGCGCTTATCGCGGCGCAGGACGACGCCCAGCGCCGCGCCGCCGATGATTTGCTCAAGGGCGTCACCGGTGATCGCTACCGCGGCATCGCCGACACGCTGGCGCAAGCACTCGCGCTCGTCGAAGCCGGGATCGATTTCACCGATCAGGAGGATGTCGTCGCGATCGCGCCCGACGATCTGGCGCACCGGATCGAATCGATGATCGGCGCGATCGAAAGCATCCTCGGTCCTGCTTCGGTGCAGGCGCCAACCGAATCACCATCGGTCGTGCTCGTCGGCGCACCGAACACCGGCAAGTCCACGCTCTTCAACGCATTGCTCGGAAGACCGAGAGCAATCGTCTCCGAAACACCCGGCGCGACACGCGATGCGTTGCGTGAGCCGATCGAACTGAGCAACACCAGCGCCACCCTCATCGACCTCGCCGGCCTTGATAGCGCCCTCGCGGACCGATCATCGATTGACGCTCAGGCGCAGCAGCTCGCCAAAGACACGATCGGCTCGGCACAGGTCGTCGTCGTGTGCGATCCTGTCGGGACGTTCGATCTCGCCTCGCTCGCGCCGGCTGGATCAATCACGCTCCGTGTGCGCACCAAGGCGGACCTGCCCACCGGTCACGACGATGATGACGAGATCACCGGCGCCCTCCGCGTGTGTGCGCTCGATGGCTGGAACCTGGACGCCCTTCGCCGGGCGATCGGTGATGCCTGCACAAACGCTTCCGGCGGCGCCAAGAGCGTCGTGCTCCCCCGTCATCAATCCGCGCTGACACTCGCAAGGGAGGGCCTCGCAGAGGCCCTCGTGCGCACGGAACCATCGCTGGGAACCAACCGGTTGGCGGATGAAGAACTGATCGCGGACCCCCTGCGTGCAGCGCTCGATGCGCTGGGCACGATCACCGGGCAGATCTCGCCGGACGATGTGCTGGGGAGGGTCTTCTCGTCGTTCTGTATCGGGAAATGATCAGCCGCCGAGGTCGATGCGGTCCGCCGTCGCCTGCATGTACTGATCGAGGTACCGATCGATGAACGCGCCGACCGCGGTCTCGGTCGACGCCCGGTCCTTGCCCCAGCAGCAGCCTCGCAGGTCGCGGAAATCGAGATCGAGCTGCACGATCAGTTCATCATCAATCACAAACGCGCTCGGCGTCTTATCAGCAAGGTGCGCCGTCAGCGCGTTGACCGCGGGGCCACCGACGCTGATTGTCGGGCGCTGCGTCATCTCGGGGTTGCCGAGATACCAGACATCCGAACAGACGAGCACGTCAAACGGACGAGCGCCGGGAGTCCCCGGTTCGTCCGAGTTGGGATCGTAGATATCGCGCCAGTCGAGCATCGCGCGCTGGAGCCTGTACGCCAACGGACGGTCGGCGATCTCGGCGCGAAGATCAGCCCCCGCGACGATCAGCGTGACGCGGTCGAGATCGACGCCGGACGGCGCAACGGGTTGGCTCGGCTTCGCAGGCACGGCGCCAGTGTAACAACACAAGCAGTCATGACGCGCGGAGGGCCTGCACCGCCTGTGGGATGCGTTCGCACAACTCCATCGCGAGCATCCCACCATCGGCGCCGGCCTCGTCGACCCACGCCTTCGCCGCCATCGAATGAATCCGCACCGCGAGCCTGGCGCAATCGAAGAGCCCAAGCCCTTGAATACGCTGAGCGATCAACCCCGCGACGATC
Source organism: Phycisphaerales bacterium (assembly GCA_029260535.1). Lineage (GTDB taxonomy): Bacteria > Planctomycetota > Phycisphaerae > Phycisphaerales > UBA1924 > JACKHE01. Next base: position 11,544 of record JAJDDA010000061.1, on the reverse strand, counting down.
CCGGTCAGGGCGTCACCCGTCCCGGCGGTCCCCAACACCGGGTTCGGCGGGTCCTCGTTGATCCATGTGCGCTGCCCATCGCTGACGACCGTGCCCGCTCCTTTGAGCACGACCACACACCCGAGCCGCTGCGCGAGCGCCGCCGCCGCCTCGGGGCGCTGCGTCTGGTTGGTCGGGTCCAGATCGATCTTCAATGTGGACGCGAGACGCCGGTACTCGCCGGGGTGCGGCGTCAGGACGGCGTGCGCCTTGAACTCACGCGTCAGCTCCGGGATCTCCGCGAGCGCGTTGATCGCGTCGGCATCGACCACCAACGGGCGATGATCCTGCACGATGAGCCGGAGCACAATCGATTCAACCGATTCGCCGCGCCCCAGCCCCGGACCAACCGCGATGCAGTCCGCCTGCACGCACAGACCATCGAGCACAACCGCCGCACCGCAGGTGTCGATTGCTCCATCATCATTTGTCGGGAGCGCCACACCGGTTGCGCTCGGCGCAACGGTCAAGCCCTCGGCGAGGATCGGATGGGGCATCGCGAGCCGAACCAGCCCGGCGCCCACACGGAACGCGGCGACAGCGCTGATGCAAGGCCCTCCGAGCATGAGCGATCCGCCCTGCGCACAGCCCCCAACGATCGCGACCGTACCGAACGTCCCCTTGTGGCCGTCCGGATCGCGAGGCGGAAGCTTCGGCAGTTGATTCTCGTCGTTGTTGGTCACCGGTGCATGATAACCGGATCGCCCGCTCACTCCGCCGAGACGACCTCGATCTGCAATTTGCCGAGCATCGGCGCCAGCCCCGCCATCGAGTTGATCGCCTCGCCATCGGCGAGATCGGACACCGCAACAGCGATGTGCGTCGCGTCGTAAGGCGTCGAGTCCGGGAGCGTTGCGTCGAGATCCACCCAGCGCGGCAACCCGTCGACCTCGATGAGCGCCTGCGACCACATGTGGTACCCGAAGATCTGCCGTTCACCGGCGAAGGCATCGGCGTAAATGAGACCGCTCACCACTCGGCTCGGGATCCCGGCGCCGCGGAGCATCGTCGCCAATAGCACGCCGTGCTCGGAGCAGTCGCCCTGCCTTGTCCGGCACACCTCTGAAGCAGTCGCGAACCCGACCGCGAGCGATTTCTCGTTGATGAAACTGTGCACGAACCGCCGCAGCAGTTCGGCTTTCTCCATGTCGCTGCGGTCCTCCGCCATGAGCAGCGCGTGCGCGATGAGCGCCTTGATCTCCGGATCGTTCAGATCGGCGATGGTCGTTGACGCGAGGAACGGGTCGACATCATCGACCTGAGCCGCGCGGAACTCGGAGGGCTCGGCGACCACCAGCAGGCTGATCCCGTCGCCATCCTTCGACCAGGTCTGCGAACCGGTGTCGACCAGCTCGAACGCTTCGCCGTTGGTGAGCGACAGCCGGTACTCGGCGCGCTGTGTGTGCCGCGGCGCCTTGATCGGCTTGCTGGGTTTGACGAACGTGCTGACCATAATCTCCGCAGGGTCGAGCTCGGAGAGCGCCAGTTGCTTGTCCGCGAGCACGATCGACATCGCGATCCCGCCGAAATCAACCTCGGTGCGGATCGGCTCGCCCTCCATGTTCACGAACTCGACCGATTTCAATCCGGGCGCTGCGCTCGTGGTCGCTTCCCATTCGATCGCGGGAACGACCTTGCCCAGTGTTTCAATCGTCGTCTCGCCCTTGATCGTCGCGGTCGTTTCCACGACGATGAGCCCCATCGCCGGGTCGACGGTGTTCGTGACGATGACCGTCTCGCCGGCTTCGATCAGTTGTTCGATGTGCTGCGACGCCGCGTAAGGCGTCATCCACTCGACACTCGGCGGGTCGATCTCGGTGGTTGTGGTGTTGCCGAACTGGACCGAGGTCGATTGGACCTTGCCAGATTTGCCATCGGAGAAGACCCACGACGACTCGATCGGCGCCTGCCCCAATTTCTGCTTGCCGGACATCGAGATCGGTTCGCCGTCGTGCGTCTCAATAAACACACCCGACATCTCGATGGGGATCGTCATCGTTCCTCGGCTGATCTTCAGATTAAGACTGGTCGTCGTCGTGATGGCGCCCTTGTCGCCGCGCTCGACGAGCGTGTTCATCCAGCCGCTGCGCTGGCCCATGAGTTCGACGACGTACCAGCGGTCCTCGATCGTCTCAGCGGCAACCGCGATCGGCGCGATGACGAGAAGGCAGGCGGCGAGCAGCAACGTCCGGAAGGTGTTCTTCAGCATAAGTAGGGGTCTCCGTGAACACCCTATCGGCTCAACACCCCACAGGTTGCACAAGCAGAGCCTACGCTGTGGGCAATGATCGATACGCACTGCCATATCACGTTCGACAACTACCGCGGCAAGGTGGACGAGGTCCTCGATAACGCCTCCAAGGCCGGCGTGACCGGGGTCATCACCGTCTCGACGACCACCGAATCCGCCCTCATGTGCCTCGCGATGGCCAACGAACGGCCCAACGTCTGGTGCACCAGCGGCATCCACCCGCTGCATTCCGACGAGGGCCCGCACGACTGGAAGGTCATCCGGCACGTCGCCGCCTCACCGAGGTGCGTTGCATGGGGCGAGATGGGTCTCGACAACCACTACGACGAACCGCCCAAGTCGGTCCAGCTTGAAGCGTTGCACACACAGCTGGAACTGATCGAATCGACGAAGAACGAGATCGACAAGCCAGTCGTGCTGCACTGCCGGGAAGCCTTCGACGAGCTGATCCCGATCCTGCGCACGACCAGCATCGACCCTGGCAAGTTCGTCTGTCACTGCTTCACCGGGAACCCGGACGACATGCGTCTGCTGCTCGATTTCGGCGCGATGGTCTCGATCACCGGTGTCGTGACGTACAAGAACACCCCCGAGGTCCGCGAGGCGGTCAAGCTGGCGCCGCTGGACCGGATCATGGTCGAGACGGATTGCCCGTTCCTCACGCCGGCGCCGCACAGAAAAATCTGGCCCAACGAGCCGAAGTTTGCGCGCGTGACGGCGGAGTTCATCGCAGAACTCCGGGGCGAGCCGTGGGATGTCTTTCATAACGCGATCAACGCGAACACCGAGCGGTTCTACGGCATCCCGAGCGTTCGCTAGGCCCCGATGTATTTCGCGTAGATCGACCGCGCCCGATCGACCTTCGATGTCCCGGACAGGATCGCCCGGCCATCGGGGAAGAGCGTCATTTCAAGCAAACCATCGCCCGCGTCGGTGTGTTCCGCATTGAAACAGCCGCGCAGGAGCCGGTCGCGCACCTCGAACGTCCCGAAGGGCGCCAGCCGGCTAGCGAGGTCTTCCAGATCGACCCGCCCTACCGGCGCATCATCGCCCGGCGCGATCTGAACGCTGTTGCGCCCGCACAGCGACCGCGCCTCGGCGCCGGCTTCGCCTTCGAGAAAATCGAAGATCCGCTCGCCGCAGCAGGGGCAATCGGGTTTGCGATCACCCAGATCGACGTGCGAGAACCGATTGAGCCACAGGTCAGCGGTGAAGAGCCGGCGGTCGATCGATTCGTGCGCACCAGTTAGAAGCTTGATCGCTGCGGTCGATTGCAGCGCGCCAACGATCTGCACCGCAGGCCCAAGCACCCCCGCGCTATCACACGTCGGCGTCGAGCCTGGAGGCGGCGGGTCCTCGAAGACGCACCGCAGGCAAGGCGTCACCCCCGGAATCACGGTCAGCTGCATCGCCTGCGTCCCAACGACGCCGCCATAGACGAAGGGCCGACCCGACGAGACCGCCAAGTCGTTGCACAGGTACCGCGTCTCGAAGTTGTCCGTCCCGTCGATCAGGATGTCGGCGCTCTCCGCGATCCGCTGCGCGTTGCGCTGCGTGAAGTCTTCCGCGATCGCGTCGATGGTGATCCCGGAATTGATCGCCGCAAGCCGATTCGCCGCGGCGTGCGCTTTCGCATCACCAAGGTCCGCCTCGCAGTACAGCGCCTGCCGCTGGAGGTTCGTGATCTCAACGATGTCGCGGTCCACCAGCGTCAGTCGTCCAACCCCCGCCCGGCACAGCGATTCGGCAACCGCGGACCCGAGCGCCCCGACGCCGACGATCAGCGCGTGCGCACCGAGCAATCGTTGCTGCCCTTCATCGCCGATATCCGGGAGGATGCGCTGGCGGTGGTAGCGGGAGGACAATTTTTGATTCTCACTCAACATAATGTACTCATTGAATCAAATAACCAATGGAGATCGAAACGCGATATGCAAGGTACCCAAACGTCCACAGGCCACCAAATGCGTACAACACAAAACAGAGATACCTAAAACCGGCCCAGTTTCGCCACCCCATAGATCTATACGTCCAGGATGACGAGCGATACTCAACGATTGACCTTCCGAGATCGTGAGTCCATCGAATTTCACTAGATTCTTTAACTGGGGCTGGACAAAATAGTTCAAACATTGTCGCGCCGGATGCCAACATAAAAACAGCAATCAAAGTAATTGCCAATTCATATGATGAAGACACTCTAGGCGCTGGATCTAACCACGATAACCCATTAGGATTTTCTGCAACGTATTTGTTATAGCCATGCATTAGTGCGGCGTAGAATACAATCACAATAAGGGCGAGATACGAAACTCCGAACATTCGGAACGCTGCAATTGATCTCAGATGCGCCCAAGATATCAGGTCTCGCGATTCTCGATAATGCGCCCATTCCCCATCGCCAACCCCAACTGTATAAGAAGATCGGTCTCCAAATAATCCCTTCGTCCCTTGCAGAAGAGCGCCTTGAAAGTTAGCACCATCGAACCGCGTGCTAAGTAAAATTGATTTTTTGAAATTTGCATACTTAAAATTTGCATTTTTCGCTCTGCAAGATTCAATAGACGATTGTTCAAAAGAGCAATTATGGAATTGCCCTGCCCCGAAATCACACTCGAAAAATTTGCAATCTGTAAACTGAGCGCCGTTGGAATCAAATGGCTTTATCCTTGAGTCAGCAAAAATGCACCGAATGAAATGCGTCTGCTCAAGCATGCATTCTTCAATTCCGCAGTTGAGAATCGTACAGTCCCGAAAAACTGCAAAAGATAAATCTATCCCTCCAGTACCTTGGCGTGCCTCCCCTTTGCTGAATTCTGCATTCGATATGCGAACATTTTCTAACTCGATCTTCCCTTCACCTGCCATCTGCCCATCGAGCCATGAATGGTGTTTTTGAATTTTCTCAAATAGCCCGCCATCACCACTGTGTGGTAATAAAGTGCGTTCAATTTTGGTTGGGTCTATTATAAACATAAGCACGCCGTTATTTATAGCATTGCAACCATCGGCAACTCCCCCACCAGAGGCTTCGCGTACTCGATAAACGCATCCGTCACGTCGGTCCCGCACTCGGAGATGAACTCCTCCGGCATGTGCTTCGTCTTCGCCGCGACGTCCGTCAGTTTGATCAGTTTCATCTCGCTCTTGTAAGGCTCGCTCGATACACGCTCGATCGCGATCGAGCCGTCCTTGTCGCCGCTCATCGCCACTTCAGCGGCCTTCGCGCCGGCCGCCCTCGCCTCCGCCTGGTCAACATCGCTCGCGTCGGGGAAGCACCGCTGCAGGTACCCGAACGTGTCGGCGCGCACCCTCGGGGGGTTGCCGCCCTTGGGGGTCAGCTCGATCTTCACGAGGTTCGCGAGGAAATCACCCAGCGCGCCGCTGCCGCTCAATTGAACATTCCCGTGCGCATCTTTCTCGGCGCTGCTCGCCATCATCGCGGCGATCGATTCGCCCTCCGCGTTGGCGATCCCCTCGCTGACCGCAACGAGGCACCTGCCGTGCTCTGTGTACATCCGGTCGATATCCGCGACGAATTTCGTCGGGTCGAACGCCCGCTCGGGGCAGTAGATCAGGTGCGGGCCATCGCCCTCATGTTGCCTCGCGAGCGCTGCCGCCGCGGTGAGGAACCCCGCGTGGCGCCCCATCACGATGTCGATCTTGATCCCGGGGAGCGACGCGTTGTCCAGGTTGTCCCCCATGAACGCCTTGGCGACGAACCGCGCGGCGCTGGGGTAGCCCGGCGTATGGTCGTTGCAGACCAGATCGTTGTCGATCGTCTTGGGGATGTGGAAGCACCGCAATTCGTAGCCCACGTCATCCGAGAGCTCGTTGATGATCCGGCACGTATCAGACGAATCGTTCCCACCGATATAAAAAAAGTACCGAACGTTGTTCCGCTCGAAGACCTCGAAGATCTGCTCGCAGTACGCCTTGTCCGGCTTGTCGCGCGAGGAACCGAGCGCCGCGCTTGGCGTGATCGCGACGCGTTCGAGCGTCTCGGGGGAGACCGCCGCCAGATCGACGAATCGCTCCTCGATCATGCCCCGGACGCCGTTGCGCGCCCCGAGGATGCCGGTGATCGCGTCGGCGCCCCGCAGCGCGTTGACGACGCCGACAAGCGACTGGTTGATGACCGCGGTGGGGCCACCGGATTGCCCGATGACGGCGTTGCCCTTGATCAGATCGAACTGCATGGGATCCCTTTTCGGTGTCTGATGAACTCGATAACCCGACGCGAATCCGCGGGAATCCCACGAACACACCCCGCATGGTACCCCACCGGATCGGGGGCGCCGAGGCCGTGCCGTGCCCCGCTCCCCCGGTTAGGATGGCGCGAATGCACGAATCGAAAGCTCGAATCCGACAAGCGATGACCCTGCTTTCTGGCATGGTCTTCGCCATCGCGCTGGCCGGCTGCCAGTCCGCCCCCACCGGCGCCACCTCGCTGCGCATCGCGCCGGGGTCGTACAGCGCCACGTTCCAGGCGGTCAAGGACGAGCTCCGCGAGTCCGGTTTCGAGCTCGAGCGCATCGACGCCCGATCCGGCGTCATCACGACCAGACCCCGAGCCTCCGCCGGGCTCGCCACGCCCTGGGTCACCGATGAATCGACAATCGAGCAGGAGTTCGAGGGCCTGCTCAATCGTCAGCAGCGGACCGTCACCGTGCGCTTCGCGCCAACCGTTCGGGACAACCCGACACCAACCGCGGACGACCTGCGAGACGCCGACACCGAACTGCGCGCACAAGTCAGCGTTGCCGTCGAGCGCATCCACCGCGTCGGCCTCCGCCCCTCGACCGCATCGGTTCGGCTCAGCAGCGTGACGCAGGGATGGAGCGATGAAACCGGCGAGGAATCACCGTGGACCAAAACCGTCGTGAGCGATGACGATCAACTCGCCGCACGGATCATCCGCGGCATTGTCGATCGGACCGGTTCACAATGAATCGGTGATCATCGAGTTCACCCGATCTGCACGTGCAAGATTTTGGGGTAGGTCAAAACCGCAGTTTAATCGTTCGATTGAGCTTTGCTGCGAACTGCTTTGACAGCAATCCACAGAACAGCACGGTCGCTATTTGGTCTTCCAACGGATCATCAAAGCGCACTTTTGACATGCCGACAAGCGAACACACTGGTGGCAAAGCGATGCCACGCAACTCAATGTGCTTGTTTTTTGGCCTTTTTTCAGTGCATTTTTTACAATCCATGTGTTCCAGATTTATTTGTCCGTAACAGATGTTGTCTGATGCACATGAGCATTGCGCCTCTGATCTTCTTCAATTCGAACCGAATCCATCGCGCACCATCCAATTGGGTGAAAGTACGCAATCTAACAAGGACGCTCTAGCGAACTCCCTCTATCACACGATACTCCAGTATGTTGAGAGTAAATCGGACAGATCAAAGCCTGGACCATGACGTAAAGGCAGTATCTCTAACAAAGATGCGTGGGAGGAGTCACGCCTGTTTGGGGAGCATGCACCAGTGGAGGCTCGCGTGAGCATTAGAAGAGAACATTTAGACTTATCCGTCACCCTGGCTTCAAGGATCATGTCACTCCCGGCGGTGCCGACCTGCACGTGGTGCGAACTCGCCGCTGATGCACTGACCGCGGCATTCGACCGCTGCGTCGTTTTTGTCCGATTCGAATCCACCCACGACATGCGGTGGGCGCCGATCGGAATTGCGTACAAACCGGAGAACGCCGAGATTGTTGAGACGCTCCAACGAGCGTTCACGTCGAGCACACGAACCGGAACACCGAGCGAACAATCGCACGCAACAGACCGCCCCGCTGTTCGTCGACTCGGGGCATCGGACAGGAACAGCACGGATCCCCTCGATGCGCTGCTGATCAATCTCGGAGGCAGCTCTGTCTTCCGGGACGTGACCCGGCTCAAAACAACAACGGCTGTTGATCTGGTTGTCGAGTGCGTGAACCTCAGTGATTCCACCGATTGGCTCGACGAAGGGTTCCAGGACGCGTTAAGGGCCGCGATCGGCCTGATCGCACGAAGGGCCGATCTCGCTTCCGAACAGGTCGGAGGTCACGCGCCGGAACCGCTGAACCTCCGTGAGGTCAAGGTGCTCGATGCGCTGACGCACGGCAAAACCATCGCCGAGATTGCCGGTGAGATGAGCCGCAGCACGCACACCGTCCGGGACTACCTCAAATCAATGCACAAGAAAATCGGGGCCTCGAGCAGGGCGGAACTCATCGCCAGGGCCACAGGCCGGATGTGACACGCCAACGCCTTGAGATCTGATCAGCACGCGTTGCGGCCCCCCGGATTGCGCGGTCCAATAGGCGGATGACCGCACAGACCACCAATGAGCAGAGCGCCGCGCTGCTCGCCGCGAGACAGGAAATCGAGACCGCTCAACTCATGGGCGTCGGGTTCGTCCCGGTCGCGCAGCATGCTGCCGCCCCTGACACTGTCACCGCCACTCGCGATGTCATCGCGGGCGCGGAATCAAACAAGCAGCAGCAGCTCGACGACCTCCGGGATCGCTACGAGCGGGAGAGCCCCCTCGTCACCGAAATGCGAGGGTGGACGAACATCGTCTTCGGTTGCGGCGACCCGAATGCCAGGCTCATGTTCGTCGGCGAGGCCCCTGGAGCCGACGAGGACGCGCAGGGCATCCCCTTCGTAGGTCGATCCGGTCAGTTGCTCACCAAGATGATCGAGGCGATGGGGCTCAGCAGAGAAACGGTCTACATCGCCAACGTCCTCAAGGTCCGCCCCCCGGACAACCGGACGCCGACCCTTGATGAAGCGAGCAAGGACGGACCGTTCCTGATCGAGCAGATCCGGATCATCGAGCCGGTGGTCATCGTCACGCTCGGCAAGCCCGCGGCGAACCTGCTGCTCGAGAACAGCGAGGCGATGGGCAAGATGCGCGGCAAGTGGCACGAGTACGCCGGGGTTCCCCTGATGCCAACCTACCACCCGGCGTTCCTCCTGCGGTCCTACACCGAGGAGAACCGCAGAAAAGTCTGGTCCGACCTCTCGATGGCGATGGATCGGCTCAAGGCATCCGGCCAGACCTGATCCCCAGCCGGTGGGTCGACAAAAAGACAACAGGAATTGTTGAGTTCTCGGAATAACCGCAAGACCGGGTGTTGTTCTACAGGTACAGCCAGCCATTCACGAATGGCCGGTATGAACCTGCCCCCCACGAGGCCTGGCGGTCGGATCTTAGATCTGGCGCCAGGCTTTTTTTATTGCCGGAGCGCGACCGATGATTCAAAGAAAATAAGTGCCAAGGGTTACGGGAGTTTCAGTGTCCCGGTCTCGCCGGCGATCTCAAGGACCGTATCAGCAGGGAGCGGGTTCAGCGTTCTGACCTGATACCCCTTGAGCCTGCCGGTCTCGGCGTGGTACGCCGTCTCGAACATGATCTCGACCGGATCGCCGACGCTGATCCCCTCGATGCTGACGCCCTCGCCCAGCGGGAACGCCATCGACATTGACATCATCCCCATCTTCGTGCTTTCGGGCGCCATCGAAGGACGGAATTCAGGGATCGCCTCGTGGCGGACCATGAACTCCCGCGCGGGGTGATCGGCATCGCCGGGGAGCTGCGTGACACGTCCCCTGACGGTGTATTCGACGAGTGTGTCGCCCGACGCTTCGGCCCGTGCGTCAGGCTCGCTCGGATCAGCCGAATCCCGGCATCCTGCCGTGATCGACAGCGCCAGAGCCATGATGCAAACAACGCCGATCTTGTGGATCGGCGTTGAAAGAGAATATTTCGTGATTGCGGCGCTCATCGCGGCCTCATTCAGGGATTGATCAGCCGGCCTTGAAATCGAGGAATTTCTCCACGCTGCGCAGATCGCCTGCGAGCAGCGGCGTCCAGGGCATCGACCATTCAGCGCCCTGCTCAACCCGGGCAACCTTGGCGACGCGACGGCGGACCGCCCACGGCCGCTTGCCACGCGAGCGCACGACGAGCGTCTTCGCCCGGTGCTTCTGGGCGCCCTTGAGACGCTTGAGGATCGTCGGATCCTGACGCATCAGACGCGCGATGGTCTGCTTGTCGTCCTCCCGGCGCGGCTCGGTCGTGACGGTGACGGTCAGGATCTGACCGGGCTTGATGGAGTCGATTGCAGTGGACATCGGGATGCGTCCTGATGAGGGGGTGTGATCGGGTGTTCCCGGATTGCGAGGGTCCGCCGTGGCCCACCACGGGCGGCGCAAAGGGAGCCCGGGAGTGTAGCACGCGGGGAGCCGAAATCCACGCCGACAATTCTACCGATATCCGCCAGATCCGGCTCAGATCATGCTCGAAATAGACCGAAAACAACGGTATCCGGTCGTCCGAGACACCGGCGCGACTACACTCCCACGCTATGAGCGAGGAACCAATGAACGACGCTACCCCGACCGAAGCCAACCCCAAATTCGACCCGGACGCGGGGCACATGACACTGCCCAAACTCCGCCCGGTCAGGGGATTCCCTTATCAGCACGAGGACCAGACCTACCTGGGGCTGGCCGACGCGCAGCAGATCTCGGACCGGATCATGTACACGACCCCGGCTGCCCAGGCGATCCTCCCCCACCTCACCGGTGAGAAGGACCTCGACACCATCGTCGCGGATGTGGGCAAGGGGCTGACGAACGAGATGCTCGAAATCCTGATCGCTCAGCTCGATCACGCAGGGCTGCTCGAAGGCCCGGTCTTCGATGAGCTGCTCGCCAAGGTCAGGGCCGATTACGAGTCCTCCGATCTGCTCCCCCCTGGTGCGAGCGAATTGTTCACCAGGATGGTCGTCAACCAGACTCTCGATCGCACGCTCGGCGAGCCGGTCAGCGATGAGGAACTCGCTGAGCACGGCCCCGAATCGGTCGCCAAGCAGTTCGACGCCTGGATCGACGAGGTGCTCAAGGATGCGCAGGACCCCAGCTTCGATGCGCTCCCCCACGCGATCATCGCGCCCCATATCGATTACCCACGCGGCTGGCAGAGCTACGCCGCGGTGTACGGTCGCCTGCGTGTTGTTGATCGCCCCGACCGGGTGATCATCCTCGGCACCAACCACTTCGGCCGAGGCACCGGCGTCGTCGGTTGCGACAAGGGCTTCGAGACCCCGCTCGGTGTATGCAAACTCGACACCGAAGCGCTCGAAACACTCAAGAACGAACTCGGCGATGCGAGCACCGATCAGTTGCTGGAAAACCGCTACGACCATGAGCGCGAGCACTCGGTCGAGTGCCAGCTGATGTGGATCCAGCACG
>JAJDDA010000060.1 GCA_029260535.1 Phycisphaerales bacterium | reverse complement strand
ATCGAGCGGTTCGCGAACGTCAACGACGGGGAGCCCCACGTGGGTTTCCGGGGTGAACGGCTCATCGGTGAGGAGCACGGCGACGGGCTGGGCGTCTTTGGCGTACCGGAAGAGCGTCTCGATGGCCTGAGCGGCGGTTTCGAGCGTTCCGATGACCAGCAGCCGGCTCGGGGCGTCGCCGGCGAGGGTGTGATTTCCACGATGCATCTGGCGGTTCTCCCATGGGGGCGGTGTGTGCGCCCTCTGGGAGGATGTATCGGCGTCTCGCGCGGGGTGACGCCAGCCTCAGTCGGCTTGTTCTGATTCCATCCTGGTCGGGTCGATCGACCAGAGGTATTCCCACGTGTAGATCCCGGCGTCGTGACCATCTGAGAATTTGACCCGGAGCGCGTAGTTGCCCACGAGTTCGGCGCCGAGCGCGGCGAGGGGGCCCGAGGAGCCCCCGGATGGGAGGACGGTCAGGGGGTTGCGGTCCTGCTCGGCTCGCATCTCTTTAGAGTCGGCGGAGGGGGACCATTTCCGCAGGTGCGCGATGGAGTAATAGGAGGTGGAGCCGTCGGTCCATTCGATGGTGAGCCCGCGGTCTTTTTTGAGGTCGATGTTGGTTGGGGGCTGCATGGGGGGTGGCTTTCGCTTGGTGGATCGGCGTTGGTGGGGTGTCCTGCAAAAAGAGCGTATTCCCGCTCTGAACCGGCGGCGAGCAAAGTCGACCGCTACGATGGCGTCATGGTCCTTTTGACACCCGGTCCCACCCCTGTTCCGCAGCCCGTCCTTGAGGCGATGGCGCGCCCTGTGATCCACCATCGGACCCCCGAGTTCGAGGCGATCGCTCGCTCGATGAGCGAGAAACTGGGGAAGGTGTTCAAGACGTCAAACCCGGTCCTGACGATCCCCGGGTCGGGCACCACCGCGTGCGAGTCGGCGCTGCTCTCGCTGGCTCGGCCTCGGGAAATCATCGCGATCTTCTCCAACGGCAAATTCGGGGCGCGGTGGGCCTCGGTCTTCCGCAGGCTGGGGCTCGACATCTTCATCCATGACCTGCATATCGCGTCGCCTTGGGGCGAGGCGATCACGCCGGCAGCACTGGAACAATTTCTCGATAGCGCGCCGGGGCAACGGGCGAGCCTGTTCACGCTCGTCCATTCCGAAACGAGCGCCGGGACGACGAACGACCTGAAGACGCTGGCGACGATGATCCGCTCGCAGAACGCTGACGCGATCATCGTCGCGGACTGCATCACCTCGATCGGCGCGATCCCGGTTGAGCCGGACGAGTGGGGGGTTGATGTCGCGGTGTGCGCGAGCCAGAAGGCGCTGCGGAATTCGCCGGGGCTCGGGTTTGTCAGCTTGTCCTCGCGGGCGCAGGAACGGCTGAGCCATGCCGGTCGGCAGGCGCCGTTGTCGATGGATCTGCGGGCGTATCTGAAGGGGCACAGCGAAGGGAAATTCCCGTACACCGCGCCGGTGAGCAACATCGTGGCGCAGGATGTGGCGCTGGATCTGATCCTTGCGGAAGGGTTGGACGCGATCCATCTGCGGACGAAGCGGCTCGCGGAATCGACGAGGTCTGCGCTGGTCGCGATGGGCCTGCCTTTGGCGTCGTCAGCGCCCTCCGACTCGGTGACCGCGGTGCGGATGCCCGAGGGTTCGAGGGATGGTCTCGCCGACGAGATCCGCTCGGTGTGCAAGGAATCGTCTGGGGTGCACCTTGCCGGTGGTCAGAACGACTGGTCAGGGAAGGTGATCCGGCTCTCGCACATGGGCGCGGTGACAGCGGCGGACACGATCAAAGGGGTCGAGGCGATCGCGGGAGCGATCCGGGCGCTGGGACCGATCGAGGGGACCGATCCTGACGCGGGGGTTGCCGCGATCCACGCGGGGCTTGACGGGGTTGTCGAACCTGAGGGCATGGTCCGGGTATAACCGGCCTGTGTATGCGTAGGGGTAGGGTGCGGGGGTTGGGCTGCATCGGTTGAAGCGAGGCGCCCCCCTGACCGATCCGCTCGGTACAACGAGGGGTGCAGGGGCTCTCGACACCAGGGCGTTCTACAACAAAAAAGGGACTGATTGACCGATGCGAATTCGATTCTTGACAATGCTGCTGATCATCGCGGTTGCCGCGGTGGGGTACTCCTCTGAAGCGCGTGCGGAGGCGAAGGTCCCGCTCGGGAATGTGGAGGTCCGTGGGGAAGGCCCTGTCACGATGGTGCTGCTCTCTGGAGCGACGCTGGACTGGCGGATGTGGGATTCGTTCATGGACCGCAACAAAGAGCGGTACACGATGTACGCGCTGACGCTGCCGGGGCTCGCGGGTTCCGAGGCGATGCCGATGCCGAGGCTGTGGCGCCCCAAGAACACGATGGAACGGCAGACACCTCCCAGGGGGACACCCTGGATCGATAACGCGGTGGATGCGGTTGTTGATCTGATGCACGAGCGAGGGCTCGAAGGCGCGGTGGTGATGGGGCATGATCTCGGCGGTGTGATCGCGTTGCGGCTCGCGACGGAGCACGAGGAGCTGGTTTCGGTGGTGATCTCGATCGAGGGCTCGCCGGCGGTTCCGCTGCACCAGGGCTCGATCGATAAGAAGCACCGCGCGATGTACGCGTACTCGACCGGGTGCACGAACCTGCACTCGATGACGGATGAACGGTGGTTCGAGACAATGGGCAACTGGTCGAGGAACAACACCTCGACGGAAGAGGACGCGGAGTTCATCAAATCGATCGGTGCTTCGAGCGATCGGGAGGTGGTGATGCGGTACATGGTTGAGCAGACCGCGACGGACATCACCGAGCAGATGGATGACCTGAAGCAGCCGACGCTGGCGATCTATTCGAGCCTGAGCGAGGCGAGGATGCAGGTCATCAACGACAAGAAACGCAAACTCTTCGGTAGCGCCTGGCATGCGGAGGTCCGGATGCCCCCTTACGAAGAGATCGGATTCCTGTACCCGATCAAGCTGCCGGAACGGTTCGATGCAGAGATCGGGGAGTACCTCGATGCGCAGGGCCTGACGGATGAAGAGCCGAAGAAGGGGCACTGAGTTGATGGTTGTCAACGGGGGAACAATCCGAGCGCGGATCGGTCGGCTGCATGGCGCGGTTAGCGCCGCATTTGCAGCGGTGCTGGTGGTTGTGCTGACGGCGCCCGCGGTCTTCGCGGGGGCGACACCGCTCGCGCATGTCGAGACGGTAGGTTCCGGCGAGGCGCAGTTGATCCTGATCCCGGGGTGGATGTGCGACTGGACCGTCTGGGACGAGTTCATGCGGCGCAACTCCGAGCACTACACGATGCACGCGGTGACGCTGCCCGGCTTTGTCGGCGCGGCGCCCCCTGTTGATGCGCCGAACGAGGACGAGATGGATGCGTTCGACGAGACGCCCTGGATCAACAACGCGGTCGAATCGATCGCGGCGTTGATCGTTGAAGAGGGCATCGAGAACCCGATCGTCATCGGGCATTCGCTCGGCGGTCAGATCGCGATGCGGCTGGCGATCGAACGACCGGAGTTGGTGGGCATGGTCGTGACGGTGGACGGGATGCCGGCGGTGCCATTGAAATACGAAACGGACATCGAGGGCGGCGCAGACAGGGCGGCGTTGATCGAGAACGCCTACGAGCCCTGGCTTCGGGCGATGTCCGCCGATGCGTGGAAAGAGAAGTTTGACCAGGCGGTTTCGAATCTGGTCGAGACCGCCTCGCACCGGGAGCAGTTGCACCGGATGTTCGACAACACGGAGCGCGAGCCGTCGGTGCGGTACCTGGTCGAGGCGCTGAAGACGGATATCACTCCGGAGATCGAGCAGATCAAGGCGCCGCTGCTTGCCATCGCGGCGATCGAGGATTACCCGGAGGCCCCGGCGGAGTTCGAGGAATCGATCTGCGCGACGTGGCAAGAGCAGCTCTCGATGGTTCCCGATGCGCAGATTGTTTTCTTCGAGCACGCGAAGCATTTCTTCTTCCTGACGCAGACCGAGGCGTTCGATAAGGCGATCGCGCGGTTTGTCGCGGGTGAGCCGGTTGAGCTGCGTATCGTCGAGCATGACGCGCCGTACGTGAGCACGGTGAAGAAGCGTTCGTTAGTCAAGGGTGTGAAAGAGGTTCCAGAGCGTTGACGAAACCAGATCACGGACACTTTGCCGATCGGTTGTGTTCCGCCATCGAATCTGCCGGGACGCCGGCGTGTGTCGGGCTCGACCCGGTCCTCGAGAAATTGCCAAAGTCGATTGATGCGAGCGACGGCGAACACCGGGCGTTCGAGACGTTCTGCGCCGGTGTGCTCAACGCGGTCCACGGGATTGTCCCGGCGGTGAAGTTCCAGAGCGCCTGCTTCGAGCGGTACGGGCCCTCGGGGCTTCTCGCGCTCCAGCGGTCGATCGGGATGGCGAACGCGATGGGGTTCATCACGATCCTCGACGCGAAGCGCGGCGACATCGGCGTTTCCGCGGAGCATTATGCGCACGCGGCGTTCAACGTGATGCGCGCCGACGCGGTGACGGTGAGCGGGTACATGGGTATCGACACGGTCAAGCCGTTTCTGGCGCCGGAGTATGCCGATCGCGGTGTGTTCGTGCTGGTGCGCACGAGCAATCCGGGGAGCGACGGCGTGCAGTCGCGAAGGCTCGAAGATGGCCGAACGGTTGCGCAGCTGATGGCGGACCATGTCTCGACGCTGGGTGAATCGAACATCGGCGAGTGCGGCTATTCCAGCGTGGGAGCGGTCGTCGCGGCGACGAAGCCGGGTGACGCTGAGGCGTTGCGGGAGCGGATGCCGGGGCAGGTATTTCTTGTGCCGGGGTTTGGCGCGCAGGGCGGGACGGTGGAGACGGTGCGGTCGCTGTTCGACAAGGACGGCGCCGGCGCCCTGATCACGGCGAGCCGGAGTGTGATTTATGGGTTTGGGGATGGGGATGGGGATGGGGATTGGGCTGCTGGGGTGCGACGTGCTGCGGAAGGGTTTGTTGAGTCGCTTATCAAACTCGGGCGATGAATCATGAATCAATCTGCGAATAACCACGCTGATGATCCTGATCGAGGATTGGTAACCGCACTTTCGATCGACACAAAAAGACACCAGGTTTTACGTCGTCTTCTAAACAGTTTACTGCTCTGTTATGTGCTGCTGTTCCCTGTTGCGGGCTATACGATCGGGCTTGTCTTTGGTAATCCGAAGACCAACTCAATTGCTGCAACGTCGGCAATGGGCTTCGCGATCATCAGTCTTTTGATGTTCTTTGGGATGCCTCTGCTTGCGATGACTACACGGCATTTCGCGATCAGGCTTTCAAGGAATAAGCCGAGAATCCTCGTGCTGACCATGGCGCATCTGTTCGGTTTTTTCGGGATCGGTGCTGCTTATGCAATCTGGGCCCTGCTCATCCCGGAAGCAGCATCGCGATATTTTGTCTTTGTGATGCCAGGGCTGACGATCGTTGCAACCATCTTGTCGTTTGCTGGCAGCATCATCGGCGAGCGCATCGGTATCCGATTGATCCGATCGAACATGTGATCACATCGGCTTGCGTTCGATCGTCGCGTCGTAGATCGACAGGAGTTTTTCCTTGTCGAAGATCATCTCGTTCCTGGTGAGGCCGACGAGGTCGTACTCGGGGGTGAGTTCGATCGCGTCAACCGGGCAGGCCTCTTCGCACATGCCGCAGAAGATGCAGCGTAATTCATCGATCTCGAACTGCTGCGGGTATTTCTCGCGGTCGTCCCAGGGGGATTCCTGCGCGACGATGTGGATGCAGTTGGCGGGGCAGATGGTCGGGCACATCATGCAGGCGACACATTTGACGCGACCGGCGTCGTCGCGGTTGAGGCGGTGGACGCCGCGGAAGTTGTCGTCGAACTGGCCGCCCTTTTCGACGTCGTAGTGCTCGCGGCGTTGCTCGGGGTACTGGATCGTCCGGCTCGTCTTGCCCTGACCCCAGCTCGTGACCATGTGGCGGAGCGTGGTGCCGAGACCGCGGACGATCTCGGGGAGGTAGACGCTCTCGGCGAGGGTGAGGCCGGGGGTGTCGATGATCAGGATGTCTTCGTCGGCGATGGGCATAGGTGGGTGAGGATACCTCGCGGGGGCACTGATTGCGAGATTAGGGGGTCAGCCAGTCTCGGACAGCTTCGGCGGTGGCGTCCTCAAGCGTTGCGGCGCTGGGCATCCGGAGGTCGAGCCTCGGTACGCCGAGGTCCTCGGCGATCACCGCAACCAGGATCGGGGTTAAGGGAACCGGCGAGGATTCCTTCTCCGTCGGAGGTGTGGGACGGCGTCCGCCGGTGAGGACGAGGTCCGCCTTTTTGAGCCGGCGAACGATCCGTGTCGTCTTGAAGAGCCCGGCGCCGGCTGGTGAGAGTGTTGCTCCGAAGAACGTGGCGAGGGCGAATCCGAGCCCGCCGCCTGCGCCGGCGCCGATTGCGTCCGGTTCCGCGTCGAGGCCGGACTCACGGCAGAGTCTGACCAGCCATTCGAGGCCGAGATCCAGGTCTTCGATCTGTTCGGGTGTGGCCCCCTGGCGCGGGCCTTGGACACGAGGAGCGCCGGCGGCGCCGGTGAGGGGTGTGCTTTCCGGGCACGACACGACCATCTTGTCGCCTTTGATGGCCGGGTCTATTTCGGAAACGTCGAGCCGCGCGATTGAGCGGAGGTCGGCGCCGGTGGGCCGTACGATAAGCGCATCATCGTGGTCGTAGAACCGCACGCCGAGCGCCGCGGCCATCCCGATGCCGCCGTCGCAGGACATGGTGTCTCCGAGGGTGATGAGCACCCGTTTGCCGTGGGCTTTGAATGCCTGGTGGATGAGTTGCCCGACGCCGAAGGTTGAGACGCGCGTCGGGTCGCGTTGCTCTGGCGGGATCAGGTCTTGGCCGATGACTGCGTTGGTGTCGATCACCGCGCTGGCGCCTCGCCGGCCGTACAGCAGCATGTACGCGGTGTACATGATTGTCATCCAGATGAGCAGGACGGTGTGAATGAAGAGTGTC
The DNA here is from genome assembly GCA_029260535.1 of Phycisphaerales bacterium. GTDB lineage: Bacteria > Planctomycetota > Phycisphaerae > Phycisphaerales > UBA1924 > JACKHE01. Next base: position 8,224 of record JAJDDA010000060.1, on the reverse strand, counting down.
GTCGCGGTGATGATCTTGGATCGTCTGGGTCGGACCATTCCCCACCGCGCGGTGATGGGATCGCCGAAGGGGCCTTCGACCTGGGCGACCTTCAGGGTGAGGGCCATCGAGAGCGCCATTGCATCAAGCAAGCCCTCGCGACCGCTGTCGGCGATCGGGCACAGGTCGGTTCTGACTTTGATGTTGAGCGACTGTGCGGCGCGTTGGGCGCCCTGCTCCATCGCGATGGCGGCCTTTGCGGCGTTCGTGTCGCCCTCGAAATCACCGGGGGCGATGCACACACGCAGTGCGCGCCCGCCCCTTGACGGCAGGTTCACAGGCTCATCGCCTGGAACTCCTTCAGGAACCCGGCGAACTCGCGCAGGTGCTCCTGTTCGTCACCCATGATGGTGATCGCCAGGTCTTCGGTGACGGGGTCGGCGCCGTCGCATGCTTCGATCAGCCGCTCGTACCCTTCGATCGCCGAGCGTTCGGCATCGATCACGCCGTTGACGACCGAGATGATGTCGGTGGTCTCCGCGGGTGGCTGGAGCGAGGTCTGCGTGGCGGTGAAATCCATGGATCCCGGGACGGCGCCACCCAGGGTTTTGATCCGCTTGGCGAGAATTTGGGCGTGCCCGATTTCCTCAAGCACATCGGCGCCGAGCGAGGTCTTGATGTGCTTGGCGCGGAACCCGTCGAGGTGCTCGGAGCAGGCGATGTAGTTCATCACCGTCTCGATCTCACCCCAATAGGCGTCGGTGAGGGCTTCGATGATGGTTTCATTCTGCGCGGTTGTGGCTGCCATGGTTGGCGCTCCTTTCCAGTGAATGATGCTTCCGAATGCTATTCACTTGGATGCGATCCGAGGGGATCCGGTGGCCGGAGTTTGCTGATATATGAAGGCTATTCAGCCGGCGTCTTCCGCGGATGGTCGGGGCCCCGGGTTGGGCAGGCGGATGGTGGCGCCGTTCTCTTCTTCGCGGTTGCCGGTGAGCAGGTCGATGACGACCTGCGCGACGTCTTCCGGCGTCAGGCACTGGTCGGATGGGAACTGCTCCTCGGAGATGAACCCCCGGAGCATCTCGGTTTCGATGGCGCCCGGTGCGACGTTGTAGGCGCGGATGTCGTCGTCTCCGGCCTCGTTGGCGATGCTCCTGGCGAAGGATTCGAGGGCGCACTTGCTCGCACCGTAGGCGCAGAGCCCGGGGAATGGGCTGACGGTGCCCATCGTTGAGATGTTGATGACGCGGCCTTTGCCCTGGGATCTGAATGTCGGCCAGAGCGCGTAGATTGCGGCGCCGGGACCGAGGGTGTTGATTTTGAGGGTCCGCAGGAGTTGCTCGTGGTCGGCGCTGTCGATCGGGGTGAACTCGGCGATCGCGGCGTTGTTGATGAGGGCGTCGACGTGGCCGAAGCGGGTGAGGGTTTCGTCGATGAGGGCGCGGACTTGTCTGGGGTCGCTCATATCGGTGGGGATGACGATCGCGGCGGTGTCGCTCGCGGGGGCGTGCCGTTCGGCGATCTCGGCGGTTTCCTGCAGTGGCGCCTGGCGGCGGCCGGCGAGGGCGAGGTCGTAGCCCAGGGCGGCGAGCATGGTGGCGATTGCTCTGCCGACCCCTGAGCCCGCCCCCGTGACGATTGCGACTGGTTTCTTGCTGGCGGTGGGCATCGGGGGTTGGGCCTCAAGTAGGGGATACTGGGGACGGGATGGAAGTCAGCGGACGTTCGATAAAATGCCTTGTGTGACACGCGGGCAGCGGCGGCATCGAAACGCGGAAGACTTTACGGGTCAAACACCGCGCGATGCCCGATACAGAACGGTATGACACCAGCACTCCAGACGCCTCCTCAGGGATCCAGTAAATCGACATTCTCACAGACTATGCCCAATCATGCACCAACCAGCCTCACGAAGATCCTCGCCACCCTTGGGCCGGCGACGGATAAGGAGAAGGCGCTGCGGCGGCTGATCGAGGACGGCGCCAGGGCGTTCCGGCTGAACTTCTCGCACGGGGATTTCGATAGCCATCGCAAGCGGCTGGAGATGATCCGCCGTCTGAGCAAGGAAACCGGGCACGCGCTCGCGGTGATCGGCGACCTGCAGGGTCCGAAGATCCGTGTCGGGAAACTCCCCGAGGAGGGGGTGCTGATCGAGGCGGGCGCTGAGATTATTTTCAGGAAGAACACCGACGCGCTCGCCAACGACGACGCGAAGATCCTCCCGTGCACGTACGCGCCGCTCGTTGAAGAGGTCCAGGCGGGGCACCGGGTGCTGATCAACGACGGCGCGATCAGGACGCTCGCGATCGGGACGGTTGATCTGGGTGATGGCGAGCGCGGGTTGCGCTGCACCGTCACGGTCGGCGGGCTGGTCACGACCGGCAAGGGTGTGAACCTGCCCGACAGCGACATCAGCGCGCCGGCGATCACCGAGCGCGACTGGGAGTGCGTCGAGTGGGCGGTCGAGCACGGCGTGGATTACCTTGCGCTGTCGTTCGTGCGTGACGCGGAGGACGTCCAGTTGCTGCAGCGGCGCTTGACGGAAATGACAGGGTCTGATGATTCGGAGCACAACCGGTGCAACACGGCGTCGGCGAAGATCCCGGTGATCGCGAAGATCGAGAAGCCGCAGGCGGTGGAGAATATCGATTCGATCCTCGAGGCGACGGATATGCTTATGGTCGCCCGGGGTGATCTGGGTGTCGAGATGGACCTGGCGCACGTCCCGGCGACGCAGAAGATGCTGATCGCAAGGGCGCACGCGTACGGCAAGCCGGTGATCGTTGCGACGCAGATGCTCGAGTCGATGATCAAGAGCCCCTCGCCGACGCGCGCCGAGGTCAGCGATGTCGCCAACGCGATCTACGACGGCGCGGATATCGTGATGCTCTCGGGTGAGACCGCGGTCGGTGATCACGGCGATCTCGCGGTGGACACGATGCGCCGTATCGCGATCGAGACCGAGCGGAGCCTGCTCCATTCGCCGCTGCGGCAGCCGAGGATCTCCTCGAAACTGGTCGAGTCGCGGAACAGGCTCTCGGCGCTGGCGCACGGGGCGTTCCACATCGTGCACGACGCGGACGCGAAGATCGTCGCGGTGTGGTCCGAGTCCGGTGATGCGGCGCAGCTGCTCAGCCAGATCGGGATGCGGGTTGCGATCCTGGCGTTCACGACCGAACCAAGAGTGGCGTCCAGGATGGCGCTATTCGCAGGAGTAACACCCATCCTCTGCGACGCCGCCCCCGAGCATCGCTCCGGCTTCGACCTGCTTGTCGATAGCCACATCGTCTTCAACGGGCTGTGCGAGCCGGGAGACCGAGTGGTCGTGCTCGCGGGCAAACCGTTGGGCCGGGCCGGGGTCGTCAACTCGATGACGCTGCACACGATCGGCGGCGAGGATTATTGCGAAGCGTGATCCGAGTAGGCACGGGGCGCGTTGGTCCTTATGGTGTGACCGATGGGCCAACCGAAACCACAAGCGCCGGGGCGGGTGAAGGCATCGATCTGCGCGATCGGTGATGAGCTGACGCTCGGCCAGAACGTTGACACAAACAGCGCGTGGATCGCGGACCGTCTCGCATCGATGGGGGTGATCACGGTGAGGCATGTCACCGTCGCGGATGATCAGGATGTCATCGCTCAGACGCTCGGCGAGTTGGCTGCGGCGACCCCGCTGGTGATCTGCACCGGGGGCTTGGGCCCGACACCTGACGACTGCACGAGACCAGCGCTGGCGCAGGCATTGTGTGAGGCGCTGGTCGAAGACGCGCAGGGGATCGAATGGCTGGAGGCGTTCTCCCGGAGACTGTCGAGGCCGCTCCCTGAATCGAACAGGGTGCAGGTGCAGCGTCCGGCGTCCGCGCGGTTAATCGCGAATCCCAACGGTACGGCGCCCGGGCTGCGTGCGCGGCTTGGTAGCGCCGAGGTGTACTGCCTGCCGGGGCCTCCTCGGGAGATGAAGCCGATGTTCGATGCAGCGGTCGCGCCGGCGATCGGGGTGAGTGGCCCGCGGGTGCTGACGCGGTTTATCAACTCATTCGGGGTCGGTGAATCGGCGATCGCCGAGCGGTTGGGCGCGCTGCTGGCTCGCGATGCGTCGCCGACGGTTGGATTGACGACCGACGGGATCGATGTGCGGTTCCGTATTCGAGCAGAAGGCGCCGTTGAAGAGGCATCGCGAGCCGTCGATCAGGTGGCGGGGGAGATCATGGAATCAATGGGGGTGTACGCCTTCGGTGAAGGGGAGGTAACGCTTTCGGAGGTTGTCGTCGGGATGCTTGCCGAGTGCGGCGAATCTTTGGTAACGGTGGAGTCGTGCACCGGTGGGCTGCTGGGGTCGATGATCACCGCGGTTCCGGGGTCATCGTCGGTGTACAGCGGCGGGTGGGTGACGTACTCGAACGAGATGAAAGAGGCGGCGATCCGGGTTCCGAGGGCGATGATCGAGACGCACGGCGCGGTGAGCGAGCCGGTGGCGCGCGCGATGGCGGAGGGCGGGTTGCTCGCAGCGCCCGGTGGCGGCGTTGATCATGCGCTGGCGCTGACGGGGATCGCAGGACCGGGTGGTGGTTCCGATGAGAAGCCGGTGGGGACGGTGTTCATCGCGAGGGCGTCACGGACCAGCGACGGCTCGGTGCGCACGCAGGTCCGGCGGTTCCGTTTTAGCGGCGATCGGGTGCTCGTGCGGCAGCGCGCCGCGCAGGCGGCGCTGGCGATGCTGCGGTTTCATGTGCATGATGACAGCGAACGGCAATTGCTATGGCAGTGCGCTGACGGCTGATCGGCGTTAGTTCTGGATCTGCAACGGCAGTTCGAGTTGACGCTCCCTGCCGCGCCGGTCTTTGACTGTGACAGGGATCCCGCGCGGCCTTGAGAGCATCGTGGATCGGCCGAGCATGTCGTAGAGCGCGCCCTGGTCACCAACTTTTATGCCGTTGACGCCGATGATCCTGACACCCTCGATAAAGCCCGCGCGGGCCGCGTCGGAGCGTTTGGTCACATCCTTGATCAGCACTCCGTGCCTGTCGCTCTGGAACTCGTTGATCCCGAAGTCGGTCAGTGCGGCGTCGATCGCGTCGACGAGCGTCTCGAACTTCGCAGCGTCACCGTTGTTGCCGACAACGACCAACTCACGAGCGTACGGGTCGAAACGAGCCGCGGCGAGGGCGACGTCGAGGTCAAGCTCATCGCCGTCGCGCCAGACGGTGAGGGTGATGACGTCGCCGGGGGGGCGGTTGCCGATGAGCGAGCGCAGCACCGCGAGCGAGGGGGTCTTCTGGCCGTCGATGTCGACGATGATGTCGTAGGCCTGCAGCCCAGAACGAGCGGCGGGGAGGTTGGGCTGGACCTGGCTGACGAGGACGCCGTCGCCTCGGAACCCGCGGCGCTCTGCGGCGTCGCGGTCCATGTTGGCTTCGAGGGTCACACCGAGGTAGCCCTTGAGGACGATCTTGCGGTTGACGAGCTGGTCGACGACGGACTCGATCGTGTCGAGGGGAATCGCGAAGCTGATGCCGCCCGAGACTCCCGTGTTCTGCGCGATGCTCGGATCGGTGTCGGCGCCATCGGTGATGATCGCGGCGTTCATTCCGATGACTCGGCCCTTGATATCAACGAGCGGGCCACCGGAGTTGCCCGGGTTGATCGCGGCGTCGGTCTGGATGTAGTTCGTGTAGCCGCCGCGAACGAGCCCGCCGGCCTCGCGACCGAGGCCCGAGACGATGCCGTCGCTCATGGAGAACTTGAGACCGAAGGGGGAGCCGAAGGCGTAGACGTGCTCGCCCTGGAAGATCGGGAGCCCGGATGCTCTGCGGATCGGGGCGAGGGTCTCGCTGTTGACGTTGACTTTGAGCACGGCGATGTCGGTGGAGAGATCCCTGCCAACGACCTCGGCGGTGCGCATGCGCCCGTCAAAGAACTGGACACGGATGTCGCCGCCGTTGTTCGCGGCGGTTTTGATGACGTGGGCGTTGGTGACGATGTGGCCCTCGTTGTCGTAGATCCAGCCGGACCCTCGCGAGAAGCCGCCGCCGGAGCGGGACTCGATGTAGACGACCGAGGGCTCGACGGCTTCGGCGATGCGTCGCGTCGCGCGGTTGAGCAGATCGAGGATGTTGTCCTGATCGAGTTCCTGCTGCGCGACCTGCATCACCGCGATGCGGTGCGAGGCCTGCATGGTTCGGATGGCTCTGGGACCGACGAGCAGCACGCTCGCGGCGGTGATGAGCACGAGCAGGCTTGGTCCGTAGGTGGCGAATCGTCGCATCAAGTGCAAACTCCTTCAAGAAACTTCCCGTCCAGATCTTCCAGCGATGCGGGTGATTGCGTCACAGCGTACCGGATGCCTATCGGCGGTTTCCGCTCCCGATTCGTCTCGGGACGCTCTTGGGATGCACAGAATCGTCGAACGGGGCAAATCGACGCGTCATTGTCTTGGGGGGCTCAGGTCGAGATTTTCACGCTCGGGGTGATTTTCATCTCGTACCGGTGCTCCGTGACACGCCGTTGGGCGACCCGATCGACGTATTCCTCCGCCGCTCTCTGGATTTCTACCCCCAGCGAGGCCACAGGGTTCGCAAACCCGGGCTGCCAGGAGGTAAGTCCCAGAAGATCCTGCGTCACAAGGATTTGACCGTGGGGGGCCGGGCCGGCCCCGATGCCGATCAGGGGGACCGAGGTCGCCTTGAGGATCCGCTCGGCGACCTCCGCGGGGACGGCTTCGACCAGCAGCATCACGGCGCCGGCCTTTTCAAGGGCGACGGCGTCGGTGATCACCCGCTCGGCGTCTTCGGGGGTTCGGCCTTGCGAGGTGTATCCGCCGTTGAGGCCCGCCTGCTGGGGTTTGGAGCCCACATGGCCACAGATCGGGATGCCGGCGCGGGTCATCTTCCGGACGAGGTCGGCCTGGCTCGCATCGGCCTCAAGCTTGACGATGTCGGCGAGGCCCTCGGTCAGGAACCGGCCGGCGTTGCGGATCGCCTCGGCGTCGTCCGCCTGGTAGCTCATAAAGGGCATATCCGCCATAACGACGGTGCTGGGGGCGCCCCGCTTGGTCGCCGCGGTCAGGGCGATCGCGACGTCGAGGGGCATGTGGATCGTCGAATCGAAGCCCAGAATGACTTCAGCCGCGGTATCCCCGACAAGCAGCAGGTGCACGCCGGCCCGTTCGAGCCATCGCGCGGTGGTGGCGTCGTAGCAGGTCAGGCAGGCGAAGGGCTCGCCGTCACGCACCATCCGGCGGAGGGTGCGGATCGTGACCGGGGCGGCGGGCTTGCTGGATGAGGCGTTGTTTTCCACGCCGGCATAGTAGGTGGGCAGCGGGGCGCGATCCGGTTTCGGTGCGATGGATGAAATGGGTGATCTATTCAACGATAAACTCTGCCCGATGCCTTCCTCCACGCCTCTCAACCTGACCGCCTCCCGCATCACCGTCATGGGGCTTGGTCGGTTTGGCGGTGGGATCGGGGTGGTCCGGTTCCTTGCTGGTCGCGGCGCGAAAGTGACCGTCACCGATGTCGCTGATGCGGATCAACTGGCCGAATCGGTTGCTCAGATTCAGCCGTTGATTGATCAGGGCGCTGTCACGCTCCGGCTTGGCGGGCATGTGATTGGTGATTTTACGGATGCCGATCTGGTGGTCGCTTCGCCGGCGGTCGCGAAGCCCTGGTTGAACGAGTTTCTGCTCGCTGCGGAGGGCGCCGGGGTTCCGGTGACGACGGAGATCGGGCTGCTGGTCGATTTGTTGGGTGAGCGCTCCCGTGTTGTCGGCGTGACGGGGTCGGCGGGGAAGTCGACGGTCTCGGCGATGGTCGCGCACGCGATCGGCGGGGTGCTGCGGGCTCGCGGTGATCTCCGAGCGGTGCACCTGGGCGGGAACATCGGCGGGTCGCTGCTCGGGTCGATCGACGACATCGCGGCGGATGATTTCGTGGTGCTGGAGTTGTCGAGCGCGATGCTGCACTGGCTGGGGCAATCGGGGTGGTCGCCGGGCGTGACGGCGGTGACGAATCTCAGCGAGAACCACCTGGACTGGCACGGGGATATGGCGCACTACGAGCGGTCGAAGCGTGCGATCATCGAGAATCAGGGCGCCGATGGCGTGGCGCTGCTGCCCCCTTCGCTCTCGCACTGGTCCGACAGGGCGACGATCGTTGAGCCTGCGAATCAAGGGGCGGACCTTGCCGGCGTGCGGCTCCGGCTGCCCGGTGCGCACAACAGGGACAACGCGCAGCTCGCGGCGCAC
>JAJDDA010000059.1 GCA_029260535.1 Phycisphaerales bacterium | reverse complement strand
CGCCGGTTCGCCGGGCGCCACCTCGATCGGCCACGATTCGCCGGTGAGCGTCGATGCATCGACAGCGGATTCGCCGTCAACGACGACGCCGTCCACCGGGATCGTCTCGCCGGCGCGCACCTCGACGATCGCGCCCGGGATCAGCGTTTCGACCGGGACCATCGAGGTTGATTCTTTCTCAACCAGCCGGACGGAGGTCGGCGTCACGCGGTAGAGCAGCTCGACAGCGCCGGTCGCGCGGCGTTGCTGCTTGCGCTGGATCCACCGACCGATCAGCAGCAGGAAGATCACGGTGGTGAGCGAATCGAAATAGATCTCGCCGGAATCACGGATGGTGTTGGCCAGCCCCCACGCGCCGCCGATCAGCAGCGCCAGCGCGATCGGCAGATCGAGATGCAGACGCTTGACGCGCAGCGACGCGATCGCGCCCTTGAGGAACACGCCGCCCGGCCACAGCACCGCGGTCACGCCCAGCCCCGCGCTGATCCAGCGGAAGAACCGCTCGTGCTCGCTGGCCATGCCCCCGAACATCCCGCCGTACAGGGCGAATGCGATGAGCATCACGTTCCCCGCCAGCGCCCCGGCGACGGTGAGGAGGATCAGCAGCCGCCGGTCCTCGCGCCGCTCGAGCGCGTGCAGCGCGGCGCCCCTTGCCGGGGCGGTCGGGTACCCCAGCGAATCAACCATCCGCGCGAGCCGCGCGAGCGAGACTCTTGCAGGATCCCAGGTGATCCGCACCGTCGATCGGCCCATGTCCACGCGCGCCTCAACCGCGCCGTCGATCGCGCCGGGGACCGCCTCGATCAGCCACACGCACGCGGCGCAGTGCATCCCGACGACGTGCAGCTCAACCCGGCGCAGCCCGTCCTCGGACTCGGTGACGTACAGGTCGTTGAACGCCGGATCGTCGAACCGCGCGTAGCTGTCGATCGCGCCCATCGCCGGTGTCGGCGTGTCGTCCATCCGCTCGCGGAGCGCGTAGTACTGCTCTAAACCGCACGAGTGGATGACCTCGTACGCCATCTTGCACGCGGCGCAGCAGAATTGTTTATCTGCGCTCTGGTCAATCAGGCCTGGCGGAACCCGGAGCGAGCAGTGGTCGCAACGAACCGTTGGGGGCGCTTCAGTGCGCATGCTCTTCGGTCGCCGCCGTTTCCGGTTCGGCACAGCAGGGGAGCGGGGCCTCAGCGCTGGCTTCGAGCTGTTCGAGCGCAGAGCCCTGCGGCTCGGTGGTGTCCGAGGCATGCGTCATGGCCGGGCCTGACATCGCAGGGAGCTGCGCTCGACCGATGATGGTCCAGATGCCGACGAGCACGATCGCCGCGGTGGTCAGCGTGGGGATGTGTCGGCCCATGACGCCGGTCAGGCGCCTTGCGCCCTCGCCAACAGCGACCAGGATCGGGAGCGTCCCCAGCCAGAACACCGCCATCGCCAGGGCGCCGATCGGGGCGCTCCCCGTGCTCGCGGCATACGCGGCGAAGACGTACAGCCACCCGCAGGGGAGCAGCGTCGTCAGCAAGCCGATCGTCAGCGCGCGCACCACCGGCGGCTTGCCCATCGCGAACTTGTGTCCCCGCCCGATCAGCGCTCGCCACCGCGCCGGGATCGGCGCGTTGGGCAGGCGGACGCCGCGCAGGCGTGCGAAGGTGATCAATCCGAACCCGATCATGACAGCGCCGGCGAAGATCATCGCGGCTCTCGCAATGCCGACCTGCGATCCACCCAGATCGAGCGCCGCGCCAAGCGCACCGGCGATGGCGCCGAGGATGCTGTACGTCACGAGCCGCCCGCCGTTGTACGCGATGTGCAGCGGCAGCTTGCTCGGTTGCTTTGATGCGTCCAGCCCAGGAGTCGAAACCGCGAACGCGACGAAGGCGCCGCACATTCCTGCGCAGTGCAGGCTCCCCATCAGGCTCAGCAGGAAGACGGCGATGATCGATTCAATCATGACCGGCTCGTTCATGGCGTGAACCCCCCAGCCGGGAGCGGCGTGAGTTCAACCGGAAAAAGCGTTGTGAACGTCGTGTCGTCCTTGAGAACCGTGAAACGAAACTCCCACCGCCCGGCACGCTTGAGCGGCGCCAGCGCGGTGTAGATCCCGTTCCTGGTCGGCTCCATCTCGAAGACAACCTGATCGGCGGCCCGCGCGTTGTGGAAGGCGATCACGCTGATCGAGGCGCCGGCGATCGGCGCGGCATCGGCATCGGTGAGCGTAACTGTCAGCGCACGGGCGCCGCGTGCGGCCCCGGGTTGGTCCTGCAGGTCGATCCGCCAGCCCAGCTTCTCGTTGATGCTCCGTTGCGCCGCGTGCTCGTCCCAGTTGAGCGCCTGGTCGTAATAATCCGGCTCTACCGCGAACGATGGATCGGTGGCGCTGACGTACAGCATCACCATCGCGACGGTGAAACTCGTCCCGAGGATCGCGACAACGAACGCGATCCACTTGATCGCGGCCTTCCGCTCGGCGCTCATCCCTTCCGGCGGGCTTTGGTCGGGTTGCGTGGTGTTGATCGTCATCGGTTTACTTTGAAACGCTGCCGCGGGGTCCGATCAGACGATAGGTCTGCTCGACCGAAAGGTTCTCGTTCCCGATCTCGAAGGTGATCTCCAGCATGCCCTTGCCGGCGGCGAAGGCCTCTCTTGGAGTCACGATCGCGACGCCCTGCGTCACCGGCTCTCTGGGGTCCGCTTCGATCAGGAGCGAGCCGTTCTCGGTTCCCACAAACGAGGCGCCGGGGTCGCCGGCGATCCGCACCGCGAATGTCGTGCTCGCGGGTGTGCGGTTGACGAGCTTGATCTTGATGTTGTTCGTGATCATCGACCCGTCGTCGTTCGAGACGTAGGGGAGACCCTGCTCGCGAAGGATCGTCACGTCGATCGGTTTCTTCCCGACGAGGACCACGACAAAGAGCGTCAGCACCAGTGTCAGGAGCAGGGGGTAGATAATCACGCGGGGCCTGATCAGGTGCGTCGGCTTGCCGTCGATCGCTTCCTGGGTGGAGTAGCGGATCAAGCCGCGGTCGCGTCCGACCTTGTCCATGATCGTGTCGCACGCGTCGATGCACTGGGCGCACCCGATGCACTCGAGCTGCAACCCGTCCCGGATGTCGATCCCGGTGGGGCACGTCGTCACGCACATCGCGCAATCGATGCAGTCGCCCAATTCCGGCTCTTTCGGGGGCGCTGAGACGGTGAGGTCCACCGGCGTCGGTGATCCCTTCTTTGCACGGCGCATGCGGCCTCGCGGCTCGCCGCGGTTGGGGTCGTAGCTGATGATCAGCGAGTTGCGATCGAGCATGACCGACTGGAAGCGACCGTAAGGGCACGCGACGATGCACATCTGCTCGCGGAAGATCCCGAAATCGAACAGGATCATCCCGGTCACGAACAGGATCACGATGAACGAGGTCGGGTGATCCAACGGCGATCGGCCGACCCAGTGGATCAATGAATCGATCCCGACGAAGTACGCCAGGAACGTGTGCGCCAGGAAGAGCGAGACCAGCAGGTACGAGACGTTCTTGAGCACACCGCCGAACGGCCCGGCCTGGAGTTTGTTCTTCTTCCGCCCTGGGACGCCGGTGAAGAACCGTTCGATAGGGCGGTAGACAAATTCCATGTACACCGTCTGGGGGCAGGCCCAGCCGCACCAGACGCGCCCGAGCAGCGCCGTCATCAGGAACACCGTGATAAAAACACTGACGATGAACAGCGCCAGCAGCAGCGTGTCCGTCGGCAGGAAGGTCATGCCGAAGAACGTGAACTCACGGTGCAGGATGTCGAGCAGGACCGCCGGTTTGCTGTTGATGGTGATGTAGGGCAGTGCGGTGAAGATCAGGATGAGGAACCACGCGAAGAGACGGCGCTTGATGAGGTACCGACCCGGGGAAACCCTTGGCTTAAGCCATTTCCGCGAACCGTCATCGTTGAGCGTCGAGAGCGTGCCCGTGTCACGCTCGGCGCTGTGCTGCGCTTCGGTTTTCATCGTTCCATCGTCCGCGAGGCGTCGAGCTACCGGCGCCGAGCATTGGTGTGTGTCTTGCTAAAGAAGCGGAATCGCCTACGAGGTTGCTTCCGCGTTGTCACTCTCGAGTTTCATCGGCGCGACCACAGGCCACGGTGCGATCGCGTCGCCCTCGGGGCCCTTGCCTCCAGCGACGTTCTCGCCTCGGAGCGACCCGACGTACGCCGACATCAGAATAATCTCGATATCCGAGAGCTGCCGGCCCCATGCCGGCATGCCGGCCGCGGTGACGCCCTGATCGATAACGGTGTAGATTTCAGCGAGGCTCTTGACGTTTTTGTAGACGTCGTCGGTCAGGTTGGGTCCGACCATTCCGCCGCCGCTGGCGAGGTGGCACGAGGCGCACTTGGTGGCGAACGTGCCCTGCATCGCGGACATGAACTTCTCGTTGCCCATGAGGCTCGCGATGGTCTCATCGTTGGGGCTGATGTCGGTCAGTTCGCCGAACATCTTCTTCGTGTGCGCCGCGACCTCGGCGTCGTACGCCTCATGGATCGACCACCCCATGGGGCTCCAGTGGAAGAAGACCGCGTAGGGGAACGCGAAGAGGACCGCACCGATGAAGATCAGGTGCCACCAACCCGGGGTCGGGTTGTCGTACTCGTGGATGCCGTCGTATTCGTGATCGAGCAGATCGCCGTAGGCGTCGCCCGAGCCGTTGGTGTTGCTGGGTTGTTCGCTCATCGTGCGCCCCCTGTGGTGTCTTGATCAAGGGTGATCATCGCTTCGTCTTCCAGTGCAAGGTGGGCCAGCCGGTCCACGTCCGTGTGTCGTTTCATTTTCAAGGTGCGGTAGCACACCAGGAAGAAAATCCCGGCGAAGATAATCAGCCCGATCTTGGGGTACAGCGAGAGGTCCGCGTTCTGCATGATCTCGGTCAGGCTCATCGCTTACTCCTCTCCCTCGGCTTCTTCAGGCGCCGGGTTGCCGATATCGACACCGACACGCTGCAGATACGCGATCAGCGCGATCATCTTCGTATCCCAGATCTCGGCCAGCGGAGGATCATTCGCCTGCACCGCGAGTTCGCTCGCGATCAGCTTCGCCTGCTCGCGAGCAATCTCCGGCGCGGTATCGATCTCGGCGCCGTAAGGCACGCCCAGCATCAGCATCGCGTTGATCTTTGCCTGGATGCCCTCGAAGTCGACCTTCGAGGTTTCCATCCAGCCGTACTTGGGCATGATCGAACCCTCGATCAGGAACGGCGGGTTCTTCAGGTGCTCGTAGTGCCACTGGTGCGAGTACTTCCCGCCGACACGCGCCAGATCGGGACCGATCCGGCGTGAGCCCCACTGGAACGGGTGGTCGTACACGAACTCACCCGGCTTGGAGTACTCGCCGTAGCGCACCGTCTCGGCTCGCATCGGACGGATCATCTGCGAGTGGCAGTTGTAGCAGCCCTCGGCGATGTAGATATCCCTGCCTTCCAATTCCAAAGGCGTGTATGGCATCACGCTCGCGATTGTCGGGACGTTCGAGCGGATCAGGAACATCGGGATCGCCTCGAAGAGCGAGGCGGTCACGACCGCGATCACGACCCACACGGTGAACCGGACGGGGAGGCGTTCCCACCTGCGGTGCCAGTTGCCGCGGAGCCAGACATCGCCCTTGTGGCCGAGATCGGTGTTGGCGCTGAGGCGTGAAGGCGGGTTCTGTGGATCGGTGTAGTCCTTCGTCAGCGCGGGGGCCTGGTTGACCGGCTCGTCGTACTTGCTCGGGCGGTTCTTCCACGTCATGAAGAAGTTCCAGCCGAGCAGGGCCATGCCGCCGAGGTAGAGCGTGCCGCCGATGATGCGGATCCAGTACATGGGCATCAGCCGGAGCGTGGTCTCGACGAAGTCGGGGTAGGCGAGGGTGCCGTTCTGATCGAAGGCGCGCCACATGAGGCCCTGCGTGATACCGGCGGTGTAGATCGACATGACGTACAGCAGGATGCCGATCGTCCCGATCCAGAAGTGTGTGGTCGCGAGCTTAACGCTGTAGAGCGGCGTCTGGAAGAGCCTGGGCAGCAGCCAGTACATCATCCCGAAGATCATGAACCCGTTCCAGCCCAGCGTGCCCGCGTGGACGTGCGCGATGGTCCAGTCGGTGTAGTGCGACAGCGCGTTGACCGTCTTGACCGAGAGCAGGGGGCCCTCGAACGTGGACATCCCGTAGAACGTCACGCCAACGACGAAGAACTTGAGCACGGGATCCGTCGTCACCTTGTTCCAGGCGCCGCGGAGCGTCATCAGGCCGTTGATCATCCCGCCCCAGGACGGCATCCAGAGCATCACGGAAAAGAGCATGCCCAGGGTGGACGCCCACACGGGCAGCGCCGTGTAGTGCAGGTGATGCGGACCGGCCCAGATGTAGATAAAGACCAGCGACCAGAAGTGGATAATCGACAGCCGGTACGAGAAGACCGGGCGGTTGGCCGCCTTGGGCAGGAAGTAGTACATCAGCCCCAGGAAGGGGGTCGTCAGGAAGAACGCCACGGCGTTGTGCCCGTACCACCACTGGATGAAGGCGTCCTGCACACCGGCGTACACCGGGTAGCTCTTGAGGAACGACGCGGGGATCGCGAGGCTGTTAAAGATGTGCAGCACCGAAACGGCGACGAGCGACGCGATGTAGAACCACAGCGCGACGTACATGTGCCGCTCGCGGCGTTTGATCAGCGTCCCGATGAAGTTGATCCCGAAGAAGCCGGCCCAGACCACCGCGATCGCGATGTCGATGGGCCATTCCAGCTCGGCGTATTCCTTGCCGGTGGTGATGCCCAGCGGGATCGTCAGCGCCGCCGCGACGATGATGAGTTGCCAGCCCCAGAAATGCAGCTTGCTGAGGAGGTCGGAGAACATCCTTGCTTTGCACAGCCGCTGTGTGGAGTAGTACACCGCGGTGAAGACACCGTTGCCCGCGAACGCGAAGATCGCCGCGTTGGTGTGCAAGGGGCGGAGCCTGCCGAACGAGAGCCAGGGCCCGATGTTCAGCTGCGGGAACGCGAGTTGTGCCGCGACGATGACGCCGACCAGGAACGCGACAACGCCCCAGATAAACGTCGCGAGCATGAACATGCGGACGATCTTGTCGTCGTAAACGAACGACTCCATCTGGCCACCGCCTGATGTGGTCGTGGCGGTCGGTTCAATCGAATCTGACATGCAAGGTGCTCCTTCACGGCGTCCGGCGATGAAAGTCGGCCGTAACCCGTGCTCGTGCAGCAATGGCTCTTGGGAAAATCCCGGGATGACCACAACGAGAACAAACGTGGCTTGGAAAGGCGATCAGGATACAACAGACCACGGGGTCGGGTTATCCACAGGGAACGCCAAAAACAGGAATTATTGCGATTTAACGAGAGTGACGGCTGGTTTGTCCCTACTAAGGGATTATTGCGGACATGATAGCCCGAAATGAGCAATAAGTCGACCCAGGTCCGCGGTGTCGATCACGTCGTCAAAGTTGAAGTCCGGCGCCATCAGGCCTTCATGCAGGGCAGACTGTCCGAAGACGCCGAGCAGGATCCCGAGATCGGCGGTGTCCACCACGCAGTCGCCGTTCAGATCTTCGGGAAGATCGAGCAGAGCCGAGAGCTCGCGGGTGTTCACCGCCCTGTACCCGTCCCTGGACAGGTGCGCATCGGTGTCCGAGTACCAGCCGTTCGTGGACATCTCGAGCGGATCCGCAAGCTCAGCCAGATTGACGAACGCGACCCCATCAAGGTACGAGGCGATGTTGCTGATGGTGTTCCGGAACCCGAACCCTGCCGGCTCAACCGACTTGGCGTGATTCCCGACGAGCAGGAACGTCAGTTCGCTCTCGTCCCAACCGGCGACCTGCCAGATCTCCTTGATCCGATTGATTATCGCGAGATGGTTGTCCTCAACACCTTCAGGGGTATTGCTCGCGAGCCAGCCGCTGGGACCAACAGACGGCAGCGCATCGGTGCGGTCGTTGCCTCCGAACGCGATCCGGATCAGGATCATTTTTTCAGCCGGCTGGAGATCACGAACCTCGGTGAAGAACTCGATCAGCTGCTCATCTGATGCGGCCTGCAACTCGGTGGCGCACTGCCTTGCCGAGGCGCCGCCGGTCCCGTAGAGCGTGTGATTGCTGAACCCGTGATCGAGCGGGAGGTTCTCTACCCGCATGTACAAAGCGAAAAAAGGCCCATGGATCGGCGTGTTGTTCCCGCGGAACCAGTGGAAGACAATGTCATTCGCACTGCGTTTGCCCTGTGGATAATCGATCCAGCCACTCGCGATCTCGTAGGTCGGGTTCTCGGTCAGGATCGGCGGGTGGATCGCCTGATCCCCGAGCAACTGGATGATGCCCGGTTCGAACGAGAAGCCGGCGCTTCCCGGGCCGACCCCGTAACTGAAGTGGAAGCGGAGCGCCGCGGTTTCGTCGAAGTTGTTGGAGGGCCAGTCTTCGATGCCTGGTCGCAGCATCATGCCGGTCAGTGCGCTGGGTCGAAACTGGGTGAACTCATCGAGGAACCCGTAAGGGGTGTTCTTGACACCCGAAGCAGGGTCGTTGAACAGGTTCCATTCAGCGGGGGCGCCGATCGGCGACAGGATCTTGTGCTCGATGACACCCACGCCCATCCCGATGCCATCGTCTTCGCCGGAACCGAGGATCGGCGTCGCGTACATCTCGAATCGGGCGCCCATCGCGTGCGACCAGCCGTCCTGCCAACCGAATGTGAAAAAGAGCTGGTTGCTGTCCCCGAGGCTGACGATATCGATCCGTCGCGATTCGGCCTGCTCCAGCACCCGACGGGCGATGTGCGAATCCACGATCTTCGGCGCGAGGCTCCCGATCCGGGTGTCCGCGGTTGTGATCTGGGATGCCTCCACCGGCTCAGGAACGACCGTTTGGGCCGATCCGGGAGCCGCCATCGCTATTGCGATGATCAGGGCCGGCGCTGGATCCCACATCGTCACTCTCCGGAAAGGTTCGTCGATCGCTCTCGAACTCTGAGCATAAAGACTGAATCGGATGATTCCACCCTGAATCCAGTAGAAGGAGCCCACTTTATGGAAGTTGAAAGGGGCTAGAATGTCCGAAGGTCTTCGATTCGGGATGCGATCGGGGCGACGCTGATGAGCGATAAGCAGGGGCAGGGGCTTCGGCATCGTTGAACTCATTTTCAAGGGAACCGAACGCCCGATGTCTGAGCAAGCCTCAACCAACACACAAACTGCACGCCCGAACACGAGACAGGCCCTCCTTGATGCCGCGGAGGCCCTCTTCAGTGAACGAGGGTACGAGGCCGTCGGGATCCGGGAGATCGTTGAACGCGCCGATGCCAATCTCGCCGCGATCAAGTACCACTTCGGATCCAAACGCGATCTTTACAATGAGACCGTCCGCCGCATCCTCGATCGCGCGAGGGTCGGGGGGAATATCTGGGATCTGCTCGTCGGTCCGTTTTCGCAGCCCTCGGACGCGGTGACTGCGCTGGGGATGTTTGTCGGGCGTCATTGCCTCCGCGTCCTTGAGGGCGGGCCGTCAACCGTCGCGGCTCGGCTTTTCCTGATCGAAGCGATCTGGCCGAGCGAGGCGTTTGACGATGTGATCGCGGAGCACTTCAAGCCCTGCATGGAGAGACTGGAAGCTGTGATTCGACAGATCAACCCGGAGATCAACGATTCCGAGGCGTCTACACTCGCCAACAGCGTGATGGCGCCGATGGCGTATCAGCGGATTTACCGCACAATCATCGAGTCGATGGAAACGAACAGGCAACCGATCGACGAACACGCCGTAGAACTGGCCGAGTCGATCAGTTCTTTCGTCGTCCGAGGGATCGGTGGTTCCGAGCAGATGTGCGAAACCGTCAGGACCGCCTCCCGTGAAGCCATCCAGTCAGCGATCCGGCAATCCGGACAGACCCCAGGGACAGAGAACCAACAAGCATGACCGCATCAGCGTCGAAGCCCCGCTCCCTCCAACAAACCGTGATGTGCCTGATCCCAGCGATCATCGCGGCCTTGTTCTGCTGCATGCCGGTCGTTACTGCGCGCGCTCAGGCGCCCTCACCGGTGCGTGTTGATGCGGTCAGGCTGGAGCCGGTGCAGGAGCGCCGGATGGTCACCGGTGAGATCCGCGCGGTGCGCAGAGCAAAGGTCGCTTCACAGGAAGAAGGCCTGCTCATCTCGATGCTTGTCGTCGAGGGCGACCGGGTCACGCTGGATCAACCCCTCGCTCGACTGAACGCCGCGAGGCTCGAGATCGCGCTCGCCGGACGCGAGGCGGACCTCCGCGCCGCACGCGCGCTGATCGAGCAGCGCGAGTCCGACCGGCTGATGTATGAGCGCGATGTCGTGAGCCTCGAGCGCGCCGTCCGCAACGGCGCCGCAAACGAAAAAGAACTCCTCGATGCGCAATCCAGCGCGAGCAGCGCCGAGGCGGCGCTCGCCGAGGCGATGGGGCAGTCCGCATCGATCGAAGCAGCGATCAACCTCCTCAAGATCCGCATCGAAGACACGACGATCCGCGCGCCATTCGACGGCGTGGTGATCACCCGCTCGGTCGAGACCGGCGAGTGGCTCGACGCCGGCGATGAGGTCATCGAGATCCTCTCGATCAACCCGCTTGAGGCGTGGCTCGACGTGCCGCAGAACCTGCTCGGGGCCGCACTGGCCAACAACACGAAGATCGCGATCTTCGACGCACGATCAGGAGCAACCATCGCCGCCGAGCACGGCAGGGTGATCCCGCTCGTCGATCAGCGAGCGCGGACGTTCTCGCTGGTCGTCTCGGTCGCCAACGACGAGGGCGACATCGCACCGGGGGTCGCCGTTACAGGCTCCGCCCCGACCGGCGCCATCGTTGATCGGATGACGATCGACCGCGACGCGATCCTGCGCAACGAGACCGGCCCTTACGTTTATGTGCTCCGAGAAGGCGAGCAATCCGGGCCGGCAATGGTGCAGATCGCTCCGATCAAGCCGCTCTTCGATTTCGAAGGGCGATTGGTCATCGATTTCGGCGCGCTGTCTCCCGGTGATCTTGTTGTTATCGAGGGCAACGAACGGCTCTACCCCACCGCGCCGGTCGTTGCTATTGAGCCGAGCGATACCGAACACACGAATACCGGGGGCTGAGCGTTGGACCTGATCCGCCTCTCAATCAAAGACCCGGTGACCGTTGCGGTTGGTGTGATCCTCGTGCTGCTCGCGGGTGTCCTCGCGATCCAGCGCGTCCCGATCCAGCTCACGCCCAACGTGGAGGACACGGTCATCTCCGTCACGACGACCTGGGAAGGCGCGAGCCCCAGCGAGATCGAGCAGGAGATCGTCGACAAGCAGGAAGAGAAACTCCAGGGGTTGAGCAGCCTCAAAGCGCTCACCAGCCAGAGCCTTCAGGGGGTCGGCACGATCCGCCTCGAGTTCGGCGTGGGGACCGACAAGGATGTCGCGCTGCGCGAGGTAAGCGACAAGCTCCGCGAGGTGCCTGATTACCCGGACAACGCCGACGAGCCGGTCGTCGAGGATTCCGACCCGGAGAACCGCGACTACATCGCGTGGATCATCCTCTCGACGACCGACCCCGACTTTGACATGCGCACGATGCAGGACTTCGCGCTCGACCGCATGAAGCCGGCGATGGAGCGCATCGCCGGAGTCTCCGAGGTCAATGCGCTTGGGGGTGTTGAGCGCGAATTGCAGATCCGCTTCGATCCGCTCGACCTGGCGCACCGGGGCGTCACCTCGACACAGCTCGTCAGCGCGATCCGAGGCGCCAACCGGAATGTTTCTGCGGGAGAGCTAGCCGAGGGCAAATCCAACGTCCGCGTGCGCACGATCGGGCAGTACGAATCTGTTCTGGATGTCGAGCAGACGGTGATTGCATCAACCGAGGGAGGACCGGTCCGCATCGGCGACGTGGCGCAGGTCATCGAGACTTACAAAGAACCGACCGGCTTCGTCCGATCGCGCGGCAAGGAAGTCCTGGCGCTCAATGTGCAGCGCGAGATCGGATCCAACATCATCGAGGTCATGCGCGGTGTCCGCACCGAGATCGATCGCATGAACGCCCCTGGAGGGATGCTCGATGCCGAGGCCCGCAGGATCGGGCTCAACGGGGAGTTGAATCTCAAGCAGGTCTTCGACCAGACTGTTTATATTGATAGCGCGATCGCGCTGGTCCGCAGCAACATCTGGCTGGGTGGCGCTTTGGCGGTGCTCGTGCTGATCATCTTCCTCCGCTCGGTGCGTTCGGTCGCCATCATCTCGATGGCGATCCCGATCTCCGTGATCGGCGCAGTTGTCGCGCTCGTCGCGATGGGGCGGAGCGTGAACGTCATCAGTCTCGCAGGGATGGCGTTCGCGGTCGGGATGGTCGTTGACAACGCGATCGTTGTGCTCGAGAACATCTTCCGCAGGCTCGAGATGGGGGAGTCACCCAGAGTCGCCGCGTACAACGGCGCTCGCGAGGTCTGGGGCGCGGTCGTCGCCTCGACGCTGACAACCATCGCGGTCTTCATCCCCATCCTGCTGATCCAGGAGGAGGCGGGGCTGCTCTTCCGCGATATCGCGCTGGCGATCATCGCCGCGGTCTCGATCAGCCTCGTCGTCTCGATCACCGTCATCCCCTCGGCGGCCGCCCGGTTCCTCAAGCCGATCAACCACGAGAAGAAGCCGCACAAGCACCTGAAGTTCATCTTCGCGATGGCGGCGCCCCTGCACAAGGCCCCCGACTGGATCGCGGCGATCATTTACAAGCTCTGTTCCAGCTGGACCGCAAGGATCGCGTTGGCGCTCGTGATGATTGTCGGGTCGCTTGTCGCGGCGCTGGCGCTGCTGCCTCCCGCCGACTACCTGCCCAAGGGCAACCGCAATCTGGTCTTTGGTTTGATCATCCCGCCCTCGGGGTACAACCTCGATCAGAAGCGGATCCTCGCCGAGCGTGTCGAAACCACCATCCGGCCCTATTGGGAAGCAACCCCTGGGGAGGATGGATCGCCGGCGATCCGGGACGCGTCAACGCTCCCCTCGGTCGCGACGTTCGACTGGGCGACGATGTCACCGGGGCCCTCGGTCACGCCGCCACCGATCGGCAACTACTTTTCCGTTGCCTCAACCGGGATGGGCATGTTCCACGGCGCCATCGCCGACGAGAGCGACAAGTGCGTGGATCTGGTCCCGCTCTTTGCGCACGCGACGAGGAGCGAGAAGGCGCCGGGGGTGCTCGCGTTTGCGTTCCAACTCCCGCTGTTCCGAGTCGGTGGTTCGACCGGATCAGCGGTCAAGATCGATTTCGTAGGTGATGACCTGACCCAGGTCTCCGCCGCGGCGAGCGCGTTCCAGGCCGAGTTGAACGCGAAGTACGGGTTCGGGTCTGTCCAGCCGGACCCTTCCAATTACAACATGCTCGGTCCAGAGCTCCGCATCATCCCCGATCGGGTTCGGCTCAGCGAGGTCGAGATGACCCCGGCTGATTTGGGGCTCGCGGTGCAGGCGAACGGCGATGGCGCGATCATCGGCGAGTACCGCAAGGACGGCGAGTCAATCGATCTCAAGCTCATCGCGATCAACGCGGTCGAACAAAGCGACCTGCAGGGGCTCAGCGACATCCCGATCGCGACGCCGATCGGGCACGTCGTCCCGCTCTCGAGCCTCGCGACGCTTGAACGAACAACGAGCGCGCCGCAGATCAACCGGGTCGATCGGCGCCGGGCGGTCACGCTCCAGTTCACTGCGCCCGAGGGCATCCCGCTCGAAGAGGCCATCGACGACCTCGCTTCGATGATCGAGACGGACCGCGCCAGCGGCGTCATCCCGCCGACGGTGGACACGCTTTTCGCAGGTTCCGCGAGCAAGCTCGCCGCGGTGCGCACGGCGCTGCTCGGTGATGGGACGATCAAGGGGCTGCTCAACAGTTCGCTCTTCCTCGCGCTCTTTGTGGTGTACCTGCTGCTGTGCGTGCTCTTCCAGAGCTTCATCAGGCCGCTGGTCATCATGGCGAGCGTCCCTCCGGCGACCCTCGGCGGGTTCCTTGCGCTTTACCTCGTGTACATCTGGAGCCTGAGCAACCGGTACATGCCGATCCAGTCGCTCGACGTGCTGACGATGCTCGGGTTCGTGCTGCTCATCGGTGTCGTGGTCAACAACGCACTCCTGAACGTCCACCAGGCGCTGAACTTCCTCGAGGGAGACGAGGAAGCCGGTGTCGCGGCGCTCGCGCCGCGCGAGGCGATCCGCGAATCGGTCCGGTCGCGTGTCCGCCCGATCTTCATGGGATCGCTGACATCGGTAGGGGGCATGGCGCCGCTGGTGCTGATGCCGGGATCAGGGTCGGAGCTGTACCGAGGGTTGGGCGGCGTAGTCGTTGGCGGGTTGCTGCTCTCGACGCTCTTCACGCTCGTGCTCGTGCCGTTGCTGCTGAGCATGGTTTTCGATGTGCAGGCGTTGCTGTCACGATCCCGCGCCGATTCGGCGAGGCTCGCTTCGACGACGTAACGCTGGGTTACGCCCGCTCAACCAGCCGATCGATCAGGAAGCTCGATTGCTCGAGCGCCTGCTCCGTGAACGGCCCAAAGAGCCGCCGCACATCCTCGAAGACCTCGCAGAAGGCCTCCCGGTCTTTCGACGTCGCGATCCCCCGCATCTCGGTGGCGGCATCGACGAACGCATCGGCGACTTCACCGGTCCTTGGGTTGTGCATCTGGATCGAGGCGTACAGGTCGGGCGACTGCGCGAAGTGCCTCGCGGTGAGAAGCATGTCCATGAGGTAGACGGGGGAGGTGAACTCGAGTGTTTCATCGACAGCGATGTCAAGGTTCGCGAGCGTCCGCCCCAGCACCTCCGTGGAGAAATGCGTCAGCACCTGCACGATCGCCATCGCCTCGTCGTGCGATTCGGGTGTTGTCTCGAGCGCGTTGAGGCCCCGCGCGTGCAGCATCGTGCGCAGCCAGGGGAGCCACTGATCGTTGTCCTTGAGGCGCCCCGGCGTCAGGACGATCCGCTGGCCTTGCAACGAGTGCACCGTCGGACCGAAGAGCGGATGCACACCGATGACCGTCGCCTCACTCGAATCGATCATCGCCTGCACCGGGGCAGCCTTGATCGAGGTCAAGTCCATGAAGAGCGCATCGGATCGGACGTGCGGCCCGATCGCGCGGATGACTGCTTCGGTTGCATCGATCGGGACGGAGACGACGACAACATCGGCGTGCTTCGCCGCCTCTTCGTTGGTCAATTGCGTATCGACATCCGCGATCATCACCGCGTGACCGAGGTCGGCGAACATCGTCGCGATGCACGCGCCCATCTCGCCGTGACCACCGATGATCGCGATCGTTTTCGGCTCGATGTTCTCGGGGACCTCCGCCTTGAGCGCTGCCTGTCGATCCCGGCTCGCCCAGAGCGTCAGGCGCCAGATGCTCTCGATGACTTCGGGTGACAACCCGAGCGGGACCGCCCGGTTGCGCCGGTCTTCGAGCAGTTCCTTCTCGCGCTGGAAATCCCGGATCGCCTTGCCGGTCGTCCGCTTGAACGCGGCGACCTCCGACACCAACCCGTTGCGCCGCGCAAAGAGCTGGAGGATCTCGTGGTCCACCGAATCGATCATCGCGCGCAAGACCGCGAGCGGGCGCGCAGGGGTACTCGGTGTCTCAGGGCCATCGGGCATACACTTGTTTTCGGGCCTTCGCGAGCGAGGATTCAGCCGGATGCGATGTTTTCGTCATCGAGGCAGAAATAATCGAGGATCACCCGCTTGGGATCCTCTGAACGCGTCAGTTCCAGCACGTTGAGCAGCCGCTGGAGGTCGCGTTTGGTCTTCGCTTCGATTTCGGCGGGGTCGATCGTGCTGTGGTCGAGATGCCGCGCCATCCGCCAGCGCTCCGGGATCGAGGTCGGCTCGAGGACGCCGAGTTTTCCGAGCGTGATGACGCAGTGCTGGAGCCGACCGCCGTCGCCGCCCTTGCCCAGCGCCGCGAGGCGCAGCTCGTCCTCGTCGAAGTCCTCGTGCACGCTCTCTTCCGCGGCGGTTGCGATGCGCACGAGCAGGTCCGCCGAGGGGTTCGCCCACTCGATGAACCGGTGCTGGATCGCGAGGTCGTCCTCGCTGTAGAGCAGCACGCACTTCGAGGGCAAACCGTCGCGCCCCGCGCGGCCGATCTCCTGGTAGTGCGATTCGAGGCTCCCGGGTAATTGCGCGTGGATGATGAAGCGGATGTCCGGCTTGTCGACCCCCATCCCGAAGGCGTTGGTCGCGAGCAGCAGCAGGTTGTCCTCTGGGGTCGCGCCGATGAACCGCTTGTAGACGCGCTTCTTCTGCGATGGATCGAGCCTGCCGTGGTAGACCGCGATGGGCCGGTCGGTCTGCTTGCGGAGCATATCCGCGTAACGGTCGAGGTCTTTGATGAGTGCGAAGTACACGATCCCGGTCCCGGGCATTTCATTCGCGACTTCGAGGATCTCCCGGACCTTATCGTCGTCGTCCCAGACATCGCGAGATTCGATCGACAGGTTCGGTCGGTCGATCGCGCTGGCGAACGTCGGCATCGACGCATCGTCGAGCCCCAGCGTGCGTTTGATGTCCTCCCTGCAATCGGGAGTGGCAGTCGCGGTCAGCGCGATCGTCACGGGGGAACCCAGTTGCTTGCGGAACTCGCCGACGAGCTGGTACGCCGGCCGCAGGTCGTGCCCCCAGCGGGAGATGCAGTGCGCCTCATCGATCGCGAGCAGCTTGACGCCACCATCGACGGCTTCGAGCGCCCCGACAAACTCCGGCTTGTGCATCCGCTCGGGGGTTGCGTAAACGATCTCGAACTCGTTGTTGGCGATCTGCGCGTACCGCTTGAGGCGTTCTTTTTTGTCGAGCGTGCTGTTGATGTAGACCGCCCGGACCCCCTTGGCCCGCAGCGCCGAGACCTGATCCTCCATCAGTGCGATCAGGGGGCTGAAGACGAGCGTGATCCCGGGCTGCTCCATCGCGAGCGCCGGGAGCTGGAAGCACAGGCTCTTGCCCGACCCGGTCGGCATGATCGTCAGGGCGTCGCCCCCGGACATGAGCCGTTCGATGACGAGTTGCTGCAGGGGTCGCAGCGCGTCGAAGCCGAACCGATCGCGCAGCACGGTGTTGATCCGGGTGCGCTGGGATGCGGTAATCGTGGGGGCGTCTGGCATGGGGAGCAAGGGTAGGCGCATGACGTGATCAAATAAAAAGGGCGACCCCGCAAAGGGTCGCCCTCGAAGGATCATGTTGGAATGACCGATCAGTCCTCGATCGGTTCCTGCGTCAGCGGATCGCGCAGGGGCAATTCCGTGTTGCTGCCGCCGAAGAATTCTTCCATCGAGGCGCGGCCTTCAAGGTCGCCGCCCTCGATCTCGCCCCAGTTGCCGACGATCATCATGACCATGTTGTCGGGGTGCAGGTGCTCCTTCGCGACGCGGAGGACGTCCTTGGTGGTGACCGCCTGGACGTTCTCGCGGAACGACTCCCAGTACCCGTCGGGGCGATCGGTCCACTCGTCGTTGATGAAGAGGTTCACGGTTGTGCCCTTGGACTCGAATGTCCTGGGGAACGTCTCGATGATCGAGGACTTGGAGGTCTCGAGTTCGGTCTCCGAGATCGGCGCGGTGCGGATCTTGTCGATCTCCTCGAAGATCAGCTTCGCCGCGAGCGCGACGGTGCGGTTCTTCGACTGGTAGAACGACTGGAACTCGCCGTCCTGCTCGGCCGGCATCGACAGGGACGAACCGGCGGAGTACGCGAGGCCCTCATCGGAGCGCACCTTCTTGGTGATGCGGCTGGTAAAGCCGCTGCCACCGAGCACATCGTTCATGATCCGCAGCGCGAAGTAATCCGGGTGGTCCCGCTTGACGGTCCGGTGACCGATCGCGACCTTGCCCTGCGGGATGTCCTTCTCGACGCGGTAAACGCCGGGGGTGAAGCTCGCGTGCGCATCGGGGGCGTCGGGGTTGCGGGGGCTCGCGTCCCAGCCGGCGATCGCGTTGTCGATCTTGGCGAGCATCTCGCGCGTATCGAAATCACCGGTGACACCGATGATCAGGTTCCCTGGGTTGAAGACCGTCTGGTGGAACTCACGCATGTCCGAGGTCGTGATGGCCTCCATCGTCTGCGCGGTGGGGACCCGCGCGATGTAGCTGCTGCGACCGTAGAGCATCGCGTCCCACTCGCGGTTGAGGATGGGGCCGGCGTCGTCGTTGCGCTGCTTCATCTGCTCGAGCCGCTCGGCCCGGTACAGCTCGACCTTGTCGGCCTGGAACCCCGGGTTGCGGAGCATCTCCATGAAGAGGCCGAACGCATCGTCGAAATTGCCCGCGAGGCAGTTGAGCGAAGCGCCGGAGCGTGTCCCGCCGGCGAACGAGCTGGCGTTGGCCGCGAGATAATCCAGCTCCTCATCAAAGTCGGAGGCGGACATCGTTGCGGTCCCGCCTCGGCGGAGCATCGAGCCGGTCATCCGTGCCAGACCGACCTTGTCGGCGGGCTCAAGGTACGCCCCGCCCTTGAAACTGAACGTGACATTGATCAGCGGGAACTCATGGCTGGGCATGAGGTACACCGAGACACCGTTGCTGGTCTTGTGGTGGTACTCGCTTGCGGTGGGGGGCTCGAACTCGAGCGCAGAAAACTGGATGTCTTCCGGTCGGCTGGGGATGCCCAGCTGCGCCAGGGCGGCGCTCGGTGCTGCGCTCAACGCCGTAGCGCCGGCGAGCATCAGAATCGTTTGGTATCGGTTCATGGTTATATCCTGAATAGGTGTTGATGTTGGGTGCTGCTCAGTCCTGCGCCGCTTCGAGTTCGGCAATGCGCTCGCGCGCCTTGTCCGCGATGATCTTCATCGCGGGTTTGAATTCAGGAGGCATCTGATCCATCTGCGATTCCATCTGGGCAAGGTTTGCGGCGAGTTCGCCAACGTCCGTTGCCGCAGCGATCTGTGCCGTCGCCTGCTTGACCATCCCCTGCATCTGCGGATCGAGAGCGGCGAGCTCGGGGTCGATTGGAGCCGCGTCTTCGGAGCGCGTGTAGATCGCGACCGAACGGTTGGTCTTGTCGAAGTACTTGTTCGCAACGTCGCGGATGTCCTCGGCGGTGATCGCTTCGAGGATCTTGGGTCCCTCGTTCAGTTCCTTCCAGTCGCCGAGCGCCTCGAGGTAACCGAGCTGCACCAGCAGGAAGAAGTTGTTCTGGAGCCTGCGGAACGAATCCGCTGCGACACCGTTCTTGACCTTCTGGAGCTCACGCTCCGAGACCAGGTTCTCCTGGAGGTCCGCGAGGACCTCGTACCAGCCCTGTTCCAGATCCTCGGGGGTTGCGTCGCCCTTGGTTTGGGCGCTGAACGAGAAGGCGCCGGCGTACTTGCGCTGGTCCTGACCAGCGAAGGCGTTCGACGCGATCTCCTTGCCCTCGACGAGGTTCTTGTAGAGACGACCGGTCCTGCCGTTGAGGATCTCACCCATCATCTCCAGCGCGTACCCGTCCTTATGACCGAAGGGGACCGCGTGGTAGCGGACCTCGACCTGCGGCTGCAGATCACCCTCGGCAAACATCCGCATCTCGGCTTGTTGCTTCATCTCGAGCGTCACGACCGGAGGCGGTGTGGGACCGGCTTCGAGCCGGCTGAAGTAGCGATTGATCACCGGCTTGATGTACGCCGGATCGAAGTCGCCGACGATCACGCCGACAAGGTTGTTGGGGCGGTAGTACGTGTCGTAGTACGCCTCCGCGTCGGCGCGCGTGTAACTGTTGAGGTCGCTCGTCCAGCCGATCACCGGCCAGTTGTACGGAGACGACATCCAGAACATCGATTCGAACTGCTCCTGGTACTTGCCGGTCGGGGTCGACTCGGTGCGGAGGCGGCGTTCCTCGTGGACGACGTCGCGCTCCGAGTAAAACTCGCGGAAGACGGAATCGGTTAGGCGGTCGGACTCCATCCAGGCCCACAATTCGAACTTGTTGCTGGGAACGGTGATGAAGTAGAACGTGACGTCCTCACTGGTGAAGGCGTTCATTGAGGAGCCACCCATCGAGGTGTACACCTGGTCGAATTCGTCCTTCACGGTGTGCTTGCGCTGTTCTTCCTGAAGATCGCGCATCCGCTGGCGCAATTCGGCCATCTTCGGGGTGTCGTTGGCCGCGTCCCACGGGTCGTCGATCTCGCCGGCTTTCCAACGGGGGTACTGCACGGTCATCTGGAGATCGAGCAGGTCGTCGCGCGTCGCGGCGAGGTTGTCGATGATCCGACGGTCGGCGTTGGCGTTGTCCGTACCGATCGTGGTGGTGCCCTTGAACATCATGTGCTCAAAGAAGTGGCTGATGCCGGTGATGCCGGGCCGCTCGTTGACGCTCCCGACCTTGGCGAGCCACCCCGCGGCGATGCTGTTGGGCGCGTCGTGCCGAGGGACGAGGAGGAACTTCATCCCGTTATCGAGGGTGAACTCTTCCACCTCGACCTGCTGGGCGCTCGCCATCGGCGCACACGCCGCGACCAGCGCGCACGCTGTCATAGTCCATCGATTCATTGCTGCTGCTCCATCTCCGGTGAAAAGGGGGTCCGGTTGTCGGATCGCCTCCAGGAGAATCCCGGATCGGCGTGTCGGACATGCTATATGGTCTGGGGGGCGCCGTCACAGGCGCTGGTCTCCGCATCATTCAACCGCTTGAAAGCAGCGAAGTTGAGCCGGAATACGTGGATTCACGCACCGCGCTCGATCCCGTTACATTGTGCGTCAGCCCGGCAAACGGATTTCATGCAATTTCATGACAGACGCCCCCACATCAACCGCTCCGATCCTCGAAACCCTCGGTCAGTACTGGGGTTACGACGAACTTCGGCCGCAGCAGCACGAAGCGATCGAGGCGGCTCTGGCCGGGCGCGATTCATTGGTTGTCCTGCCGACCGGCGGCGGAAAATCGCTCTGCTACCAGCTCCCCGCCGCACTGTGCGAGGGGACCTCGATTGTCGTCTCCCCGCTCATCGCCCTGATGAAGGACCAGATCGACGGCCTGAACCTCGTCAATTTCCCCGCCGCCGCCCTGCACGGCGCCCTCGCTGATGGCGAAGCGGAGGAGATCGAACGCCGGGCCCTCGTCGGTGAATACCGCCTGCTCTACGTCGCGCCGGAGCGTCTGCTGACCGGCCGATTCCTCCGACTGCTCGATCGGCTTGATGTCCGGTCGATCAGCGTCGATGAGGCGCACTGCATCAGCCACTGGGGGCACGACTTCCGCCCGGAGTATCGACGAGTCGCTGAACTGCGCCAGCGGTTCCCGAAAGTCGCCTTCCACGCGTACACCGCAACCGCGACGCAGCGCGTCCGCGAGGACATCGCGCAGCAGCTCCAGCTCCGCGACCCGGCGGTCCTCATCGGCGACTTCGACCGGCCGAACCTGGTGTACCGGATCATCCCGAGGGTGAACCTGCTCGATCAGGTCGCGGAGGTCCTCGACCGCCACAAGAGCGAGGCGGCGATCATCTACTGCATCAGCCGGAAGAACACCGAGGACCTTGCCGAGCGTCTGGGGACACGAGGGATCAAGGCCGAGGCGTACCACGCGGGGCTTTCGTCGCAGGAACGACGCCGGATCCAGGACGACTTTGCGCAGGAACGGCTCGACGTGGTCACCGCGACCGTCGCGTTCGGGATGGGTATCGATCGGTCTGATGTGCGTTGCGTGATCCACACGGCACTACCGAAATCACTCGAGGCGTACCAGCAGGAGACCGGCAGAGCAGGGCGCGACGGGCTCGACGCCGAATGCGTGCTTTTTCAATCAGGATCTGATGCGACACGATGGGCGAGGCTCATCAGCGAATCCGCATTGGATGCACCGGATCCAGAGGCGGCGTCAGCACCCCAACTGGCGCTGCTCGACGACATCAAGGCCTACGCGAGGCAGATGCGGTGCCGACACCGCGCGCTCGTTGAGCATTTCGGGCAATCCTACGAATCGGACGACTGCAACGCCTGCGATGTCTGTCTCAAGGAACTGCTCGAGGTCCCCGACTCGACATTGATCGCGCAGAAGATCGTCTCGTGCGTCGCACGCCTCGAGCAACGCTTCGGCGCCGCCCATGTCGCGGGTGTGCTCAAAGGGAGCTCGACCCAGCGGATCAGGCAGTACGAGCACGAGCGGCTGACGACGTACGGGCTGCTCCGGAATGAGAGCAAGGACCGCCTGCTCAGCTTCATGGACCAGCTCGTCGATGCGGACCTGCTCACGCGCACAGGAGGCGACTACCCGGTGCTCGCGCTGACCGAGCGATCGGTTGGCCTACTCCGATCCGAGGAAAGCGTCGCGCTCTACGCGGCGAAGGTCCCCGAGAAGACGCGGTCTTCGTCATCATCGCGCCGAACCGGCCAGTCCGAGGCCGACTGGGAGGGCGTCGATCACGCGCTCTTCCAGAAGCTGCGCGACCTGCGCAGATCCATCGCCCAGGAAAACAACGTCCCGGCCTACGTCGTCTTCGGCGACGCCGCGCTGCGCGACATGGCACGCCGCAAGCCGATGACGCCGAACGAGATGCTCGCGGTCAAAGGCGTCGGCCCACAGAAACTCCAGGCGTTCGGTGAGGTGTTCCTGGATTGCGTCGTGAATCACCGGGACTGAGCCCACTCCCACACCGACCCGATCACTGCATCCAGATTCCGCCGCTGCGCTGTCCAGCCGATCTCGTTCGCGATCTTTGATACATCCGCAACCAGCGCCGCCGGGTCGCCCTCGCGCCGGGGGCCTTCGATCATCGGGATTTCGCGCCCGCTAACTCGGGCCGTTGCCTCGGCGACCTCGCGCACGCTCCAGCCCCGGCCCATCCCGATGTTGTAGAGCCGTTGATCGCCGGGCTGCAGAGCGCCGAGCACCGCGACGTGCGCGTCGGCTATATCCCGGACATCCACGTAATCGCGCACGCACGTGCCATCGGGTGTCGGGAAATCCGTGCCGCAGATGGTCAGCGCGTCCTGCGTTCCCAGCGCCACGTTGATCGCGGCAGGGATGAGCCTCCCCGCCTCGTTGGCCTGTTCGCCGAGTTCCGCATCGCACCCCGCGACGTTGAAATACCGCAGCGCGGCACACGCGAAGCCCTCGCTGGCCTCGGCGTGCGCTCGGAGCAGCCGCTCGCACTCGACCTTGCTGGCGCCGTACGGGTTGATGGGGTTGCAGGGGGTCGTCTCCGCGATCGGGTCGAGCCCGACATCAGGGTCGCCGT
>JAJDDA010000058.1 GCA_029260535.1 Phycisphaerales bacterium | reverse complement strand
GACTTGAAGTGGTTGTAGAGCGTCATGCGGCTGATCCCGCCCTCCTGGAGGACCTTGTCGAGGCCGCAGGAATGGAATCCGTGGCGGTAGAAGACGCGCATGGCGGCGTCGATCAGTTCATCTCGCTTGCTGGGGGGCATTGGGGCCTCAGATGTGGGTGGAGCTCTATCAGTACTGATCGAGCAGTATAGATGACCAGATCGATCGGAATCGTGATTTTGGCCTTTTTTGCGATATTACGCCCAATGCACGCCGTTATTTATGAATTTACCTGATTTATTGGTAACCGGATGTCGAGATTGAGCATTGATATATACAGACTAGTCAGTATAGTTGACCAGTCACAACAACCACCTCACGGCCAATCGGCCGGAACCGAAGGAGCATCGCATGACACGCATCAACCCCATCGATCCCAACACCGCCGACCCCAAGGCGAGGAACCTGCTCGCCAATGTTCAGAAGGCGCTGGGCGTGACACCCAACCTGATGAAGACGATCGCGCACTCCCCCGCTTCGCTCGAGGCGTACCTGGGCTTCGGCCAGGCGCTGGGCTCCGGCACGCTGGGCGGCAAGCTCCGCGAGCAGATCGCGCTGACCGTCGCCGGGGTCAACAACTGCGAGTACTGCGCCAGCGCCCACACCGCGCTGGGTGACGGGCTGGGCGTTTCTAGAGAGGAACTGACGCGGAACCTGCGCGGTTTTTCGGACGACAGCAGGACCAACGCGGCGCTGTCCTTCGCCAAGTCGATCGTCACGAGGCGTGGCTGGGTTACGGATGAGGAGCTGGCCAACGCAAGGGGCGCCGGGCTGAGCGAATCGGACATCGTCGAGATCATCGCGGTTGTGGCGATCAACACGTTCACGAACTACTTCAACCACGTCGCGGGGACCGAGGTCGATTTTCCGGTCGTCGAGATCGACGAAGCGATCGCCGTCTGATGAATCAGAATCAACAACCAGACCACACACACCACACCTGGAGAAGACCGATGCAGACTAAAGCAACAGCAGTAGTTCTCGCGAGCCTCGCACTGAGCGCCGGAATCACGACAACTACTCACGCGGCGGAGACCGTTTCAACACCCGAGATCACCTACAGCACCGTTGAGATCCAGGGCCTCGAGATCTTCTACAGGGAGGCCGGACCCAAGGACGCGCCGACGATCGTCCTCCTCCACGGTTTTCCCACTTCGTCGCAGATGTTCGGTGACCTGATCCCGCAGCTCGCCGACCGGTACCACATCATCGCCCCCGATTACCCGGGTTACGGGATGAGCGAGGCGCCGTCGGTTGAAGTATGGGAGTACACCTTCGACAGCGCCGCGTCGGTTGTTGATGATCTCCTTGAGGAGATCGGCGCTGATTCGTACTCGCTCTATGTCATGGATTACGGCGCCCCGATTGGGTTCAGGATCGCGGTCCAGCACCCCGAGCGGGTCGAGGGGCTGATTATCCAGAACGGCAACGCGTACGACGAGGGGCTCCGTGATTTCTGGATCCCGCTCAAGGCGTACTGGGCAGACGACTCGAAAGCAAACGCCGATGCGCTGCGGGGCCTGCTCACCATCGACGCGACCAGGTGGCAGTACACCGATGGCGCCAGGAACCCCGGCGCGGTCAACCCGAACAACTGGCTCATCGATCAGCCTTTGCTTGATCGTCCGGGCAACCAGGAAATCCAGCTGGCGATGTTCTACGACTACGGCACGAACCCCGGCCGGTACCCCTCATGGCAGGCGTATTTCCGCGAGCACCAGCCGCCGACGCTGATCGTGTGGGGCGAGAACGACTACATCTTCCCTGCGGAGGGCGCGCATCCTTACCTGCGGGATCTGCCCGACGCGGAGCTGCATCTCTTCAAGACGGGGCACTTCGCGCTGGAAGAGGACGGCGACGCCATCGCGACGCTGATCCGATCGTTCGTTGAGCGGAACGGTTTCTGAACAACTCCCACACCGAGTTTCCTTCAATTGGACAGCGCCCTGCATTGAATAATGTGGGGCGTTGTTCGTTCTGGAGACTACCGTTGCTGTTGGATCAAGGGGTGACCGTGGTCTGGAGCAACACCTCGTAATCAACCACCGATCCGGAATACTCGGTTGCGACTCGGTGCGCCGCCTCGCGCGTGGCGAACGCCGCGATACCTGACGCCATGGGGGTGACGAGTTCGCTCTTGGCGCAGTAGAACGCCTCCTGCGCCTTGATCCACTCGTTCGTATCGAAATCATGGACCCACATGACGGAGCCGGCCTTTGACATTGCTTCTTTGTGAACAAGCATGTCGCCGATGTCGTCGTAGAGGGCTACGAACCGCTCGCCGTCACCCGGAGCGACGATTGCTGCGGCGAAGCGTTCATCGCTGACGATCATCGCGCACAGGGCGCAGACGTCTTCGCCGTAATGGACGATCGGTGGCGCGGTTCCTTCGTTGCGCGAGCAGCCGTTGAGGCCGGCGAGGGCAAAAAGGCCGATGAGCATGAGCCGGATCATGTGATCGATTTCCGATGGAGGACGAATGCTGCGAGCGTGAGCGGCACGACGCTCCACGCGACGAGGACGCCGATGAGGATCATCTGGAGGGAATCGCCGTAAGTGCGCATCGCGTAGAGACCGGCGGGTCCGAGGACGTCGAGTGTTGCGTCGAAACTCCCGATCGCGGACATCTTGAAGACCTGCAACGGGTTGATCAGCGAGAGGTGGAAGAGCTCGTCGACGCGGAGCTTGAAGACGACCGAACCACCCATGAGGCCGAGGTCCCCGAGGAAGACCAGCGTCAGCCAGAGGAAGACAGCGGTGCCTGTCGCGACGGCGGCACGGCGCGTGAGCGTTGAGATCAGCACGCCGACACTGAGCATCGCCAGCGCCAGGAGCATCGCCATCCAGAGGACACCGAGGAAACTTGCAGCGTTGCCGCCCCCTGAGCGGAGCGCGATCACGCCGGCGCAGACGCCGAACCCCATCGCGAGCGATGCGAACATCGCGAGGCCCAGCCCAAGGAATTTGCCGAGGAGGACTTCGAGCCTGCCCAGCGGCTGCGCGATGAGGTAGGCGAGCGTGCCGTTTTCCTGTTCAGCGCTGAGGCTGCCTGCGCCAATCGTCAGCCCCATGAGCGGGACGATGAGCAGTACGAGGTTGATGAGCCCCGCCGCGGTGCGCCCGAACCCGGCGAAGCCGACCGACCCCGTCCCGGCGAGCGAGACGTACGAGATCGCGAGCGAGAGCATTGTGAACGCGACGGTGTAGAACAGGAACCAGCGGTTGCGCAGCGATTCACGGATCTCTTTGCGCGCCAGCGCCGCGATCGTCCGGGCGCTGAGCATCGGCATCGATTCCGATGTTGCCGCTTTGACTGATGCCGTGGTCATGAGGCGCCCCCGACCTGTTCGATCTCTGCACTGGTTTTATCGCTCAGCACCTCGATGTCGCGGACCGCGATCCCCTTTCGCTCGAGGATGCCGATCGGCTTCGCTTTCTCGTGTGAAGGCGCTTCAACGTGCACCCCGGTGCAGTTGCGCTCCGCCTTGTAGCCGGCGATGGCGAGCGCTTCGACTGCTGCGGTGATTGAATCCTGTTCGAGGTAAAGCTTGATGCCGCAGCGAACCCCGGCGGCGTCGGTGAATTCGTCGGCTTTGCACGACTGGCGGAGCTTACCGCTCTCGAGCAGGAGCACGCGGTCGGCGAGCCCCTGCACCTCACCGACCTGGTGCGAGGAGAACAGGATGGCCTTGCCGTCGCTGTGCAGGTTCTCGAGCAGCGCGAGGAAGCTGGTGCGTGCGTCGGCGTCGAGGTTCGAGGTCGGCTCATCGAGGATCAGCAATGGCGGGTCCGCGAGGAGCGCCAGGCCCAGCGCCAGCCGTTGCTTCATCCCTCCTGAGAGCTCACGGATGCGTTTCCTGCCGTGACCGGCGAGGCCAACGGTTTCGAGGATGACCGGCGCGCGGTCCTTGGAGACCCGCTTGAGTCCGGCGAAGAAACGCAGGGCTTCGAGGGCGCCGAAGTCGTCGTAGAAGGCGAGTTCCTGCGGGACGTACCCGATCGCGCGTCGTGCGGCCTTGCCGTTGCGCCGCGCGTCCTTGCCGTCGACCTTGACGACGCCCTTGCAGCGGACCAGCCCGAGCAGGCTGCGGATGATCGTTGTTTTGCCGGCGCCGTTGGGGCCCCAGAGCGCGACGGATTCTCCGGGCGCGACATTAAAGCTGAGACCATCGACGGCGCGGAACTTGCCGTACTTTGTAACCATCGCTTCGACATGGATCATGCCGCTGCTCCTTGTGTGGGCTTGGCGCCCCGAATGCCCTTTGATCGTTGCGATCTGCCGCACGCGAGGACGGTGAACGAGCCGGCGAGGAGCGCGAGCGCCAGCGCCGCCATCGGCCCGGTCGCCGAGGCTTGCTGCGCGGGGAGGTTGTGGTTGACGGGGATCATCAGCGGGCTGGTGTCGACGAACTTGGGTCTGGGGCGCACCGCGGGGAATGCTCTCGCGGCCATCTCGATCGCCTGCTGCGCGGGGCTGAACAGGAAGAGGCGGAGCTTGGGCTCGCGGTCCATGAGGTTCTCGAAGAGGCCCTCGGAGCGGTGCTCGAGGTCGCCGACGCCGTCACCGTCGACATCGTACCCGACGTAATCGCTCCAGTAGTTGCCGCGTTCGGCGACGGTGAACTCGTTGCCCTTGAATGTGCCGCCGCCCATGATCCCGATCTGCTCGATGTTGTCGATGAAGGCGTTGTCCGAGATCCGGTTGCGCTGCACCGAGGGCATGAATGCGATGCCGATATCGTTGTAGGCGATCACATTATGCTCGAAGGAGTGCCAGACGTCGTACTGCGAGGGCGAGTTGTCGAGGAAGATCCCGATGCGGTTGCCGATGAAGAGGTTGTCCTCCGCGGTGACACCGTCGATGTCTTTGAGCCCGATGCCGTAGCCGGTGGGGCCGCGGTTGCGTTCGAACCGGTTGCGCGTGAGCGTGAGGTCCTTGCTGTACATCAGGAAGGCGCCGACGGAGTTGCGCTCGATGATGTTGTCTTCGAGGACGTTGCTGTCGCTGTACATGAAGTGCAGCCCGTACCTGCCGTGCGAGATGTGGTTGCGCCGGATGTGCACGTTCTCGGAGAACCACATCACCACGTCGCGGCTGTTGGTGATGACGTTGTCCTCGATGATCGAGCCGGGGCTTTCCCAGAGGCGGATGCCGTCGCCGCGGCGTTGGACTTCGAGGTCTTTGCCACCGATGGTGTTCCCACGGAGGACACTGCCCGGGGCTTTCTTGAGGTAGACCCCGAAGAGGACGTCTTCGAGGGTGTTGTTCTCGATCGTGGCGCGGGGAGAGAGGATTGTGATCCCGGCGTTCTCGCGGTCGAGGCTCTTGCCGGTGCCTCGGATGGTCAGGCCCCGGATGGTCACATCGGGGGCTTCGACCTTGACGACATCGCCCTTGCCCTGCGCATCGAGGATGGCGCCCGGCTCACCCTCGAGCGTGATCGAGCGGCTGACGACGT
Source organism: Phycisphaerales bacterium (assembly GCA_029260535.1). Lineage (GTDB taxonomy): Bacteria > Planctomycetota > Phycisphaerae > Phycisphaerales > UBA1924 > JACKHE01. The sequence continues at coordinate 201 of JAJDDA010000058.1, read as the reverse complement.
ACTGGCCTGCATGCAGACCTGCGGGGACGGTGATCACGTCGCCATCGGTTGCGGCGTCGATCCTCTCTTGCAGATCGAAGGTGGACGACAGCGCGGCCGATGCGAACAGCAATGCGGCGCCCAGCGACAGCGCGTGCTTTGGAATCAATCTCGTGATGTGCATACCCATGTGTCTTGCTCAACAGTGGGTCAGGAAATCTC
>JAJDDA010000057.1 GCA_029260535.1 Phycisphaerales bacterium | reverse complement strand
CCTTCACCACCCGAGTCATCGCCGGAACCCTCTCCGACATGCACGGCGCCGTCACCGGTGGCATCGCCGCGCTCAAGGGCCCGCTGCATGGTGGAGCCAACGAGATGGCGATGGAGTTCCTCCGCGAGATCGGTGAACTGAGCAACGTCGATTCCTTCATGGAAAAATCGTTCGCCGAGAAGCGCAAGATCATGGGCTTCGGCCACCGCGTCTACAAGAACGGCGACCACCGCGCCGGCATCCTCCACAAACTGGGTCGCGAGTACGCGAACAACGTCGGAGGCGAGCCCCAGAAGTGGTTCGACATCGGCGAGAAGGTCCAGTCGATCATGGAGACGCAGAAGAACATCAAGCCGAACGTCGATTTCCCCTGCGGCATGACGTACTACGCGCTGGGCATCCCCGTCCCCCAGTACACCCCGATCTTCGTCGCCTCAAGAATCACCGGCTGGTGCGCCCACATCATGGAGCAGCACAAAAACAACCGCCTGATCAGACCCCTGAGCAACTACACAGGGCCTGCGCTGTCCAAGTGGAACAGGTGAAATAGAAAGTGCATTTGATTCGTGCTCTTCTTCTCGTTTCGGTTACGGTATCGATCATGGGGATCGCCGCATGCAAGAAGCCCGCAGATACGAATCGTGTACGGAATGAGAACGCAGTCGTGGTCCCAGACCCGGACCGGTTTACGAACGATGTGGCCGACGCGGTTGTAAACAGCATCCCGTCCATGACGGTGGAAGAGCTGGGAGATCTCAGGCTACTTTTTCGAGATTCGAACACGAATTATCAGCACGATTACGCTTTGGGAAATTACTTCGACGAAGTACTCGAGGACCCGGCGTCGCGGGAAGAGGTCATCGCATGGATCGTTCAAACCATTCGTGATTCACTTAATGTCGAACAATCAAAATTAGATACAAGTTGCTTGGTCCCGCTGGTGCGATCACGGAAGTGGTGGAACGATTTCCAGCAAGAGATGGGAGAGTTCGGCGAATCTGCTGAGGTCCAAGGCTTAATCGAATGGTTGAATGATGAACTGCTGATCGCCTATGCGTTTGATAACGAATCTTCTTTTATCTTTGCGACCCCAGGAGACTTGCTCGAACTCGGTCTTGAGCGAGGAGCGTTGCGAGAGCTCGCGGTAGAGAATCTCAACAGGATTATCCCGGGCTTTGAGATACACAGAGATAGCCATTTGGTCATGATTAGTGCGGGCGGATTCTACGAATCAAGTCTGATCCTGCTTGAAGACCTTTGGTTACAAGACAATCTCGACCTGCCGGGCGACTACGTCTTTGCAATTCCGGTGCGTGATGTTCTTGTTCTTACCGGGAGTAAAGACGCCGAAGGGGTTAGGCGTCTCAGGGGTGTTGTGGAAGAATTTTACACAGGTGAAGGGCGCTCGGTATCCCCGCACTTATTTAATCGCAAAAACGGAAAATTCGAGATCTTCGCTGACGATCTGCCGTAACCCCAAAAAAGAACGGGCCGCCCGGCGCCTTGTGAAAGACGAGCAGGGCGGTGCACCAAAGCCAGCGATCTGCCATTTTAAAAATACACCCAATCGGTCAGTGAAGTGGTAACATGCGCCACCCCCGACCGCACCAACTCAACAACCACGGAGGAAATCTGATGATCAGAAAAGCCTTAACCGCGATCTGTATCGCCGCCACGGCACAATTCGCAACCGCCGACCCCGCCACCTTCATGTTCGCCGGCCAATCCAACATGGTCGGCATCGGCGGCGACCACGATTGCGGCGTCGAAACCCTCGCGATCCCCTTCAGTTGGTACATCGAGAGTTGGCCCAACAACTGGGGCTCCGAGACTCCCGACACCCTCCGCCCCCTGCACGCCGATACCGACGGCTACTCCGCGCACGGCCCCGAACTCTCGTTCATGTGCTGGATAGCCGACCGGTACGAAGGCGAGATCCAGGCCGTCAAGGTCGCTTCCAACGGCACCGGTCTCAACTCCTGGCAGCCGGAAACCACAAGAAGACTCCACGAACAACTGATCAGCCGAACCCTGGAGATGGGTGGCGACGCGGTCGCGCTCGTCTGGGTCCAGGGCGCCAACGATGCGCACACCCCAGCGCACGCGCCGGAATACGACCTGATGCTCTCCGACGTGGTCGAGCCGTGGCGCAACGCGCTCGGTGACTTCACCGTCGTGCAATCGCAGCAGCACCCGGCAACCGGGATTGGCAGGATCGATTACCCGGAACAGTGGTCCACGCAGGACGTCCGCAACTCCAAGCAGCGCTACACCGACGCCGACCCCAACGCGGTGCTCGTCGAAACCGCCAGCCTCGAACTGCGCGATTGCCCACCAATGGGGACAGGCTGCATCCATTACACGAGAGAAGGCCTGAACGAGCTCGGCGAGATGCTCGCGTCCGCGTTCTGGCGCGAACGTTTCCCGCAGGACATCAACCAGGATGGCGCCGTGAACACCGCGGACCTCGGTCAACTCATCGCGGAATTCGGTGCTTCCGATTCCGATTCCGACCTCAACGCCGACGGCGTCTGCGATGTCGCCGACCTGAGCATCCTGATCAACGACTTCGCCGAGCCGCTGGAATTCTGACACCCAACGCACGCTGATCGTTTTCGAACAACCCCCAAAAAAAGAACGGGCCGCCCGGCGCCTTGTGAAAGACGAGCAAGGCGGCGCGTTTTCTGAGTGGCGCAGCGAGCCTTGCAATGGCCACCTGTGTACCTTCAAGCAATGCCCGAGTCCCGAACACAGCACTTCCGCGACTGGCGAGCCGTCGAACTCGTAGCGGCAATCCTCTTCCTGCCGTGGATGTGCCTGATCTTCTCGAACGCATGCCCAACCGGCGCGCTCCGTCCCTTGCTGACCGTGCTCGTGTGGGGCTCGGTCGCGCTCTCTTGCACAATCCGGATCATGTTGCCCAGAAGGATCCGGCATCAGTATCGACTCCGGTTTACGAATAAGCCACTTCGAACGATTCTGGATTGGACACCTCCAGCGTTGCTCCTCATCAGCCTGATCGTCTCGACGGGCGCCGGCAGATCGCTCCGCTTCTCGCTCAGCGAGAATGCGCTCACTAGGCTTGCGCAGGAAGTCAAACTCGAGCCTGGCGAATGGCGATCGATCAACCGAAAAGTGGGCCTTTACGAAGTGAGCAACGCGGAACGCATCGACAACACGCTCTACTTCTCGACGGGGCATACCGGCGTGTTTTTCGACGAATGCGGCTACGCCTACTCACCAGACGGCCCGCTCGAAGACCGGCCGGCGCTGATCAGCCTGGGCCACATGTCCGGCCACTGGTACCGGTACCACTTCATCGAGTAGCTCAAAAAAAGAACGGGCCGCCCGGCGCCTTGTGAAAGACGAGCAGGGCGGCGCGTTCGGGATGCCTTGCATTAAGCGTGAGGGCACTCCCTACACCACTCTCGGCATTCCCCGCCGCCCACTTCCCGCCCGGCGCCATTTTCCCGCTGTGACAGGTCCGTCTGCGCAACCGCTCGGTCCGAGAAGCCCTACCGGCTACACTCCGATGCTTATTTCCGGCGCCGTGGTATCGCCCCGATGCCGCGTTTCAGCCGATACACGCTCCATGGAGCCCCCTCGCCCGATGCCCCCTTCAACACCAACAGCAAGCGCCACCACCATCAACCCGCTCCGCGCCATCACCGAGGAGTTCCTCCAGACCGAGCGGCAACTCCGCTTGGGCGGGGGCGCCAAATCGATCGAGCGCCAGCACAAGAAGGGCCGCCTCACCGCCCGCGAGCGCGTCGACGCCCTCCTCGATAACGCGGACCACTTCACCGAGCTCGGCCTCTGGTCCGCCTTCGGCATGTACACCGAGTTCGGCGGCGCCCCCGGCGCAGGTGTCGTCACCGGTGTCGGATCCGTCTCCGGCAAGCGCTGCATGATCATCGCCAACGACGCAACGGTGAAAGCCGGCGCCTTCTTCCCGATGACGTGCAAGAAGATCATCCGCGCCCAGCAGGTCGCGCAGATGGCGCGACTCCCGCTGCTCTACCTCGTCGACTCCGCAGGAGTCTTCCTCCCGCTCCAGGAAGACGTCTTCCCCGACACCGACGACTTCGGACGCATCTTCCGAAACAACGCCGTCATCAGCGCAGATGGCATCCCCCAGATCGCCTCGATCATGGGCGCCTGCGTTGCAGGCGGCGGCTACCTCCCCGTCCTGTGCGACACGCTCATCATGACCGAAGGATCGGGTCTTTATCTCGCAGGTCCCGCGCTCGTCAAAGCCGCGATCGGTCAGGAGGTCGACTCCGAAGAACTCGGAGGCGCCGACATGCACGCCGAGATCAGCGGCACCATCGACTTCAAAGAACACGACGACGACGCCGCGATCCAGCGCCTCCGCTCCCTGATGGATTCCCAGCAGTCCGTCGCAATGGACGCACCGCCAATCCACGAGCCGGTCGCGCCATCGCGTGATGTCAACGACGTCTATTCCATCTTCAAATCGTCCAGCGCCGAGCAGTTCGACATGGAAGAACTGCTCAAGTGCATCGTCGACGAGGGCGCTTTCGACGAGTACAAGCAGGACTACGGCAAATCTATCGTCACCGCCTACGCGAGGATCGAAGGCCGCCCCTGCGGCATCGTCGCCAACCAGCGCCAGCTCACCCAGAAAAAGATGCCCGGTGGTAAGGCCGGCCCCTCAATCGCCGTCAACATGCCAGGGGTCATTTACAACGACAGCGCCGACAAAGCGGCTCGGTTCATCATGGACTGCAACCAGCGCAAGCTCCCGATCGTCTTCCTCCACGACACCACCGGCTTCATGGTCGGACGCGACAGCGAACAAGGCGGCATCATCCGCGCCGGCGCCAAAATGGTCAACGCGATGTCCAACTGCGTCGTTCCCAAGATCGCCGTCATCCTCAACTCCTCCTATGGCGCCGGCAACTACGCCATGTGCGGCCGAGCCTTCGACCCGTTCCTGACCCTCGCCTGGCCGGGCGCCAAGTGCGCCGTGATGGGCGCCAAGCAGGCG
>JAJDDA010000056.1 GCA_029260535.1 Phycisphaerales bacterium | reverse complement strand
CGCCCTGCTCGCGCTGCTCGCGGGCGTCATCACAACGATCGCACTCTTCGCCGATTCGCTCCCGCTTTCAGTAATCCACGTCCCGCACGTCAGCGCCCTGTGGGCAATCGGAGCGACCCTCGTCATCGGGTGGTGGTGCGCCGTCGGCGACCGCAAGAACACCCCCGTGCTCATCGCGACGGTCATCATGATCGGTTGGACCGTCATCGCGTTCCTCCCGCCGAGACTCGATTCAAACGTTGCCCTCCGCGTCGATTCGCTCGACGTCGGCAACGGCTCGTGCCTCCTCGTCCGTTCAGGGAGCGACTCGATCCTGATCGACGCCGGATCAAGCCACTTCGGCGCCGGGCAGCGGACGATCCCCCGCGCACTGCGCGCCCTCGGCGCAGGCCGGATCGACACCGCGATCATCACGCACGCCAACCTCGATCATTACAACGCCCTCATCGACGCCGCCGATCAGATCGGGCTCCACCGCGTGCTCGTCACAGCAAACTTCATCGACCAGGCAACCGCCGATCCCGACGGGCCGGTCGCCGCCTTGCTCGAAGCCTTAAACGGCGCCGGGATCCGCACCGAAACAATCTCGGCAGGCGACACCATCCTGCTCGGCGCCATGACCGCACAGATCCTCTCACCTCCAGAGCCCAGCCCCTTCGACGAAGCCAACAACAATTCCCTCGTTGTCAATTTCTGGGTCTACACCTACACCGGCGATCGATCGCTCCTGATCACCGGCGACATCGAGCACGACGCGATGGATCGGCTCTTTGCGCAGCACCCCGATCTCCGCGCCGACATCGCCGAAGCCCCCCACCACGGCAGCGCCGTCACCGGCGCCGGCGAGTTCCTGCTCCGGATCAACCCCCAAGTTGTTCTGCAATCAACCGGCCCGAGCCGGCTCAACGATCCGCGCCTCGATGAAGCACGGCAAGGCCGCGCATGGCTCACCACCGCGAGCGACGGCGCCGTATGGGCATCAATCCTTCAAGACGGAACGATCGATTCCGGCTCTTTCATTCAGCAGGATCGTCGATCGTCGCCGACGCGGTGAACGTCTTCTCGGGGCGGAAGATATCCGCATCGAAGAGCACCTCCGACAACCGGCTGGGCGTCAGGTACGTCAGCCGACCGGTGATGGTCACCTTCACGCCAGGGCCGATCTCGGCATCCTTGGGCGCCGACGCCGGGAGCCGAACCACCGCGACACCCCTCGACGGCGCGGTCGCCTCGGCGCTGCGCACCCCTCGGAAGAACGTCTCACCACCCGCGCTCACGCTGTACCTCGCCTCGGCGAGCGGCAGGTCCACCTGATCACCGTTGACCACCGCAAGCTCGAACCACAGCACCGTTCCGTCCGCTTCATCGTATGAAACGGTCATCCCCGTGAGCGTCACGCTCGGCTCCATCGCCGTCGCGCACCCTGCAAGCGGCTGCGCCACAACAAGCAATATCACAAGGCCAAGCATTTGTTTCATCATCTCGTTCATGCGCAGGGTGCGCCTCCGTTGGTTCCAAGCCGTGTCCGGACAACCGCCGCGCCCGGATCGTTCTCGCTGATCGTCGCAGGCGCCGCCATATCCTGCAACGCCGACACCGACCACTCCCCCGCACGCAGCGCCTCGATCGCCTGCGTCACCGCGATCGCGCCGGTGGATGTCGTGATCATCGGGACCCCGAGCCGAACCGCCATCGCGCGGATCCGCCCCTCGTCCGTCGCCCAGCCGGTCCGCGTCGGCGTGTTGATCACCAGCCCGATCTCGCCGCTCGAGAGCATGTCCAGCACGTTGGGGCGTGCACCGTCAGTAATTTTGAGCAGCCGGTTCACCCGCAGCGACTGCGCCGCGAGCGCGTCGGCGGTCCCGCCGGTCGAGTACACCCCGAAACCCATCGCAAGCAGTGATCGCGCCACACCAACGATCACGCCCTTGTCCTCGTCGCGAACGCTCAGGAACACGTTGCCCTCCAACGGCAGCTCCACCCCGGCGCCCATTTTCGCCTTCGCCAGCGCGATCGGCAGCGACCGATCCAACCCCATCACCTCACCGGTCGATCGCATCTCGGGACCCAGCGCAAAGTCCACCCCCGGGAATTTCGCGAACGGGAACACCGGTTCCTTCACCGCGTTCCAACCGTTGTCGGCGACCTCCGTCACACCCTGCGCACCGAGCGAATCGCCAAGCATCGCCCGCGCCGCGACCGATGGCCACGCAACACCCTTTGCTTTGCCAACGAACGGCGCCGTCCGCGAGGCTCGCGGGTTCACCTCGATGATGAACAGCCCGTCCTCCGTCGCCGCGAGTTGCATGTTCATCAGCCCGCACACACGCAGCTCCGCAGCGAGCAGCCGCGCGATGCGCTTGATCTCTTCCACTGTGCGCCGTGGCAGATCATAAGGCGGCACCGTGCACGTCGAATCCCCCGAGTGGACCCCCGCGTGCTCGATGTGCTCCATCACGCCGCAGACCACCGCCTGGCCGTTCCCGCCCTGGTCAAAGTCCGCAACAACATCAACATCGATCTCGATCGCGCTGGCAAGGAACTTGTCGATCAGCACCGGCGCGCCGCGGAACTCGCTCGCGCCGACCGCCCGCGCCATGTACTGCCGCAGCGCGTCCTCGTCAGGGCAGATCTCCATCCCGCGACCGCCGAGCACATAGCTGGGTCGCACGAGCACCGGGTACCCCAAACGGTCCGCCTCGCGCACCGCCTCGTCGATCGAGTGCGCGATCCCGCTTGCGGGCTGCACCAGATCGAGCTTCCTGAGCAGCGCGCTGAACCGCTCGCGGTCCTCCGCCAGGTCGATCGAGTCCACGCTCGTCCCGATGATCGGCACGCCGGCTTTCTCCAAACCGTGCGCCAGGTTCAACGGCGTCTGCCCGCCGAACTGCACGACCACGCCGTGCATCAGCGAGCCGTCATCGCCACCGAGTTTTTCGAGCACGTTGAGCGTGTCTTCAAGCGTTAACGGCTCGAAGAAGAGCAAGTCGCTTGTATCGTAATCCGTCGAGACCGTTTCCGGGTTCGAGTTGATCATCACCGACTCAAACCCGCACGCGCTCGCCGCCTGCGCCGCGTGCACGCAGCAGTAATCAAACTCGATCCCCTGCCCGATCCGATTGGGGCCGCCACCGAGGATCACGACCTTCTTGTTGTCGCTGACGCGGATCTCGTCGTCCACGCTCGCGACGCCACCGATGCTGACCGGCGATTCGTACGTCGAGTAATAATATGGAGTCAACGCGTCGAACTCCGCAGCGCACGTGTCAACCAGTTTGAAGACCGGCTCCACCCCCAGCGCTTTCCGTGCCGTGCGCACCTGCAGGATCGTCGCCGACGAGATCTCCCCCAGATACAGCCGCGCCAATTGCGCATCGGAGTACCCCAATCGCTTGGCGCGACCCATCAACTCGGACGAAACATCCTCAAGCGTCCCGGCGACAACCAGCTCATCCTCGAACGACACGAGTTGAAAAATCTGATCGAGGAAGAACGGATCGATCCCCGACAGCTCGTTGATCCGCTCGATCGTCCAGCCCATCTTCAGCGCCGACCGGACGTAGTACAGCCGCCCCTGCGATGGGACCGCGAGCTTCCGCGTCAGCTTTGATTCATCGATCGGCCACTCCGCGTCCGCGTCGCCCTTCGTGTGCGCCAGCCAGTTGTCGTTGTGATCGAGCCCTAACCCGAAGCGCTTGACCTCCATCGACCGGATGACCTTCTGCAGGCTCTCCTTGAACGTGCGCCCGATCGCCATCGCCTCGCCGACACTCTTCATCTGTGTTGTGAGTGTTTCGTCCGCTTCCGGGAACTTCTCGAACGTCCACCGTGGCATCTTCGTCACGACATAGTCGATCGTCGGCTCGAAGCACGCGCTCGTTGTCCCGGTCACGTCGTTGCGCAGCTCATCGAGCGTGTACCCGATCGCAAGCTTTGCAGCGATCTTCGCGATCGGGAACCCCGTCGCCTTGCTCGCCAGCGCGCTCGATCTCGACACCCTAGGGTTCATCTCGACGACGACCATCTCACCATTGGCCGGGTTCACCCCGAACTGCACGTTCGAGCCGCCCGTCTCGACGCCGACCGCCCGCATCACGACGATCGCCGTGTCGCGCATCAGCTGGTACTGCTTGTCGGTTAATGTCAGGATCGGCGCAACGGTGATCGAGTCACCGGTGTGCACGCCCATCGCGTCGATGTTCTCGATGCCGCACACAACGATGCAGTTGTCGTGCTTGTCGCGCACCACTTCAAGCTCAAATTCTTTCCATCCCAGCAGCGACCGATCGATCTGCACCTGCCCGATCATCGAGGCTCGCAGTCCTCGCGTCACGATGTCGCGGAACTCTTCGAGGTTGTACGCAACCCCGCCGCCCTCGCCGCCGAGCGTAAACGCAGGGCGAACGATCGCCGGGAGCCCCACCTGATCAAGGAACGCCTCGGCATCATCCAGATCGGTCACCACTCGTGATTCGGGCGTCGCGACCCCGGCCGAGGCGCACACCTCATTGAAGAGCTGCCGATCCTCCGCGCGGTGGATCACATCCCGCGTCGCGCCGATCAATTCCACGCCCAGCCGTTGCAGCTCGCCGTCGTCCCAGAGCTTCGCCGCCACGTTGAGCGCCGTCTGCCCGCCGAGCGTCGGCAGCAGCGCATCGATCGGATTCCCCAGCGCCGCCTCGCGCTCGATCACCTTCCGCACCGCCTCGGCCGTCACCGGCTCGACGTACGTCCGGTCGGAATACGCCGGGTCTGTCATGATCGTCGCGGGGTTGGAGTTGACGAGCACCACGCGCAACCCCTCTTCCCGAAGGGCCTTGCAGGCCTGCACCCCCGAATAATCAAACTCACAGCCCTGCCCGATCACGATCGGACCGGACCCCAGAATCAATACCGTATGCAGATCATCCCGGCGTGGCATGGTTGACTCGGCTCCCCTTCAGCCCGCGCGCCGGACACCGCCCGATCCGCGCAAACCGCCGGAGGGTACGCCCTCCCTTGAACGGCTTCAATGCGAAAAAGAGTTACGAACACGCAAAGGCGCGGAACGACGAATATGATTGACAGCGCAAAGTAACAAGTTCCCCGGAACCCAAAGGCTTGCACCGGCTAACATATGCCACATGACCTTGTGGGGCGTCCTCCTCATCCTGATCCCGATCCTCTCCCTCGCCTTCGCGGTCCGATGGGTGCTGGCCGCCTCCACGCGCGATGACATCCTCACCGGGGTCGTCATCCGCACGATGCAGGTCTATTCGAGGCTCGTCCACCGCCTGACCGTCGAAAACAAGGCAACAATCCCCGATTCCAAGTCCTCAGGCCCACTGATCGTCATCGCGAACCACACCGCCGGGGTCGATCCGCTCTTCATCCAGGCCTCGTGCAAGTTCGAGATCCGCTGGCTCATGGCCCAGGACATGAAGGTCTCGTGGCTCGACAAAGTCTGGGACTGGTCCCGCATCATCTTCATCGACCGCTCCCACAAAGGCGGCGCCGCCGGGCTTCGGCAGGCCATCGCCCACGTGAAATCAGGTGGTGTCATCGGGATCTTTCCCGAGGGCCGGATCGAGCGCCCCGTCCAGACGCTCTTCCCGTTCCTCCCCGGTGTCGGCATGCTCATCGCCCGCACCGGCGCCAGGGTCCTGCCGATCATCATCGAGGACGCCCCGCAGGTCGACCCCGCGTGGGCGAGCCTCTGGACCCCGAGCAGCGCCAGGATCCGCGTGATGCCCATCATCGACTATGCGGCTGAGGCCGAGGGTTCACGGATCTCGCCTCGGCACGTCGTTGACGACCTCCAGAACAAGTACCTGCAGTGGACCGGCTGGCCCGAGGGCGAATCGGTCCCCGAGAACGACGACGCCTTCCGCGAGCCGGTCGCGCCCAGGCGCCCCCGCGCACGCTGGCGCGCCAGCAGGTACTTTGCAGCGGGCCGGCGTAAAGCCAGCCGCACGCACCATTGACCGACCGCACCACCCCGCCCGGACCCAACGCATGCTCGTCCGAATCACAGGCACGCTCGACTCGATCGAAGCCAGCGCGGTCCTCGTCACGCTCCCGATCGGGCTGACCTACCGCGCCATGCTCCCCGCCAGCGCCGCCGAATCCCTCGAAGGCCGGGCCGGCGCCTCCATCACCCTCGAAACCCTCGAAATCTACGAGGCCTCGGGCCAGGGCTCGCACCTGACCCCCCGACTGATCGCCTTCACCACCGAATCCGACCGCCGCTTCTTCGAGCTCTTCACCACCGTCAAGGGCGTCGGCTCGCGCAAGGCCCTCCGCGCCATGGCCGCCCCGACCGGCGACATCGCCGCCGCCATCTCGCGCAAGGACACGACATTCCTCCGCACCCTCCCCGAGATCGGCGCCCGGCTCGCCGAGACCATCTGCGCCGAGCTCGGCGGCAAAGTCGACAAGTTCATCACCCCCGAACTCCACGACAACCTCATCGAGCCCAAGCCCGGCGCCGCCAACACCGGGATCGCCTCGCAAGCCATCGCCGCGCTCGTCCGACTTGGTGAATCGCGCCCTGATGCCGAGCGTCTCGTCAACCTCGCCGTGGAGCGCGACCCGACGATCGACAACGCCGACCTGCTCCTCGCGGCCGCCTTCGCATCAAGACCGGGATGAGTTTTCCTCATCTGGGTGCCGTGGTTATGCGAAGCAGAACCACGACGAGTAATCGCTCCATCCCATCCGTGGCTCTGCTCCGCATAGCCACGCCACCCGATGCGCAGCTCCGCTCCCAACTCGTTAAGTTCAATCCACTATGCGACACGCAATGATCATGGCCGGCGGCGCCGGCACCCGCCTCTGGCCGATGAGCCGGCAGGAGATGCCCAAGCAACTCGTCCCCTTTATCCAGGGGCGCTCGCTCCTCGAGATCGCCGCCGATCGGCTCGAAGGCATCGTCCCTGCTGACCGCCGCTACATCTGCACCAACGAGCGCTACCGCGAGCCGATCATCGCTTCCCTTCCCGGATTCACCAACGACCGCCTCATCGGTGAGCCGGCGCTGCGCGACACCGTCAATGCGGTCGGTCTCGCCGCTGCGGTCATCGCCAAACGCGATCCTGAAGCGGTCTTCGCGGTCTTCACCGCCGATCACCTTATCCGTCCGACCGATGTCTTCCAGCAGTGCGTCGATCTCGCTTTCACGCTCTGTGAAGATGATCCCTCGCGGCTCGTCACGTTCTCGATCAAGCCCACCTTCCCCGCGACCGGTTACGGCTACGTCCAGCGTTCAACACAGATCGAGGGCCGTGCGGGCGCCTTCGCCGTCCAGCGCTACGCCGAAAAACCCAACCTCGAAACCGCGCAGCAGTTCCTCGACTCCGGTGACTTCGGGTGGAACTCCGGCATGTTCGTCTGGCGCGCCTCGACCATCCTCGACGCCATCGGCGCTTACCTCCCGGAATCCCGCGCAGGTCTCGACACCATCGCCAAAGCCTGGGACACCCCCGATCAGCAGCGCGTCCTCAACGACGTCTACCCGACGCTCCCCAAGACGAGCATCGACTACGCCGTCATGGAGCCCGCCGCCGCCGACAACAAGTTCAATGTCTGCACCGTGCTCACCGATGTCGAATGGCTCGACGTCGGGAGCTGGCCCTCCTTCGCCGACACCATCGAGCCCGACACCAACAACAACCGCGAGTCGCTCGTCGAGGGCGCCAACGCGACGCTGCTCGATTGCAAGAACACGCTCGTCGCTTCGTCCAATCCTGGTCATCACGTCGCCGTTCTTGGCGCGGACAACCTCATCGTGGTCCACACCCCCAAGGCAACGCTCGTCATGCCCCGCGACGAGGCCGAGCGACTGAAAGAGATCCACGCCCTGCTCCCCGACGATCTCAAATAACAACAAATCCAGATGCACCGAACACTCGAAAACCTCCTCGGCATCTTCGAGCTGCTCAGGCTCGGTGTCATCACCAGATTCAGATTCAAGGGCGCTTACTGGCGCTGGCGCTGGGAAACCGCGCTGGGACCGGGGCATCAACCCACGCGCACCGAAACCATCCGGAGGCTGATCCGCTTCGGCATCTGGTCAAGAAAAATGCGCACCGGCCGGTGGTGATTGCACGCCGAGAGGCTTACTTCCCTGCTTTTTCAAGCAGCAGCCCAAGGAATTTTTCCTCGGCGACCTGATATTCCGAGAACGCGTCGCCGACCTGTCCCGAGAGCTCATTGATCGTCTGCCCGTCGAGGGCCAGCCTCGAACCATCCGTCTGCGCCGCCGCCTCAAGCGAGACCGAAGCCCCGCGCAGGTTGCTCACCGCGTCCGCGTACGACCGAGCCGCGTCGTAGAGCAGCTCGTACTCGAGTTCCTTCGTGTCCGGACGGTAGAGCAACCGCCAGGGCGCCCGGCGCACCTCCATCGACGCGAGCTTGAACTGGTCCGCGGTCAGCCGCAGGTTTGCCATCGACATGCGCACGTTCGGCGCCTGCTCCTGGATCAGCGAATCGACACGATCGATGACCGCGCGCGCCTCGTCAACACGCGACCGGCCGCCCTCGAGCATCTCGATCGCGGTATCGATCATCTCGTCCTGCACCCTCGTCGCGATCTCGTCCGCCTTGCCGCTCACGCTCTCCGCGTTAGCGATCGTTGCATCGATCGATGACCGGTTCTCGTCCACCATTGACCGGAGGCTCGCGACAAGCTCCTTCGCATCGAGTGTTGTCGAATCGATGTGGTCAAACCACTTCCCGGACCGGCCCTGCACATCGGAAACGACCTCCTCCATGCCCGGGACGATCCCCTCATTGACGCGCGTCACGATGTCGTCCATCCCGGTCAGGATATTCTGCATCTGGTTCGATTGATCCGCGCCATACCCTGCGGATGACAGGAACGCAGGCGCCGCGAGTTGGCCGCTGATCACGCCGCCGCGATCGATGAGTGGCGCCGACGCCACCCCGAGGTTCGGGAAGTTCAGCACCGAAGTCGATCCCAACAGCGGGACCTCCAACTGCGCCTTCGTCCCCTCGTGCAGCTTGATCCTGCGCGGGATGCGGATCTTGACATCGACCCATGACGGCATCCCGTTGTCGCTCTCAGAAGTGAACCGCACGCCGGAGACCTGCCCGACCTTCTGCCCGCCGATGCGCACCTCCGAGCCCTCGCTCAGGCCCTGCGCGCCGATCGCGAGATCGAACCGGACGGTGTAGCTGTTCGCCGGTGTCAGCCGCTCGCGGATCCCCGAGAGCAGCACGATGATGAACACCGCGAGCAGAATACTCACCACCACAAAGACACCCGCCCGCATCGCGTTGGATTGTTCTCGACCAGCCATCGTCCATCCCTTTCATCGCCCAGCCCGGTGAGCGGCAGCAATCAACTCAGCCTTGCTGCTCGTCGTCGGTCATGATCTTGCTCTTGGTCACCACCCTGGTCGGCTCGATGCTCGGCGCGGTCGGCTTCTGGCCAGGGCTCATCCCCAGCAGGTCCTCCGCGTAACTGAGCGCCGCCTTCCGTTCTGTGATCGGTCCCTCGGCGTCGCCTCTTAAAAACTGCCGGATCAGCCGATCGTCCGTCGAACGCCCGGCCGCCTCGTCGTCGCTCAGGCTCCGGATCGCGTCGTACGCCTCGAGCGTGTCCACCCGCAGCATCCGGCCCTTGTCCAGCATCGCCATCCGGTCCGCGATCGTGAACGCGCTATCCATCTCGTGCGTCACCACCACGCTCGTAACACCCAGCTTCTTCGTCAGGTCCACGATCAGCCGGTCGATCTCAGCGCTCGTCACCGGATCCAGCCCCGCGCTCGGCTCGTCATAGAACAGGATCTCAGGATCCAGCGCCAGGGCCCGCGCCAGCCCCGCACGCTTCTTCATGCCTCCCGAGATCTCCGCCGGGAACTTGTCCGCGTGCTCGCGCAGCCCGACCAGCTCGAGCTTGATCTTCACCGTGATGTCAATGATCATCTGGTCCAGATCGGTGTGCTCGCACAAAGGGAGCGCCACGTTCTCGGCGAGCGTCATCGAGTTGAACAGCGCGCCGGACTGGAACAGCACCCCGAACCGTTTGCGCACCTCGTTCATCCCGGACTCATTCAAGCCGCAGATGTTCTTGCCGAACAGCGTGATCTCGCCCTCGGTCGGCGGGAAACTCCCGATGATCAGCCGCAGCATCGTGGACTTGCCGGACCCCGACCCGCCCATGATCACCATCGTCTCGCCCTTGTAAATGTCCAGATTGACATCGCGCAGGACGGTGGCGTCGCCGAATTTCTTCTTCAGCCCCCGGATCGAGATGATGGGTTCTGCGCTACTCAATCAGATCACTCCTGACCCAACGTCTATCGGTGCAATTCAACCAAAGACAACACCTTGCGCTAACGGAAGGCTCGATCCATAGTTCACCGTGTTCGTCTGCCGACGCATGTACGCTTTCCATGCGTCCGAGCCGCTCTCGCGGCCTCCGCCGGTCTCTTTCTCGCCGCCGAACGCCCCGCCGATCTCGGCGCCGCTCGTCCCGATATTCACGTTCGCGATCCCGCAGTCGCTCCCTTCCGGTGAAAGGAACCGCTCCGCAGCGAGCACGTTGGTCGTGAAGACCGCGCTCGACAGCCCCTGATCCACGCTGTTCTGCATCCCGATCGCCTGCTCGAGGTCGTCGATCGCAAAGACATACAGGATCGGCGCGAACGTCTCGCACGCCGCGACCGGGAACGCCTTCCCTTTGGGGACCTTCACGATCGCGGGGGTCACAAAGTTCCCAGGGCGATCCAACCGCTCGCCGCCGACAATCACTTCGCCGCCTTGCTGGCGCGCCTCGTCGAGCGCCGACATCATCGCATCGACCGACTGCTCATTCACCAGCGGCCCAACGAGTGTGCCCGGATCCAGCGGATCCCCGATCGTGGCGCTCTTGTACGCCTTGACCAGCCGATCGACCAAACCGTCGACGATGCTGTCCTGCGCGAGCAGGCGCCGCGTCGAGGTGCACCGCTGCCCGCACGTCCCGATCGCGCCGAAGACGATCGCCCTCGTCGCCATCTCCAGGTCGGCGTCCTCCAACACGATCATCGCGTTGTTCCCGCCGAGTTCGAGCAGCGAACGCCCCAGCCTGCCGCCGACGACCTCGCCGACGCGCTTGCCCATCCGGCACGACCCCGTCGCGCTGATCAGCGGAAGCCGCTTGTCCGCGATCATCCGCTCGCCGACCTCCTGATCCGTTCCGATGACTAATTCAAACAACCCATCCGGCGCCCCGGCTGCCATCGCCGCGTCGTTGCACAATTTGTGCGTCGCCATCGCGCACAACGGAGAGATCAGGCTCGGCTTCCAGATCACCGGATCGCCGCACGCCGCCGCGAGCATCGCGTTCCAAGCCCACACCGCGACCGGGAAATTGAACGCCGTGATGCACCCGACCGGACCGAGCGGGTGCCACTGCTCCATCATCCGGTGCTCAGGACGCTCGCTCGCGATCGTCAACCCGTACAACTGCCGCGACAGCCCCACCGCGAAGTCCGCGATGTCCACCGCTTCCTGCACCTCGCCGATGCCTTCGGCGCGGATCTTCCCCATCTCCAGAGCGATCAGTTCACCGAGCGGCTCGATCTGCTCGCGGAGTTTCAGCCCGATCTGCCGGACGACTTCGCCGCGCACCGGGCCAGGCGTCATCCGCCATTTGATGAACGCCGCCTGCGATCGGCCGACCGCCGCCTCGTATGCCGAAGCGTCATCGAGCGCCACGCTCGCGATCGCCTCGTTCGTGGATGGATTGATCGTGTCGATCGCGCCGGGCCCGCCCTGAAGGCGGGGGTCGTTCGCGATCCCGAGAGTTTCAAGCAGTGGGTGTGACATAAGGCGGGATCGTAGCCGAATCCGCCCCAGGATCGAGACACCAGAGGGGATCTGCCCGGATCGACATCAATCCGGCGTCCCCGAAGACCGATATCCACACCGTGACCGAAGCCGCCCAGCCAATCAACGACAGCAAGCCCATCCCCCGCTGGCCTGCCGCGCTGCTCCTCGCCCACCTGGCGCTGCTGATCATTCTGAAGTTCAACCGGGGCCTCGAGCCGGAATTGCTCTGGATCTCCCACGTCGCGATGGGGATCGGCGCCGCGGGGTTCCTGCTCCGATCTGCCCCGCTCCTCGCCCTCGCCTTCGTCTCGATCGCAGGATTGCACGCGCTCTGGCTCCTCGACGCGGTTGTCGGCATGACCACCGGCTCGTTCCCTGTAGGGATGGCGATGTACCTCCCGACCGCGGATGCCTGGACATGGATCGCCACCAGCCACCACGCCTACCTCGCCCAGTACATCGGGGTCTTCCTTATCGGACGCCGCGTCAATGTTCTCGGGACGTTCTGCGCATCCTTCGTGCTGTTCCTCTACCTCGTCACGGCCAGCCGACTCTTCCTGGAGCCCGTCTTCAACGTCAACCGCGCGCACACGATCTTCCTGGGCTGGGACCATCATTTCGCGCACAACTCCAACGCATTGCCAGCGATCCAATACCTTTCCGGACTCGCCGCGACCGTCGCCGTCCTTTTCTTCTTCCCCTCCGCGATCATGCTCTGGTTATTGATCAGAAGAAACGCGACCGAGTCAAAATACGAGATAACCCCCATTAGGGTGAACGCCGATACCCCATGCATGCCCCATAGTTCCCAAAGCCCGACAACCAGGCGCCGCCGAGCGTTCACGCTGATCGAGCTCGTCGCGGTGATGGTCGTGCTCGCGATCCTCTCGGCCGTCGCGATCCCCAGGTACTTTGATTACGCAGACCAAGCGAAAGAGTCCGCCGATATCGCCTCGATCAACGACATCGGGATTGCTCTCAGCAATGCGCACCTCCAGCACAGACTCAACAAATCCCCTTCCAACGAGTGGATTACGTCGGTCACCATGATCGCGCCTTGGATGGAAACCCAGGAACTCCCGCTGGGCATCACGATCAACGGTGTTCGCCTCGAAGATCAGCGGACCTACCAGTACACACTGACCGCTGAAACCATTGACGAGCCCGCCAAGCTCACTGTTGTCGCAGGATCAGGACCGGGCGGCAATAACAACAACGGTGGCAGCGGCGGCGGCGGGTCGTAGCCCAACCGGCGATGACGCGAAATATTCCTGAACGAAACGCAATACATCGGTGACAAACCCGTTCAACGAGCGGGCCTTTTTCGCATCCCGCCGACGCGGTCACGCCGCACACACCAACCAAGGAGCTTCCCGATGAACACCAAATCACCAACGCTGTCCCGCGCGCTCACCCCGCTGATCGCCCTCGTCTTCGCCGCCCTCATCCCCGCAGCCGCAGCATCCGCCGCAACGCCGGAAGACCTCACCGACCGCTGCGTCAACCGTATGATGCAGACCACCCAGCGCACCGTGGACGCGATCCACGCAGCCGGCGCCAAGGGCATCCACAAGATCGAACGCCTCGACGAGAACGACAAGCCGGTCCCCCTCATGGTCCGCGCCGCAAACAAAGCCAATGTCGGGATCGAAAAACGCGAGATCAAGGGCGATCGCAAGGTCAACAAGACCGCCGACAAGTGCCTCCGCATCCTGTCCAACGCCGAAGACGTTGACCCCGCGCTCGCCGCAATAATCAACGGCGCCAGAGCCCAGGCCATCGAGGCCATCCACACCGCATCGATCAACACCCACATCGCGGTCAACGACGCTCTCGAAACCGCGCTCGAAGATGAAGAAACGCCGGATGAGGAAGCCGAAAATTAACCCTGCCTATTCAGATCTCATTGTTCCTGGCTCTCGAAAGCTACCGCCCGCAGGTCTCCGGATCTGCGGGCGGTGTTGATGCCGGTCGATGAATAGGCATCAATCCCTCGGACCGCGCACCGCGAGCAACTGCAGGCTGTTCGCCACAACCAGCAGCGTCGATCCTTCGTGCCCGATCACACCGACGCCCATCGGGATCCACCCCGCCATCGCAAAGACCGCAAGCGTTACGATCACCGCCAGCGCAAACCACAGGTTGATAAACATGACCAGCCGGGCGCGCCTGGCCAGCCGGAAGCCCCATGGGGCCACCAGCAGATCGTCGTTCAGGATCACGACGTCGGCGGTCTCCATCGTCGCGTCCGCGCCAACGCCACCCATCGCCAGCCCAACGTCCGCCGTCGCCAACGCCGGCGCATCGTTCACGCCGTCACCGATCACCGCCAGCCCGCCCTTCTTGCCGTCAGATCGCATCTCTTCACGGATTGCGCGCAGCCGATCTACTTTTTCCTCCGGGAGAAGATCCGCGTGCAGCTCGTCGATCCCGAGCCGCAGCGCCAGTTGCTCCGCAATCACCCGGTGATCACCGGTGAGCATCACCACGCGGCGAACCCCGACACGGTGCATCTCCTCCACAAACGTCTCCGCGCCGAGCCGTTCCGTATCGGCCAGCTCGAACACGACACCCCGATCACCCAGCCGCATCGCCGCGCTGATCGCACCCCGCGCACGCACCTCGCCAACGACCGACTCGATACTGGTGCGCATCGCGCCTTCGAGTTGTGGTCCAACGAATTCCACCGTCCCGATCTGCGCCGGTTCGCCACCCGACGCCGCCGATATCCCCATCCCCGCGAGCATCTCGAAATTCTCGATCTCCGCCGCCCTCGCGCCGCGCTCCTGCGCATAAGAGGCGATCGCCACCGCGATCGGGTGCGTCGATCGTTCTTCGATCGCCAGCGCCACAGGGAGCATCCCGTCAACGTCCGCGCCATCGATCGTGTGGACCGCTACCACGCGCAGCTCCCCCGCCGTCAGCGTCCCGGTTTTATCAACCGCAACCGCGCTCACCCGCGCCAACCGCTCGAGCGCATCACCTCCCTTGACCAGCAGCCCGGCCCTGGCGGCTCGGTTGAGCCCGCACAGTGTCGCCGTAGGTGTCGCGATCACCAGCGCACAGGGGCTGCACACGATCAGCAGCGTGATCGCCCGGTAGGCCGCGTCGGCAAAGAGCATCCGCTCACCATCGACCCGGTGAAGGAGCCCGAAGTACGCCAGCGCCAGCCCCGCGAAAACAAACACCGACACCGTGTAAGGGGTCGAAAACTTGTCGATCACCCGCTGCAAGGGCTGCCGCTGCCCCTGCGCCTCGATCACCAGCTCCATGATCCGCTGCAGGCTCGACTCGCTGACAGGCCGCGTCACGCGCACCGTGATCGCGCCGTTCTGATTCAACGTCCCGGCAAACACGTCATCACCCACGCCGACCGCCCTGGGGAGCGACTCGCCGGTGAGTGTGCTCTGATCCACCGAACTATGCCCGTCGATCACCTCGCCGTCGGCAGGAACGGTCTCGCCGGCGCGCACCAGCACAACATCATCCGCAGACAATTCCTCAGGCCGCACCGCCAACCACCGATCTCCGCCGGCATCGTCGTCGCCGACGCGCTTCAGCGCTTCCTCCGGCATCAGCTTGTGCAGCCGCGACACCGCATCCTTCGCCTTGGCCATCGCCCGGTGCTCGAGCGCCCCGGCCAGTGTGAACATAAAGAGCAGCAACGCCCCCTCGCCGGGGTGCCCGATCATCGCGGCAAGCCCAGCGCCGACCACCATCAGCACATCGATGTTGGGCCGAAACTCCGCGATCGACTCCCACGCCGCCTTCACCCCGTGGATCGCCCCGAGCCCCAGGCTGACCCAAATCAGCGCATGCCCGAGCCCATGGAACCCGTCCGACCAGCGCCCCATCGATTCATCAACAAGCACCAAAAGCGAGTACCCGATCAGCAACGACACCCCCGTCGCCATCGCGATGGGCAGCTGCCATTCGTCACTGACGATGCGGGCGAGTTGGTTCCTGATTGATCGGCTCATCGGTCTTGCAATCGTCGATCGGGGGCCAAAGCGTGAACATTCGCTCTTGAGAATATCCGTTTCACCCCGCCGGCCGTCCTTCTTCCGCCGGCAGAATGATCAGCGTCTGCTGCAATTGCGCACACTGATCCGTCAATTCCCCATCAACCTCGATGAAGACCTCCGCCGTGCAGACGCTCAGCGTCCGCCCCGCGCGGAGCACCCTCCCCTTGGCCACCATCGCATCGCCAACGCCGGGCCGCATCAGGTTGATCTTGAACTCCACCGCCAGCGCCGTCATCCCGACAGGCGCGACCGACAGCCCCGAATACCCCGCGGCGGAATCCGCCACACTCGCGATCGCGCCGGCATGGAAATATCCATGCTGCTGCGACACCCCATCCGAAAACGGAAGCCGAATATCAACAGCGCCAGGTGTCACCGACACCAACTCCGCACCAAGCCGACCCATCAACCCCTGCCGAGCGAAACTCGCAGCGATCGATTTGGCTATCTCAGTTTGATTGTGTGGCGCACCGCTCATCAGCGGGCAATCAGAACTCGACCATCGCCATGTCCGCCTCGACAAACGACGAGCCGCCAGGCGACCGCACGTCCGTCTCGAACATCGATAGCACCGGCACCGCCGCGGCCATCTCGCTTCGAACACCCGCCGAGTTGAAGATCCCTTCGAGCTCGCCGTGGATCGTCGCGGTCATCGCCATCGCGGTCTGACCCTCAGGGCGCGTCCCATCGAAGGGCCGGATCGCCTGCTCGAACGATTGCAGCACGCCGTTGACGTTCTCGAACGACCCCGCCTTCTCGACCCATGTCGACCCCGGCATCACGACATCGCACACGTCGTTCAGTGGTCCTTCGATCGTGTCGAGCGAAACCGCGAAACACGAATCGTTCCTGCAAAGATCAACCAGCGCGCCAGGAGCCCACTCGCTCGGGTAGTTCCCCGTCACGATCACGCCCTTCGCATCCGCCGCCTTGGTCAGCCAGACATCAAAGTCGTGCACCAGGCCCGACGCGAGCGCATCGAGCACACGCCGAACACCCCTCGCGTTTGGCGCTTTCTCCGCACGAAGGACAAACCCGTTCTCGGCGCCCTCGGGGAATGTCTGATCGACGCCATCGACCGGCACAGGACCAACACCGAAGACCGTCTCGCTGTCCATCCTGATCGCGACCTTGGCCAGCGCGTACGCCTCTTCGCACGAGAGCATCGGCGAAACCAGCACCGCGAGGCTGCCGCCGCTCGCGGCACGGACAAGCCCATCGACCGCCTCGATCGTCGCCCGGCGGAAATCGGTATCGATCTGCACGCCGTGCTCGCGCCGGCGAGGGCCGGTCATCCGTTCCTCCGCGTGCACCCGCTGGAAGCTCGCCCGGACCTCGTCGGTGATCCACCACTTGTTGATGTCAGGGTTCGTCCGAGGCCTGATCCGGTGCACCACGTTGTCCGCATGGCAGACCCAGATGTTGTCGCCGCTGGACGTCAGCCCATCAATCGAGGGCGTGTCCGTCAGGTCCCACACGCGCTTGGCGAAAAGGAAGTCCTTCTCAAGCAACGCCCCGACCGGGCACAGATCAACAACGTTCCCCGCGATCGGGTTGTCCAGCGCCTGCCCCGGGAAGACATCGATCTGCTCGTTCGCGCCGCGACCCTCGATCATCAGTTCAGCAGTCCCGCTGACCTCGCGCGTAAACCGCACGCACCGCGAGCACATGATGCACCGATCCGAGTACAGCAGGATGTTCGGACCGAGGTCCTTCTTGGGCTGCTTGATCTTCTCTTCTTCAAACCGCGAGACCGACCGACCGTACTGGTACGAGTAGTCCTGCAAGCCGCACTCGCCCGCTTGATCGCACACCGGGCAATCGAGCGGATGGTTGATCAGCAGCAGCTCCATCACCGATTTCTGGTTCGCCAGCGATTTCGGCGATTGTGTCGAGACGACCTGACCATCACCCGCAGGCGTCTGGCACGTCGGCAGCAGCTTCGGGATCGCCTCGAGCTTGTTGTCGTTCCGGGGGTTGGGCGCCCACACCTCAGCGAGGCAGATCCGGCACGAAGCCGCTACGGACAGCCCGTCGTGGTAGCAGTACTGCGGGATCTCGACATCGTGCTCGTTGGCCACCTGCAGGATCGACTGCCCGCCGGTGAACTCGCACGCTTTTCCGTTGATGGTAATGGTCGGCATATCGCGAGCATGGTATCACCCCGACGCCCCTCGGCGCGGTACCCTCACCCCAGATGGCAACCCCAAACGACAAAACCCACGTCTTCCAGGCCCCCAAGGGCACCCGAGACTTCTACCCCCTCGAACTCGCCCGCCGACGCTGGATCGAGGACAAGTGGCGCCAGACCTCCATCCGCCACGGCTTCGACGAGATCGACGGCCCCACCTTCGAGCACCTCGACCTCTACACCGTCAAATCAGGCGACGGCATCGTCTCCGAGCTCTTCTCCTTCACCCGAGAGGGCGGCGACAAACGCTACGCCCTCCGCCCCGAGTTCACCCCCACCCTCGCCAGGATGGCCGCGGCACGAGCCAACTCGCTCCCGAAGCCAACCAAGTGGTTCTCGATCTGCCCCTACTTCCGCGCAGAAAACCCACAGCGAGGAAGACTCCGCGAGTTCCTGCAGTGGAATGTGGATGTGATTGGAGATGATTCGCCGGAGGCGGACGGGGAGTGCATCGCGTGTTGTATTGGCTTTCTTGAGAGCCTTGGACTCACTCCAAATGACGTAACTATCAAGATTAACAATCGAGTTGATATGGAGACCATCTTAACTGCAAGCAAGTTCCCCGAAGAGTTGATCGAACCAATGCTTGTGCTGCTGGACCGACGATTGAAGATCACTAAGGAACAGTTCGCAGAAGAATCAAGAAAAATTGGAGCTACGGATGATCACATCAACAGAATAGAACGAATCCATAAGTTAACTGGGCGTTCCAATTTTCTCGATGTTTTGCGAGATACTGTTGGAGATAAGT
Source organism: Phycisphaerales bacterium (assembly GCA_029260535.1). Lineage (GTDB taxonomy): Bacteria > Planctomycetota > Phycisphaerae > Phycisphaerales > UBA1924 > JACKHE01. The sequence goes on along the minus strand of JAJDDA010000056.1, from coordinate 15,229 downwards.
ACCCCGAGACTAGGCCTCTGGAAACCACCGTTGACTTCTTAACTAAAAACGGTTTATGGGAGTGGTGTGAAACGGATATAGATACCGTCCGAGGCCTCGCCTACTACACCGGAACCGTCTTCGAAGTCCACGAAACAACAGGCTCCGAACGCGCCATCGCCGGCGGCGGCCGGTACGACAAACTCATCGAGCTCTTCAACGGTCCCCCCACCCCCGCGGTCGGCTTCGCGATGGGTGACGTCGTCCTCTCCCTCGTCCTCCAGGACAAGGGCCTCATGCCAACAGATGAACAGATCGCACAGGACCTCGGCTTGCGCCCCGACGTCTACGTCATCCCAACAACCGAAACCGAGCACCTCGTCAAAACTCTCGTCGCGCAATTACGCCGCGAGGGCTTGCATGCACGACACACCTACAAATCAACCCGCAACGTCGGCAAGCTCCTCAAAGAAGCCAACAACGCGCACGCACGTTTCGCGCTGATCCTCGAATCAGACACGATCTGCACGATCAAAGATCTCGATTCAGGTGAGCAGGAAGAGAACGTCGCAACAGACAAAGCGGTTGCAAGGATCGCCCCTCCAACTACCGAATAAACCGCATCTCACCAAAGTTCGGCACGGGCACCCGACCCATCGCCTTCCTCGGCGAAGGGAAGTACACGAAGAACGCCTGCCCCATCATCAGGTCCCGGTGCACCACCCCGATTGTCGGGTCGAACTGCTCTGCGATCCACGGATCGACGTGCGTCCACATCCTGCCATCCTTGCTCGCGGCGCTGTTGTCCCCGAGCGTGAAGAACTGATCCGAGTTGAGCGTGAACACCGTCTCAGGGGTCGTCGCGCGCGAGGGGTTCCTCGCCGGCTGGTAATACAAGTCACGATCCAGACCAACCCGCGTCAGCGTCGCGTCCGAACCTTCGAACCGCCACGACACGATCGGCCTCCGGTACACCCCAGGCCTGCTGAGGTTCGCAGACTTCACCGACATGTACGCCGTCCCGCGCTGCGTCACTTCCATCCCGGTCACGTTCTCGATCCGCTCCATGGGGGACCAGTTGTACCCTGCGGCGCAGACTTCCTTACCGTCAACCCAGACGCTCAACCGTTGATCCGCGTGCCAGAACTCGACCGTCGCCGCTTTACCACTCGTAAAGACGCGCTTCGAAGATGTCGCGAGCGTCACCCAATCGATCTCGTCCGCAGGGGCGATCGAACTGTCGTCCGCGATCGGCGCCGACCGCTGCCGGATTGTCACGCCGTTCGCACCGAGCACCGCCTGGAACTCCTGCCCACGGATCAGCAGGCTCGCGGTCGCGGTAAATGCGGATGATTCATCGGGCGTGATCACCGCCCGCATCCGCAGATCAGAGATCGGGTACCGCTTGATGTTGCTCATCCGGTACGTCTCGTTGTACGCCGTCTCATCGGTGATCGGCCAATCGGCGCTGTTCCACCGCAGCACCGAGGCGCCGTTGTCGTCGGCAATCATCCGGTACGCCTGGCCAGCGGTGCGCACGCCCGCCGCTTCCCAAGGCCCGCGCCACGCCACGCCGTCATGCTCCTCAACCCTCGGCGCCCACTCGCTCGAATACAGCGTCCGCCACAGCGCCCGCTGGATCCGGTTCGGCTTCCGCGCCACCGACCAGTTGTCATCCGTATTCGCAGCGCGGGTGAACAGATCACCGTCGGCGATCCAGAGCTCCTCGTTGGGCAATCCCACCAGCCGCTTGATGTAGTTCTGCTGCGGCTGCTCCGGGTTCTTGAACACCACGACATCCCACCGCTTCGGTGAGCGCACCGCGTACAAATATTTCAAGACAAGGATCCGATCCCCCGCTTTCGCCGGAACATCGAACTGCGCCAACCCAAGCCCCGACATCGGGTCCGTCACCGCGATGTGACCGCCGCCGGTGCTGTCGCGCCGGCCCTGCAATGGCAGCGGCTTGTCGTTCCGCCCATCAACAAAGTCGCGCGGGTTCGCCGTCCACGCGTACCCCGAATAAGGGCTGTGGAACTCCATGTGCGCCCCGAGCAGCGTCGGGGCCATCGACCCCGTCGGGATCACGAACGGCTCAACAACGTACGACCGGAACACAAACGCCAGCACAAACGCGATCAGGATCGAAACCAGCGTCTCGCGCAGCGATTCCTCTTGAGGCTTTGATCGCGGACGAGACACAGAACCAGACACGGCGTTGTTGGAATCCATAAGCAATCACCATATCGACACACACGCCGACTAGCCCAAATTCAATTCATGTGCCGACCCAGAACTCAGGTCGCGGGAGGACCGCCACCTGTGTTCCCGCCACTCTGGCCGCCGCCACCACCAGGGCCACCACGTCCACGCCGACGCCTGCGACGCTTCTTCTTGGACGCCCCACCGCCACCCTCGGCTTGACCGCTTCCTCCAGATGGCCCTCCGGCGTTGCCCTGCGCGGAGCGATCTCCACCAGGGCCACCACTCCCGGTTCGGCCTCGTCCGCTCCTCGGCTTGCGCCGGCTCCGCTTCTTCTTCGTCGCCCCACCCTCTTCAGTCGTCTTCGCGCCATCGCCCGCCTTCGCCCGACCGCCGCCCTCGCCGCGACCACGCCCACCGCCGGAACCCGCACGGGATGAACCCCCGCGAGATCCGCTGCCGCCGCGCTTGTTCCTGCCGTCGCGCCGCTGCTCGGCGCGGACCGTCTTCATCGTCTCTTCCAATTCGCGCGCGGTCTTGAGCCGCTGCTCTTCGACCAGTTTCTCCGCCTCTTCCGGGTCGATCAGGTTCTCGATCGGCACCGCGATCCGCCGTCGGTCCGAATCCAGCTCGACCAGCGCCAACTGCGTCAGGATCTGTGTATCAACAACAATCCCGGGGCCCTCGTCCGTCCCGACACGCGATTTCCGGTGCGGCAGGTTCTTCCGCAATTCCGTGTACGTCTCGTCCTCGTACCGCAGGCAGCACATCAGCCGCCCGCACCGGCCGCTGATCTTCAGCGGATCCAGCGTCGCCTTCTGCACCTTCGCGCTCCGCATCGACACCGGCTTGAGCACCTTCAGGAACTGCTTGCAGCAGCAGTACTGCCCGCACCGCTCGTAATCCGCCGTCAGCCGCGCCTCATCGCGCGCGCCGACCTGCCGCAGATCGATCCGCGTGTGGTGCGTGCTCGAGAGCCTTCGCGCCAGTTCCCGGAAATCGATCCGGTCTTCAGCGGTGAAGTACAGCGTCAGCCGCTCGCCGCCGAGCAGAGGCTCCGCGTCGATGATCTTCATATCCAGACCGAGCGACTCCACCTCGTTCCGAGCGCCGCGAACGATCTGATCGATCCCGGACTCGATCTCGGACTGCTTCTCCATGTCCTCCGTCGTCGCGACCCGCAGCGCCTGCCCCTCGGAGAAGAACGGGTAATCCCGGCCCCCCGAGTCCTCGATGTACCCCAGCAATTCCTGCCGCGAGACGCTCGATCCGCAACCGGAGTTCTTGCACATGCTCGTCAGCAGCGTCGCGAGTTCGGTCCCCCGGTGCGTACGCACCACCAGCTTCGACCCGCACCCCGGCTGAACATCACCCTTGTAGGGGTACTCCCCAACCAACCGCATCCTGCCGAACTGAACGATCACCGTCCGCGGCTGGTCGCGCAGCGTGTCGGCGCGTTCCTTCGCTTCACGCTGGTACTCGGCGACATCAATCTCGAATTGTTCAAGGGGAAAAATCGACATCTGAACAGACCGCCTCGCGCAAACCCGGTCCACCGATCACCGCGCACCAACAGCGTGCGCGTGATTCAAACAAAACCGGATGCCGTCGGGATGGGTTTTTATGCCCCGCCAGGTCCCCGACAGACCGGACGGCTCCATACGCAAAGCGTGAGCCGACAGCCTATCAGATCCACCAAACCCTGTTCAGACGCGGTTCAAAGCACGCTCAAGGCCGCGATGGGATGCCGCCACGGACCGAGTTCCGCGCCGAAGTGAACATCTCAGCCAGATCGTGACTCTCGAACATCCGCACGCTCGTCCGATTCTCGATCCCGTACAGGAACACCCGCTCCAGGCGCCGATCGAGCACCACCAGCACGTCCTGATTGTCTCCGCCTGCCGCGGTGAGCACGGTCAGATCGCCGGTCGTCGCGACATCGCCGGCGTACGCCGCGGATGGCCCGACCGAGACACGCCCCGCCTGCACCACGATCATCGCCAGGATCACGAACGCGCTCGCCCAGAGCGCCGCGCCGGAAAACCCGACAGACGCACCCGCACGATTCTCATTATTCATCTGATCATTCATCGCCCTGGCCTCCCAGATTGCTGCGCATCGTCGGCCAGGTCCCGGTACCCGATCGCCTGCAGCTTCCGCCGGCTCTGATCCCAGAACACCGCGACCAACTCACGATTCGTCGCGTCAACGATGTAGATCCCCGCCGCCGTCTGCCCCTGCACCTCGCCGGCGACCATCGTGTAATCACCGGGCGCCCTCGTCGGCGCCTGCGGCTGAGCCGTCACCGATGACGAGAGCGTCACCAGCGCCAGACAACCGACCAGCGCCCCGTTGAGCAGCAGCAGACCCCGCATCGATCGCTTATTCATTGCAATGGCTCCTTCGTTGAACGCACGCCAGCGAAAAAACCAGCGCCTGCACCAGAACGTACTCCCTCTCCGGGTTGTACGGCTCTACCGAGAACGAGTTCCCGGCTCAGTTCCGGACCTCGCGCTTGCTCCGGAGAATCCCCAGACCAATCACCCCAATCACCAGCACCACGAGCACCCCGTACTGGATCAGCAGCGGCGGGTCATCCGCAGAGTTCGGCGTCGGGGGTGACTTCGTAATGGGCTCGTCAAACTGCGCCAGCGCCTCAGGCGCCGTAACAACCAGCAGCGATAGCGCCGCCAGACAGCCGCACCACACCACCGATCGTCGGAGTTGAATTCGGTTCATAAAACGACGATACGATCCGCGTCAGGCCCTGTAAAGACTGTCCAGTCAATGATTCGCAGCAACCGGGGCAGTTTGTTCGTTGATCGAGGGCTCGATCACACCGCACAAAGGCTGGCTGATCCGCTCAAACGCCGCCGTCGGGACATGCACCGTCCGCCACCGCAGGCTTCGCTGCTTCATCGATTCCCGGTACGCATCGAGCCCCACCGCCCGGACCGCGTACCACCGGCCCTGATGCTCGAAGATCTCCTGAAAGAGCGCCGCCGGCGGCTGCGCCTCGCACTGGTACAAGAACACAAACGCGGCCTTGAACCCCTCGCCGAAGACCGACTCCCACACCCCGAGCGATTCCACGTCATCCTCGGTCACCCAGCTCTCCAGACGACCCGGCGCACACGACCCCCGCGCGCGCCGCGCGCCGATCTTGCGACCCTTCACATCCACCAGAAGGTGCGTTTCGGGGCCGTAAACCACGAAGTCAAAGTTCTTCAGCGTGGACCGCAAAGGCTCCCCATCGTCGCCGACCCCGCATTCCAGGTCGAGCCTCGCGCCCTCCGGGAGCAGCGCCCGCCGGGCCTCGTTGACAGAAACGTAAGGCGTCCCCACCTGGCGAAGGTGCGCCTCGAACGCCCGCTCATACTCGCTGCGTCGCTGACCCATCCGGATCAGCATACACCAAACGTCAACCGAACGAAAGGACGCCGCGAATACCCGTCCACCCACCAGATTTCCACAATGCCGCTCCAGGAACTCTCGAAAGAGAGCCTCTCGACGGGCAACAATTCTCGGTCATCCGATGACCGGATCGGCGTCATTTCGGATCGACCAATTCAGTTGATCGGGATATTGGCGTTGGCATTCGCATTGCCGTTGCTGTTGCCGGGAGATCCGATTGGGACAGCAACCTGCGACTCCGTAACCTCAAGAGCCTGTTGCCCAACATGCGTCGCGCTGATCACGCCATTGTTGTAGAACTGATCGAGATCGAAGATCGACGGATCCAGCGGCACGTACAGGCTCTCCTGCCGCACTTCGTGGTCACCGGTCACCCAACTCCCGTTCTCGATCGCTTTGGCAACGAACGGCCAGAGCTTCTCGATCGCGCGATCATGGCTGCGCGGCGTCGGATCGCCGATCCCGACCATTTGCACGGGAACAACCTCGGTGGTGACATTCGCGATCACGTGCGCCTGGAACTGTTCCAATCCAAGCAGGACGTCATACGAATCAATCGCCGCCTTCAGACCGACCTGCAGATCACCGTTGCTCTGGTAGAGCGGCCCCTTGAACGCCGTGTACCCGACCTTGCTGTCCAGCACCGGGTCGTAAAGCAGACCCGAATCGTCCTTGATCTTAATGATGTCGCCGGTCAGCCGGCCGATCACCCAGGACGATCCCTTGACCTCGATCTGCGACAGCGGTGCGTGCACGACCATGTTCGCGATGGACCCGTTGAAGATGTCGATGTCAGGATCCGCGTCGCCCCCACCGGCCGATTCGAGCGCGTACACGCGCAGCCTCGATGGATCGACATACTTATCGATGTCCATCAGCCCACGGTCCGGCTTCCGTGCAATCTCACGAGGGAGCCCAACCGCAGTCTTGTGAACCTTGAATTGCTTCCCGACATAAAAACGAACGCGAGAAGTATCATCCGCGAATTCAATAGCGCTGCAGTTTTGAATCTTCATATTGTTGATGACACAAACCTGAACATCGCCTGAGATCAGCAGGACAGATTCGTGATCGGCGTCAAGATCATCGAACAGGTACACGCCGCCGTCCGTGTCATCCAGTGTCACAACAGTGTCCAACTTGTCGATTTTCAGATTGGCATACGTCCCGCTGACAAGCCGTGTTGACAGCGATGAATCATTGATCGTGAGGTTTGATTCCTCGATCACCGGCAGCGCACCAAAGTCGGCGGGCTTGAGCGGCGGGATCGCCGGGACCACCATCTGCAGCACCGCGCCATCAACAAACGTTGAATCCGAGGTCATGGCTTGCAGGGGCGCCGCCGCGTCAGGACGCACGTACAACTCCGCTCTCGAAGCCGCAGAACCCGCGTTCACGCCCATGCTCGAAGCATCAACAAACCCAGCGCCGATCTTGACCCCTTCACCCGACAGGTACGCCGGGCTCATGGGCCACGCGCCGATCCTCGCGGTGTCCGATAGATCAATCTCAGTGGCTGCAAAGATGCCGAACTCACCGAGTTCCGCATCCACCGCGTCGTCAAAGACCGCATCAGGCTGGATCGAAACGATCCGCTGAAGCACCGTCTTGATCCCGTTGACGTCCGCGACCACCGTCATCGCCAATTCGGTCTCCGTCCCATCCGGCACCTCGCCCTGCAGGTTGGTCAGCGCGACCGAGACCGTGCCTCCGGCGATCGAGAACCCCTCGAACAGCTTCTCAGGATCAGCGTCCACCCAGTCTTCTTGTGTCTGCAGCACCGCCAGCGCCAACTCCGCGCCGCTCCGCGCGACCCACGAGCTCGCCGCGGTGTCCTGCGCGTTCGCGCCGATCGCCGCGGAATTATCCTTGCTCATCAGGTACGCCGTTGTGAGCACCGTCGCGGTGCCCAGCGCCACGACCACGAGCATCAGCGCCACGCCTCGCTTTGCGGGCAGAGCGGCGCCGTGTTCGGACCCAAAACTAATCGCCCGTTTCATTCGCTTCGTCATCGTATGTCCTCCTGATTTAGCCGCCGACCGATTGATGATTCGCCAGCCCGAACGTGGACAACGTCCTCCGGCGATCGCCCTCGGCGACCTCGAACTCCATCTGCGCCGTAACCCGTGTCGCATCTAAAATATTTTTCGCGTCAAAGTTCATCTGATGCCATGTCATCCCCTCGATCAGGTCCAGCGTCGCGGTCATCCCGCCGGCGCGCTGCGCCTGCATCTCCGCGAAATAATCCGCGCCGACAGGGACCACCGTGTCGAACGTCTGGATCTGCAATTCCGTCCACCCCTCCGGGAAGCTCACCCATTCCACTGTCAGCGTCCCGGTCACGTCGTCGAACCAGAACACCCGGATCTCCGACAGGTTCACCTCGTCGATCGTCCGCTGATCCAGCAGCCACACCGCCAGCCCCTGATCCGCGTCGTGCTGGAGCAGGCTCAGCGAGGAATCCAGGTACGAACGCAGCCTGATCTGCCCGGCGTGCGCCCGCAGCAGCAGCGACCGCGCATCCCGCGCATCCTGCGTGCTCGAGCTGATCATCGAGAGCATCGACGCCACACCCAAACCGACCATCGCTGTTACCGACAGCGCCAGCATCAATTCGAGCAGCGTCACACCCCTGCGCCCTGCCGCGTGTTGTTTGGTTAAATTGTTCATGCTGCGGGCTCCGGGATGAACGTCTGGATCTGCGAAAGCGTCCGGTTCTCGTCATATGCCGAGACCGTGATCAGCATCCCGCGCACATCAACACCCAATGCCCCGGTGCTCATCATCGTCTCGGTGACGATCACCGACCGGCCGATCAGCCAGTACGTATCGGGATAAGGAAAGCTCGTGAGCGTCTCCATCAGCCCGATCCCCTGATCGAGGCCGTCGTGTGTGCTCAACTGCGCGTAAGGGACCGCGCTGAGTTCCGCGAGCAGATCATCCGCCGCCATCGCCGCGAGGATCTGCTTCTGCCCCTCGATCGACTGCTGGCTCGACGCGTTGATCGCCGACGCCACCGCCAGCACCGTCGCCGCCAGGATGACCATCGCGATCAATGACTCGAGCAGCGTGAACCCACGCCTCGGGCGCCCCTGCGCAACGATCACCCGTTGTTGAGACGAGTCGAGTTGGACGATCCTTGTCCGCTGCATCTGTCGGCCTCCAATCAGTGCTGACGCTCGCGAGGCCCGGATTTCCCGGAGGCCCCGCATGACAATCCTCTGATTCATCGACCATCGACGCCCCCTCGACCGGGAGCCCCCGCGCCCGAAAACACCCCAACCTCTCCCCCACGCTGCCCAACCCACGCACCCCCAACCCCGAGCGTCCGAGAAGCACCGCGCTTGTCCCGGAGCGCACAACCGGCGACCATGCCTGCGCATGCCACAGCGTCCGATACGACTACCAATGACGATCTGGAAGAGCCTCGCCGGCGACCTCTGGAAGCGACTGCTCCTGACCGCATCGATCCTCGTGATGGTCATCGCCTTCGCCGCAGCGATCCGACCCCTCGCCGATGGCCAGGTCGGCGCGATCGACGCGCTCCGGTACATGGGATTGGCAATCATCCCCATGCTCCAATTCGCGCTCCCCTTCGCAGCGGGTTTCGCCGCGACGCTCACCTACCACGACTTCGCCACAGACAACGAGGCGATGGCCTGCAGCGCCAGCGGCATCTCCTACAAATCCATCCTGGGCCCGGCGGTACTCTCAGGGCTCGCGCTCGCGGTTGTCATCTTCGCCCTCAACACCAGCATCATCCCGCGCTTCTTTGAGCGCATCGAGCAGCTCATCGCCCGCGATATCGCAAGGCTCCTGACCTCCTCGATCGAACGCGGCGAATCCGTCACGCTCCGCGACCTCACCATCCACGCGGACAGCATCGCCAACCTGGGACCCGACCCCGACGGGCAGGCCACCGACCGCCTCGCCCTCCTTGGTGTTGTCGCCGTCGCTACCGATAACGACAACAACATCAAGGTTGACGTCACCGCCAACCGCGCCGATGTCTGGCTCTTCCCTACAGAAAACGAGAGCCAGCCCGAAACACTCATCTATATGAGGCTCACCGACGCCCACGCTCGCCAGGCCGGCGAGGGCGCAGTCGATCTCTCCCAGCACCAGTTCGGCCCATGGGCCATGCCCAGCGGCGTGCGCGACCGAATCAAAACCCGCACCGCGACCGAGTTGCGCCAACTCCGCGCCGACCCTGATCGCCGCCCCACGATCAACCGCCACAGGAGGGCCCTCGCCGCGCTGCTCACCGCAAGGCTCCTCGAAGCGGAACTCGCCCAGGCCGCATCCCGCGACCAACGCCTCACCATGATCACGCCGGAGGGCCGAGTCGACCTGATCACCGCCGGGCTCAATCGCACCGACGCCGGCTGGTCCGTGATCCCGCAAGCCGCCCAGGAACCCATCGAGATCATCTGGCGCAGCGACACCGGCGAGATCCGCCGACAACTCGCGCAGGACTGCAAACTCGAGATCACGGTCGACCCACTCAACGCCCAGTCGCTGATCACGCTGCACATGCTGCAGGTCCGCTTCGCCGACGCCGAGGCCGACGCCGTCCGGCAGAGCGTCACGCGCACCAACCTGACCCCGACCTTCAAAACCCCGACGCCCTTCTTCGAGCAACCCTCCGCCGAGCTGCTGATCGCCGCCGCCAATCTTCACGACAGCGCCCCGGATGACCCCGCGATCAAACCGATCACGCAGCAGGCCAAACGCCTCCGCAAGAACATCGACCTGACCCTCCACGAGATCACCGGGCACATCCAGGAGAGTTATGCGCTCGCCGTCGCGACGCTGATCATGACCGTCCTCGGGGCGGTCCTCGCGATCAAACTCAAGAACAGCCTCCCCCTGACCGTCTACCTCTGGAGTTTCTTCCCCGCGCTGCTCGCGCTGATCACCATCTCCAGCGGCTCCAACGCCGCGAGCGACCAGGTCGTCGTGGGTGTCATCGTCATCTGGTCAGGCGTCGGCGCCCTCGCGCTGCTCACACTCCGCGAGTTCACGCTCCTGCGCAGGCACTAGCGCACAAGAACAAAGCACATCTGTGCTCAACACTTCAAACACCTGATTGATTATTTGCGCAGACCAAGCGAAACAGGAGTGGGCTTCCCGCCCTCCTGGCACAACGGCGCCCCGTCTTCGGTCCACTCAACGATGTCCGCCAGCGTGTGCTCATCCAGCACCTTGATCATGGCCCCGATCGCCTTATCTACTAAATGATGCAGCGGGCAGAGCATCGGCTTCCCGTGGCCCTCGATACCAAGCGGGCACGACGTGATCCGATCCATCGAGCCGACCGCACGGATCACCTCAAGCACACCGATTTTCTTGGGATCGCGAGCGATCTGGTACCCGCCGCCCACACCCCGCCGACCCGCGATCAGGTCCGCCTTCGACAGCAGCTGGAGCACCTTGGCAAGATAATCAGGCGGCACGCAGGTCTGGTCCGCGAGCGTGCCAGCCGAGACCCGCTGATCCGGAAAGGCCGCAAGACAAACCATCGCACGAAGCGCGTATTCAACGGTTTGGCTCAGCATGAAGGCGGCCCTTTCGCGACAGGAGACGGAACTGCGATGGATTCTCAACGATCCAGCACTCCGCAACAGTATCGGAGTAAAACGTCGGATTCAACGCGATGCAAATATTGAATAACGGAACAAGATGTCCGTTATTGTGACGTTTCCCAATCTATGGCCTGTCAATCCACCGCCTAATGGCCGATACTCCCTCTTATGCCCACGCCCACCAAACGCATCGGAGTCCTCACCGGAGGCGGCGACTGCCCCGGCCTCAACGCCGTCATCCGCGCCGTCGCCAAGTCCGCCATCTTCGATCACGGCTGGGAAGTCATGGGTATCGAAGACGGATTCCTCGGACTCATCGAGGACCGCCTCCGACCCCTCGCGCCCTGCGATGTCTCCGGCATCCTCACCCTCGGCGGCACCATCCTCGGCGCCTCCAACAAGGCCGACCCCGCACGCTTCCCCGTCGGGTACAACGCCGACGGCGAGCCCGTCTTCGAGAACCGCACACAGGAATGCCTCGACACCCTCGCGCGCCACGACCTCGACACCATCGTCGTCATCGGTGGCGACGGCACCATGACCTGCGCCAACAACTTTGTCGAGCACGGTGTCAACTTCGTCGGTGTTCCCAAAACCATCGACAACGACCTCGTCGGCACCGACATCACCTTCGGTTTCTCCACCGCGGTCCAGACCGCCACCGAAGCCATCGACCGCCTCCACACCACCGCGATGAGCCACCACCGCGTCATGATCGTTGAGGTCATGGGCCGCAACGCCGGCTGGATCGCGCTCCACGCAGGGGTCGCCTCCGGTTCCGATGTCATCCTCCTCCCCGAGATCGAGTACGACCTCGCGACCATCAACGATTTCGTCATCGAACGCGCCAAGTACGGCCGCCGCTTCAGCCTGATCTGCATCTCCGAAGGCGCCAAGCCCAAGGGCGGCAAGCAGGTCGTCAACAAGATCGATCCCACCAGCCCCGACCCCATCCGCCTCGGCGGCATCGGCGACCAGCTCGCGATCGACATCGAACGCTGCACCGACATCGAGACCCGCGCCGTCACGCTGGGACACGTCATCCGAGGCGGCTCCCCGGTCGCCGCCGACCGCGTCATGGCCACCGAGTTCGGCCACAAAGCCATCGAACTCATCGCCGATGGTGAAACCAACCGCCTCGTCGTGGTCCAGGGAGGCGTCGTCACCCACGCCCCGCTCATGGCCTCCGCCGACAAACAGCGACTTGTCCCGCTCGGCGATCCCACCATCGCCGCCGCCAGAGCCGTCGGAACCTGCTTCGGGGACATCCCGGCCCACCTGCCGGCGCCCCCGCACGCAGGCTGCAAAACCACCGGCGCCTGCCACTGAGCCTGAACCCACCGCTTCAAACGCTGACTTGTCCCAAGTCCGAAAATAGACGCGATTTTCCCGAGTTGATCCTGTATCCTCTCGATACCGCCCGATAACCATGCCCTACGAATGAGGCGTGGATCGGTCGGTTGATTCGGGAGGATCGACCAATGCTGCAATCTGTTTTACGTTCCGCCAGCGCCGTGTCCATTGCCGCAGGCTTCGCCGTCACCGCACTCTCCGTGCAAAGCGCTTCGGCTGAGCAGTGGGCCTTTGAGCGAATCGCTCAGAGCGGGGACTCTCTGCCCCACAACAACAATGTGGTCATCGACAGCATCGAGAGTTGTGGCATCGAAAACGGAAACGTCGTCTATTCCGGCAACGCTCATAACGGCGGTGAAGGCACAGACTACATCGCTGCGCTAGTCAAGGGCGTCGGCCGGACAGTCGTGTTCAACGAAACCCCGGTTCCCGATGGTGTCGGAGTCTTCGCTCAAAACTCCGGCGGCCACCTCGACGGTGATTGCATTGTGTTCACAGGGCGCGATTCGGGTCGCGGCGGCCCCCCGTTCTCCGGCGTATACCGCTATCACCCCGCTGCCAAACTCCACCGGGTCGTTGACACCAATTCAATGGTGCCCATGCGACCGGGAGACTTCTACACCGGTTTCTTCAGCGCTGTCGCCGACGACGACACCGTGATCGCCCTCACCGATGTGGCTTCCATCGGACCGATCGAGCGGGCCTTCTTTCAAGATGACAACGGCGAGCAGACCCTCCCGGTCATAGCGGGCATGCTTCTCCCGAACGGCGAAACGCTGTTTACGATCAACGAATTCGATTTCAACGCCGGCCTCCTCGCAAGCCGGGTCCTCGCAGAATTCGGCGTCGAACACATCCTCCTGAACAGCGAAAGCGGTTCCGAATTGCTCGCCTCAGACGGCGATCTCGTCCCGGACGGCGCGGTCGGCGAGGTCTTCAACAGCTTCGCCTCACCGGTCGTGAACTCCGACGGCGACCAGACCGCGTTCATCGGTGTCGGTGACATGGGAACAATCGGCATCTTCAGCAAGGAAAGTTCTTCAACGCTCGAGCTCGTCATCGGGCTTGGTGACCCCGCGCCGCCAACATTCACCGATACATTCGACCTGTTCTCCACCACGATCGCGATCAACAACGGCGCTCACGTCTTCCTCGCCTCGACCACCGAGAACGACGACCGGAACCTCTACACCACACTGGGCGCAACCAACAGCGACGAACCCAAGCTCGTCCTCGCCGTCGGCGACATGCTCGATGGAAAAACCGTCGTCGCGATCGACACGCCAGGCAGACAAGCACTCAGCGGTCTCACACTCGCACTCTGCGTCCGATTCGATGACTTCAGCGATGCCGTCTACACCGCAACGCTGATCCAGGAATCCTTCGAGACCGAGCCCAACAACTCCATCGATACCGCCAACTGCATCGAGTTGCTCTCCGACTGCGCCTTCGTCTCGGGCAAACTCCAATCCAACGAGTTCCCCGCGTGCGACCCCGACACCGTCCTCGTCGCCTTCGACAAGCAGATCAACTTCCTCGAAGACGATGCAGGCATCCGCCTGATCAACGATGACGACGCCACCGAAGGCGACGGCAGAGCCTCGGCGCTGTGGGACATCCCGCTCGTCCCGGGCAGCGGCTCTTCAACACTCCGCCTCGGCGTCACCGGCAAAGCCGACGTCGTCGAGAGCAACGTGGGAACCGCCGGTGATTTCAACGGGCTCAACCAGAACTTTCCCCACGGGCAACTCGGTGAGTTCACCCTCACCGTCACATTCGTTGACGACATGGGGATGGCGCTCCCCAGCCCCACCATGCTCCCCGACGGCTCCATGATGGAAAACCCGATCCAGTATGTCGACGAGTTCCGCACCGGAGGCGAGGCCTTCTACATCAACTACATGGCCCCCATCGGCGCCGACGCGGCGCACGCCGTCATCGACAACACCACCGGACGCGACGACTTCTGCAACGACGTCGATTTCTTCCTCTTCAAAAACCTCATCCCCCTGTGCCCCTATTGCGTCGTTCAGATCGGCGGGCTCAACGACCAGTGCACACAGACCGACGGCCTCCTCGCCTGGTTCAGCCCCAAGCAACTCATCAACACCACTGACGACAACAGCGGCGACGGCGTGTACGCCTCGCTCTGCGATCCCGACGCGGCGGTCACCGCCGATATCAACGGCATCATCCGAATCGCGTTCTCCGGTTCAGGCGACACCAACTTCAACGGGCTCCTCGATGGGCCCGCAGAAGACCAGTACCTCGCCGACCACCCCGAGTATCTCAACGACTACCCCGGCCTCCCGCCAGCGGCCGCTCCGATCATCGACATGGGCGGTCAGCCCCTCAGCAGCAGGGCTATCGATCTGGTTTGCGCCGATCCGCCTCCCGCCCACGGCGAGTGCGGGTGCTACACGCTCAAGATCTCGCTCGACCTCGACGCCCACGAAGACCCGCCCAACCTGCTCGTCCTCCAGGAAGCCATGTACCACGGCGACATCAACCTCGATGGCATCACCGACACCGCCGACCTGGGCATCCTCGTCGGTTTCTTCGGCTGGGCCGCCCCATAACACAAACCCCACGCCTGGGATGAGGTCGTCGAAGATCCGCAGTGGCGGAAATCCCAGGATTTTTCTCCCTCACTAATCCCCTCCAAACGCCCCTCCAGACCATTGAGGGGCGTTTTT
>JAJDDA010000055.1 GCA_029260535.1 Phycisphaerales bacterium | reverse complement strand
ACCCGCTCCGCGAGCTGATCGAGCGGTGCAACCGCCCACTGATCGCCCCCAGCGCCAACCGCACCGGCGGCGCCCCTGCTACGAAGTTCCAGGATGTGATCGAGATCTTTGAGCCCGAGATCGCCTCGGGAATAGCCGCGTGCTACAGCCCGACGGGGGCGGGGATCGGCTCCGGCGCCCCTTCAACCATCCTTCAACCGGGCGATTCTCCCGCAGCAGATCGGATCCTCCGAGCAGGGTCGATCGGCGCCGATGACATCGCCCGCGTGCGCTAGGGTTTGTTAGGGGTTGATGGGCGATTGTTGAGAGATGAAATCTGAGATTTCGTTATTCCGTTGAATACAAATCCGGTGTACGCTGGGGTTTCTGGAATAACGGATTGCGATGTACGGAATGAGATTTCGCTTCGGCGGTCGGCTGTGAACGCCGATACGTGATCCCTATTCTTTGGTGTTAGAACATTACTCAGGACAAAAGAGGCTCCAATGACTCCCTCAATGAACGGCTCTATGTACGACTGCGATGTCGCGATTATCGGCGGCGGACCAACCGGGACCACGCTCGGGACACTCCTCAAGAAGTACAACCCCGAATTGCACGTCGTCATCCTGGAAAAGGCGAAGTTCCCGCGTGATCACGTCGGCGAATCGCAGCTCCCAGGCGTCAGCGCCGTCCTCGACGAGATGGGCTGCTGGGACAAGGTCGAGAAGATGGGCTTCCCGATCAAGGTCGGCGCCTCGTACACCTGGGGACGCGACAACGACCGGTGGGACTTCGACTTCTACCCGGTCGAGCACTGGAAGGACGAGCAGCGCCCCGCGCAGTACGCCGGGCAGCGCCTCAAAACCGCGTTCCAGGTCGACCGCGAGATTTACGACAACATCCTGT
The DNA here is from genome assembly GCA_029260535.1 of Phycisphaerales bacterium. Taxonomy (GTDB): domain Bacteria; phylum Planctomycetota; class Phycisphaerae; order Phycisphaerales; family UBA1924; genus JACKHE01. Next base: position 14,010 of record JAJDDA010000055.1, on the reverse strand, counting down.
ACGAGCACGCCAAAGAATGCGGCGTCGACGTCCGCGACGAGACCGGGGTCTCGGAAGTGCTTCACCAAGGCGACCGCGTCACCGGGTTCAAGCTCACCAACGGCGAGACCATCACCGCGACGCACTACGTCGATGGATCCGGCGCCAACGGGTTCCTCAAGCGCGCCATGGGCGTCGGCTCATGGGAGCCAACCGAGCTGCGCAACATCGCGATCTGGGATTACTGGCGCAACGCCGACTGGGCCGTCGAGATCGGCGTCGGGGGCACCCGCGTTCAGGTCCGCTCGCTCTCATTCGGCTGGATCTGGTTCATCCCGCTTGGACCGGACCGCACGAGCGTCGGGCTCATCTGCCCCGCTGATTACTACAAAGAGTCCGGGCTCTCCACCGAGGAGATCTACAAGAAAGCGATCTCGGAACAGGAGGACATCAGCGCGCTGATGACCAACGCGACCCCCGAAGGGAAGCTCCAGTCCTGCAAAGACTGGTCCCACCTCGCAGACCGCCTGATCGGTGAGAACTGGTTCATCTGCGGTGAGGCCGGCGGGTTCGCCGACCCAATCCTCGCGGCGGGCCTCAACCTGGCGCACGGCTCGGCACGCGACCTGTCGTACACGATCCTCGAGATCGAGCGGGGCGTCATCAGCCCCGAATGGCTCCGCAACCGCTTCGACGAACGCAACCGCAAAAACATTGGCCAGCACATCCGCTTTGCGCAGTACTGGTACGCCGCCAACGGGTGTTTCGGCGACCTGAAAGAGCACTGCCAGTCCATCGCCCGCGAGGCCGGGCTCACCCTGAAACCCGAGGACGCCTGGCGCTGGCTCAGCCAGGGCGGGTTCGCTTCCGAAAGCCCCGGGCTCCCGCTGCTCGGCTCGTTCGATATCGGTTCGGCGCGCGAGGTCATCGACCTCTTCAACAAAGACACCACCGAGATGTCGATGGAGATCGACAAGGCCAACGTCTTCGAATTGAATCTCGAGGGCGCCACGCTCGATGTCATGGGCATCCCCGAGGCGGGCCGGGTCAAGATCGTCGACTGCTACAAGCGCGATGAGCGGGTGCTCCCGCTGTACAAGTGGTACGAGATCGTTCGCGATGCGCTCGTGTACGCGAAGGAACTGCCCAAGGTGCTCAACTACTTCAAGGCGCGCATCCAGGTGCTGCCGATCCCGCTCGATCAACGCTCGCTCGCGCTCGACCTGGCGATGCAGACCCTCGAAACGATGATCCTCGATGATTGGGTCAAGGCCTCGCTGGATCCCAGTGTTCCCAGGCTCAACAGACAGTCCGAAGGGAACATCATCCGTCAGGGCGCCGACAGCGATCGCGCCCTGGCCGAACGCGAGGGCGCCAGCGCCCCGGCAACCTCCGCCACCAACCCCAACGGGAACCAGTCATGAGCGAGATGAACGGAACACAACCAACGTGCGATGTCGCGATCGTCGGCGGCGGGCCCGCCGGCTCGACGCTCGGTTCGCTGCTTAAGAAATACAACCCGGGTCTCTCGGTCGTGATCCTGGAAAAAGAAAAATTCCCCCGCGATCACGTCGGCGAGTCGCAACTCCCTGGAGTCAGCCACATCTGCGCCGAGATGGGCTGCTGGGACAAGGTCGAAGCGGCGGGGTTCCCGATCAAGGTCGGCGCCTCGTACACCTGGGGACGCGACAACGACTGCTGGGACTTCGATTTCTTTCCGGAAGAGAAGTTCGTCGACGAGCCCAGACCCGCGGCCTTCAAGGGACAACGGCACTACACCGCGTTCCAGGTCGACCGCGAGATCTACGACGACATCCTCCTCCGGCACGCGGAGGAGCTCGGCGTCGATGTCCGCGAGGAAGTCTGCGTCGACGAGGTCCTCCACGAGGGCGACCGGCTCACGGGTCTCAAGCTCTCGACCGGCGAGACGCTGACCGCGAAGCACTACGTCGACGCGACCGGCGCGGTGGGCTTGATCAAGCGCGCGATGAAGGTCGACAGCTGGATCCCCGCCGGTTTGAAGAACATCGCGATCTGGGATTACTGGCGCAACGCGGAATGGGCCGTGAAGATCGGCATCGGCGCTACTCGGGTGCAGGTCCGCTCGCTCCCCTACGGCTGGATCTGGTTCATCCCGCTCGGGCCTGAGCGCACGAGCGTCGGGTTCATCTGCCCGGCAGACTATTACAAAGAATCGGGGCTCTCTGTTGAAGAGATCTACAACAAGGCGCTCTCTGAACAGGAAGACATCAGCGCCCTGATGACCAGCGCGACCCCCGAGGGCAAGCTCCAGTCCTGCAAGGACTGGTCGCACCTCGCCGACCGCATCGGCGGCGAGAACTGGTTCATCTGCGGCGAGGCCTGCGGCTTTGCCGATCCCATCCTCGCGGCGGGTTTGCACCTGGCGCAATCCGCGGCGAAGGACCTCGCGTTCACGATCCTCGAGATCGAGCACGACGAGATCGACGAGCAATGGCTCCGGACCAGGTACAACGATCGCGTCCGCAAGAACATCGACCAGCACATCCGCTTCGCGCAGTTCTGGTACGCCTCCAACGGCGAGTTCTCCGATCTGCAAGGGCACTGCCAGTCCATCGCTGCCGACGCGGGGCTCTCGCTCTCACCCAAGGAAGCGTGGCGCTGGCTGAGCCAGGGCGGATTCGCAGAAGAAGACCCCGGGCAGGCCGTGCTCGGTTCGTTCGATCTCAAGAGCGCGCGCGATGTCATCGATTATCTCGCGCCGGAAGGCGAGGAAACCGAAAGCTTCGCCATCGACCGGTTCAACGTCTTCAAATTCGATCTGGGTGACGCGAAAGAGGACATGCTCGGTGTGCCCAAGAACGGCCGGATCATCCAGACCAAGTGCTACCGGAACTCCGAGGGCAAGACGCTCCCGATGGTCGGCCCCTTCGGCATGACCATCGCGGCGCTGCAGGGGTCCTCCGATCTCGCCGGCGTGATGAACGGGATCAAGAACCAGATCATCAAGAACAACGTCCCGGCGGATCGCCGCAACCCGACCCTGCATCAGGCGATGCTCGCTCTGGAAGCGATGATCTCGCAAGGCTGGGTGGAACCCTCGCTCGATCCCAAGGGGCCGACCCTGAACCGACAAGCCGAGTGGCAACCCATCCACAAGTCCGCGGTGAACGAGAGCATCCATTCCAAAGACAACGGCTGAATCACGGCCTCGGCAATGCCGACAGCGCGATCGCTCCGGCAACGACAACGTTCAACGAATCCACGCCTTCAGCGATCGGTATCCGTACGCGGTGATCCGCCGATCGCATCGCAGTCTCGGTGAGCCCGGGCCCCTCGGCGCCGAGCAGGATCGCGACGCGGCCTCCGAGTTCACCAGAGCCCACAAGTTCGTTGAGCAAGGGCGCCCGATCATCGGGTGTGAGCGCGAGCGTTGTCCAGCCACCTGACCGGAGCGCAGCGCACGCCTCTTCAACCGAACCGATGGCCGCGTATGGGACCGACAGCACGTGCCCCATCGAGACGCGCAGCGCCTTGCGGTAGAGCGGCGCGCAGCATCTCTTCGTCAGCAACACGCCCGAGGCGCCGAACGCGGCGCTATTGCGAAAGACCCCGCCGATGTTGTCGTGGTTGGCGAGATCCTCGAGCACGACGATCGGTCCGCCGTCCGCGCCCGCCTGTTTGATCAGCCCCGGCATCGTCATCGGTTCGTGCAGCGTGCCGCACGCGAGGACGCCGCGATGAATGTGGAAGCCGACAATCTCGTCCATGACCCCCTGCTCGGCGACATACACCGGGCAATCAGCACCAAGGCCGACCAGCGCATCGTTCATCGCGCCGAGCCTCGTCCGGTTGAGCAGGACCGATTCCGCTCTGAATCGACCCGATTCGCGATGCCGATCCAGCAGGGTCCGGACCACCAATTCGCCCTCGGCGATGAACACACCCCGTCGGCCCACGAGATCCGCGTCCCGAATATTCCGGTACACCTCGACCCCCGGCTCATCGAAACTCTGAACTCTGATCGGCTCCACGGCGTCTGCTCCCCGATTCGGTGCTCTGGGTGGTGCTGGCCCGCCCTGTGCGCTCTACCATGACCCGCTATGGCGCTTGCAGCAACCAATCGTAAACAACCGGCCCTCACGCTCCTCCTGGGACTGGGGATCATCCTCGCCGGCGCCTCGTGCGAGAGCAAGGCGCCGCCACCAGCGAACCCCGCCGACGCCGGCACAGCCGCTGGCGATCCCGATCCGCCAGCCATGGTCAGCGTGGCGCACGCCGCAGTGGGGCTGACCTGGGAAAACCCCGATGGCTGGGGAGAGATCGAGGCGGTGATGGCGTCGAGGCTGATGACCTGGCAACCGCCGATCGGCGGTGAATCGGTGCAGACCTTTGCTTTCTCGTTCGGCGATCGCTTCAACCAGACCGTAGCGCAGAACACCCGCCGCTGGGCGACACAGATGCGGCTCGATGACGGCACGCTGCCCGAGCCCCAACTCGAAACCTGGGATCAGGGCGGATTGCACGTCACGCTCGCAACGTTCGAATCAAAGTCCATCATCGGGATGTCGCTGAGCGATCTCGAATTAGGCGCCGAAGGGGTTCGGCTTCTGGGAGTCATCATCGAGGGAGGCCCCAAGGGTGTCCTGCTCTTCCGGCTATCCGGCCCTGCCGCGATCGTCGAGGAACTCAAACCCGGATTCCTGGGAATGATCCGATCCGTCAAACCCCTCGATGACGACAACGAAGCAACAGCCCCGTGACCACCGGCGCCCCTATCCCCGATCGGCACGAACTCTATGAGCGAGCCGTCCAATCGCCCGACCGGCAGGCGCGGTTCCTCCGGGCGCTCCTCGGCGCTGATCGAAGCGGCGCGATCACCCTCGGCGAAGATTTTTCCGCCGCCGGTGCGATCGCCCGCGCGTTCTGTGCGCTCGACCCGTCCCACCGCGCCGTGTGCGTCGATCTTGATCAAGAGGCCCTCGACCGGCTCACCGAAATGCTCGAGCCGGGACACCAAGACGCGCTCACCACCCGGTGCATCGACGTCTTCGACGCGCACGATCCGGTCGACATCCTCGCGACGCTCAACTTCTCGCTGTGCGAGATCCACGATCGCGATCGGCTCGTCAAGTACCTCCGTAACGCCAGGGAACGGCTCGGCGCCGGGGGGTATCTTGTCGCCGACCTCTACGGCGGGCTTGATGCAATGTCGATCGGGGAATCCGAAGAAGTACTTGCAGACGGCACGCGGTACGTCTGGGAGCAGCGCAGCGCGGACCCCCTGACCGGGCGCGTCGTCAACGCGATGCACTTCCACCTGCCCACCGGTGAGTCCCTCCGCGACGCGTTCCTCTACGACTGGAGACTCTGGACCATCCCCGAACTCCGCGACGCCATGACCGAAGCCGGATTCCGATCAACCGAGGTTCACGACCGCCTCGGCGCCGCGATCGACGAGGACGGCGTATTGCACACGCTCGCGGTGACCGACCCTGACGAGCTCGACGAGACGTACGTGGTGTACATCGTTGCGCGAACCGGTGAGACGCCGTGACGTTCCTCGACCCGAGCGCCGGGCTCCTCGCTGCGGCCTTTGTCGTCCCTGCGCTGCTGGCGCTGTACTTCCTCAAGCTGCGAAGGCGCCCCGTTCGGGTCAGCTCGACGATGCTCTGGCGCCGGGCGGTGCACGACCTGCAGGTCAACGCGCCCTTCCGCATGATCAAGCCCTCGTGGCTCCTGCTGCTGCAATTGCTCGCGCTGGCGGCGCTGCTGCTTGCATTCGCTCGTCCGGCGATCGACGCGACCAGCGGCCCGACCGATCGGCTCGTCATCCTCATCGATCGTTCCGCCTCCATGAGCGCCACCGACGGTGTTGGCGCCGATGGCCAGACGAGGCTTGCGCAGGCGAAAGCACAGGCGATCGAGTTGATCGAGCGCCACAACCGCAGCGGCGACGCGACGGGCAAATCGGAGGCGATCGTGATCGCCTTCGCGCACGAGGCGCGGGCATTGACCCGGTTCACGGGCAACCGCGTCACCCTGCTCCGCGCCGTTGAGTCGATCCAACCGACCGATCAGGGCGCCGACTTCCCCGCGGCGCTCCGCCTGGTGCGCACGCTCGTGATGCAGTCCGGCGAATCCGAGAGCGCGATCAGCTCCAGAGCAACGATCGCCCTGCTCAGCGACGGCGCGTTTACGCCAACACAAGAGCCGGCCAGCCTCGGCGCGGTCGGCGCCCAACTCCGGTTCATCCAGAGCGGCCCGAATCCCGATGCGCCCTCGTTCAACATCGGGATCGTCGCTGCCGGCGCCCAGCGTGATTTCGAGGACGCCTCGCTGGTGCGCGTCTTCGCGAGACTGATCAACTCCGGACGCGAGCCGGTGAAGGTCGCTGTTACGCTCTCGGCGCTCGGCAAGCCGGTGTCGGCGAAGACTGTCGACTGCCCGGGCGCGACCGACGATGCGCCGGGTGATGCGCCGGTGACCTTCGAACTCCGGGGCGCCGCGGCCAGCGCCGAGACCACCATCCCGCTGCGTCTGAGCCTGACCGTTGATGATGCGCTCGCGGCGGACAACCACGCGCACCTGACGCTCGCGCCGCCAACCCCGGCGCGCGTGCTTGTCGTGGGGCCGGAAACCGGAGGGCGCCCCGATCTGTACCTGCTCAGGGCGATCGAGGCGGCGAGCCGGCGCACGCCGACCCCAACAACGTACGCCGCGTACGAATCGTCCCCGCCGGTGAGCGCCAACCAGGGCGGGTACGACCTCGTCGTCTTCGACCGGTCGGCGCCAACAGCGATGCCGCTGCCGCCCTCTCTTTCGTTCGCGGCGGGGCTCCCGATCGATGGGCTGCGCATTGGTGATCTCGATCAATCGCACAAACCCACAATGATCGTCTGGTGGCGGCGGACCAACCCCCTGCTCCGGCAGGTTGGCCTCGGCGCGATCGAGGTGTACCGTCCTCGACCGATCACACTCCCCGGCGAGGACGAAACCCCTGCCGATGAGAGCGACCCGCAAGCCCTGCCCGCCCCGGTGAGCCCGTGGAGTATCAGCACCATTGCAAGGGGGCTCGATGGTCCGCTCATGATCGAGATTGAACGCTCGGGTGAGCGCCGCGCGATCATCGCGTTCGCCGTCCCCGAATCGAACTGGGCAACGAGCGTCAGTTTCCCCATCTTCATCGCCAACACGCTCGAACGCCTCGCGCAGGTCGGCGCGGGCGCACAGGCGAGGTCGGTCACCACCACCGATCCCATCACGCTCCGTGCCAAGCCCGGCGCCGACGAGATCGTCCTCGAACGCGATGGCAGCACCGAGCGTGCTGTGCCGGTCCGCGCGAGCGCCACCGTTGCGATCGGCGCGATCGAGCGCACGGGGCTGTACGTCGCGAGGGGCGCGGAAGAAAAAGATTCGCTGCTCGCGGTCAACCTCTTCGATGAGATCGAGTCCACGCTCGCGACCGCTTCAACGGTGCGTGTCGCAGGGGAAGACATCCAGCAAGGCGGTGTCGGGCAGGCGGCCCCCAAGGAGATCTGGCCGCTGTTCGTCCTGATCGCCTTCGCCCTGCTCATTGTTGAATGGGTCCTCTTCGCCTTGCGTTCGAAGGTCTGACCTCTTGAGCTGACGGATCCGGTACGATGATCCGGATTCCTGTCCTCGATCATTTCGAAAGATCCCTATGAACAACCAACACCTCGCACGCATCCTCGCCGCCTCCCTCCTGATCTGTGCGCCCAACGCGCTGGCGCAGGACGAAGAGCCGGAGCCGACCAAATCGAGAGCGACCACGGACCAGCCCGGCGACACGAGCACCGTCGTCGGTGCGGTGTTGCAGCAACCTGCCAGCGGGCCTCGGGTCTCGCTCCGCGGCGGTTACCGTCTCCAGTTCGAGTCCGACTTTGATAGCGCGCCGGGCGACTTCAGCGTCAACCGGGCATTGGCTGGGATCGATATCGCTGGAAAAATCAACGAAGAGATCTCGTACTCATTGGATTTCCAGTTCGAGCACTCCTCGTATGACTTCAGCGCCGCGTCAACGCTGGCGCCCGGTTCGAGCGATCCGCTCGATGACGCGATCTCGATCTTACTCACGCCATCATTCCGCTTTGCAATCAACGACGACTGGGCGGCCCGCGCCGGCGCCGCCCTGATCATCGGCGGCGAGTCCGATGCGAACGTTGACGATTCCCTCCGCGGCAGCGTCTTCGGTGGTGTCGAGCGCCGGATCTCTGATCGGCTGACCGTCTCGTTGCTCCTGGTCGTGTGGTCAAGGCTTGAGGACGACGCCACCGTCTTCCCGGTCATCGGTGTTTCGTGGCAGATCAACGACCTGATGCGTCTGCAGACCAGAGGCCTTGGCGCCGAGTTCATCTCGGACCTGGGCAACGGCTGGTCGCTGGGCGCCAGAGCCGCCTGGGAATACCGCGAGTACCGCCTGAGCGACGATTCCAGCGCACCGATCCCCGAGGGTGTCCTGCGTGATTCCGGGGTCGTCGCTTCGCTCGAGCTCGCATGGAAACCGACACCGGACATCGTCCTGGCGATCGAGGGCGGCGGGGTCGTCGGGCAGAGCCTCGAGTTCCTCGACCGGGGAGGCTCGACCATCTCGGACACCGACGCGGACCCGGCGCTGTTCGTCGGCGTCCGGGCGAGCATCGCGTTCTGAGCCCTGCAATCGCACGAATCCTGCCGCTAGCGGCTTCACGATGAAACCGATCGATCGCGAGCACGAACAACCTACACTGGAACCGATGAGCCACAACACCCCCACACCATCGAACGCACTCACCGATGCCGACCAGGTCCGGTCCGCCATCGAGGATTTCCAGAGCGACTACAACGCCGTGCGCGATCAGATCGGCCGGGTCGTTGTCGGGCAGCGCGAGATCGTTGACGGCGTGCTGACGTGCCTCTTCGCCGGTGGGCACGCCCTGCTCGAAGGTGTGCCGGGCCTGGGCAAGACGCTGCTTGTCCGCTCGCTCGCCGAATCGCTCTCGCTCGACTTCAACCGGATCCAGTTCACCCCGGACCTGATGCCGGCGGACGTCATCGGTTCGACCATCGTCGTCGAGACCTCCACCGGGCGCGAGTTCCGGTTCCAGCACGGGCCGATCTTCACCCAGATCTGCCTCGCTGATGAGATCAACCGCGCCACACCAAAGACGCAGTCCGCGATGCTCGAGGCGATGCAGGAACGCTCCGTCACCGTCGACGGCAAAACGCACGTTCTAAAAAAACCCTTCCTCGTGATGGCGACACAGAACCCCATCGAGCAGGAGGGCACCTACCCGCTCCCCGAGGCGCAGCTCGACCGGTTCTTCTTCAAGCTGCTCGTCGGGTACACCTCGCGCGATGAGCTCGGCGAGATCCTCAACCGGACCACCGCCGGGATCAGCCCCTCCATCGAGCCCGTACTCAGCGCCGACCGCATCATCGCGCACCAGCAGCTCGTCCGCCGTGTCGCGATCGCGCCGCACGTGCAGGACTACGCCGTCCGCGCCACGCTCGCGACGCACTCCAACGGTGAGTTCGCGACGCCCCTGGTCAACAAGTGTGTCTCGTTCGGCGCCAGCCCCCGCGCGGCGCAGGCGATGGTGCTCGGCGCCAAGTGCCGGGCGCTCATCGATGGCCGTCCGTCGGTCGCGATCGACGACCTTAAGGCGGTCGCGATCCCTGCGATGCGGCACCGCATCCTGCTCAACTTCGAAGCGCAGGCCGAGGGGATCGACCAGGACCAGATCATCGAGAACATCATCTCGACGCTGCCGGTCAGGGCCGATCAGACCGCGTAACGCCGTCTACGAATCGAACTTACCCGCCAGGCGTGATCGCCACGATGTCCAAGCTCACCACGTAGTCACTCATAGACGCACCGTCGGGGAGTGACGCCGCGATCTTCTTGTAGAGCGGGTCTTCCCAGTTGGTCATCGCCTCGATGTACTGCGGCTTGGCGGTCATGCTCAGTTCCGTCAGCCCCGATCCGAGCACCGCCGCACGGACATCATCGACAAGCTCGGCGCCAGCGACACAACCGACGAGCGCTTCGATGTCTTCGAGCACGCCCTTCGGCAACGGCTTGAGCAGCGCCAGATCAGAAATCGCGACGCGACCGCCCGGCTTGAGCACGCGGGCGATCTCATTCCAGACCTGCGGCTTGTCGGGTGAAAGATTCAGCACGCAGTTCGAAATCACCACGTCCGCCGATGAGTCGGCGACCGGCAGGTGCTCGATCTCGCCGAGCCTGAACTCGACGTTGCTCAAACCACTCTGCTCCTGATAGCCAGCGAGATTCGATCGAGCCTTGCTGATCATCTCGGCGGTCATGTCAACGCCGATCACGCGACCAGCATCGCCAACCCGAGGCCCGGCGATGAAGCAATCGAACCCGCCCCCGGAGCCGAGGTCCACGACGACCTCACCGGTGTTCAATGACGCGAGCGCAGTCGGATTGCCGCACGAGAGCCCCATGTTTGCGCCATCGGGCAGCACGGTGAGATCGGTTTCGGAGTAACCGACCGCGAGAGCGACCTGATCGGCGCTGAGTGTTGTGGGCCCGCAGCACCCGCCGCCGCCGCAACAGCCGGAGCTTTCGTCTTCACTCTTGTTGGCGGAGACACCCGACCACTGGCCGGACCTGGCGATCTCGGCGTACCCCTCGCGGACGTTGTCTCGGACGGTGTTGATCTCTTTGTCGTTCATCGGCTGGGACTCCTTGGTTTGAAATGTTTATCGATCGCGATTACCGCGTTCCTATGCGTTGTCGGTTGTCGTAGCTTTCTTCTCACTCACCCGGTACAGCCTCTTGCCCATACGGAGGGAAACGCTGACCAATCCGATCAGCACCGGGACCTCGACAAGCGGACCAACGACCGCGGCGAAGGCAACACCCGAGCCGATCCCGAAGACCGCGATCGCAACCGCGATCGCGAGTTCAAAGTTATTGCCGCTGGCGGTGAACGCGAGCGTCGCCGCACGCTCGTAATCCGCTCCGACTTTCTTGGCCATCAGGAAGCTGACAACGAACATCACGACGAAGTAGATCGAGAGCGGGAGTGCGATTCGAAAAATATCGAGCGGGAGTTCAACGATCATGTTGCCCTTGAAACTGAACATCACCACGATTGTGAACAACAGCGCGATCAGCGTGATCGGCGCGATCTTCGGGATGAACTTCTGCTCATACCAGTCATCGCCCTTGATCGGACGAAGGATAAACCGCGTGAGCATGCCCGCGAAGAACGGGATCCCCAGATAAATCATGACGCTCTGGAACACCTGACCGATGCTGATATCGACAACCGCACCTTCGAGCCCGAGCAGCGGCGGCAGCCACGTGATAAACACCCACGCGTACACACCGAAGAACAGCACCTGGAAGATGCTGTTAAACGCCACGAGCCCCGCGGCGTAATCGCTGCTCCCCTCGGCAAGATCATTCCACACGAGCACCATCGCGATGCAGCGCGCCAACCCGACGAGGATCACGCCGATCATGTAATCGGGGTGATCCCGCAGGAGGAGCACCGCGAGCGTGAACATCAGCGCCGGCCCCACGACCCAGTTCTGCACCAGCGAGAGCGTGAGGATCTTCCAGTCCCTGAAGACCTCGGGGAGTTTCTCGTAGCGCACCTTTGCCAGCGGCGGGTACATCATCAGGATCAGCCCGATCGCGATCGGGATGTTCGTCGTGCCCACCGAGACACGGTCCATCGCGTCGGAGACCCCGGGCACAAACCGCCCGATCAGCACACCGACCGCCATCGCCAGGAAGATCCAGAGCGTGAGGTAGCGGTCGAGAAAGCTCAGCCGTTTAGGGCTGGCGCACGCACATGGCGCTCCGGTTGTTTTCGCAACGGTGGGATCACTCATTTGTGCGATTCTCTCATCTTGTTGGTGTTTGCTGAAATCAGTGCTTCCAATGACGATTCGATGAACACCCTGATTTCATCGCGGACCCGCCGGTAGTGCGGCAGCGCCTCTTCATCGGTCTTCGCATTAGCCGCGAGCGCCGGCGGATCGTCGAACTCCCGGTGGGTCACCCGCGCCTTTCCGGGAAAGACCGGGCAGGTCTCACTCGCGTGACCGCAGACGGTGATGACCAGGTCGAGCGTTGCGGGATCACAATCGTCGATGCGCTTGCTCGTGTGCATTGAAATGTCGACACCGGCCTCCGCCATCGCGCGCACCGCGAGCGGATTCAGACCCTGCGGATCGATCCCGGCGCTGCACGCGCTGATGGGATTACCGAGCAGGTGCTTTGCCCAGCCCTCGGCCATCTGGCTTCGGCACGAGTTGCCCGTGCACAGGAACATGACGCGGGGGCGTTCAGCAGTCATCGCAGCAATCCCCCTCGCACGAACCGCGATCCCATTCATCGATCGCGTCGGCGAGCGACCTGAACCGCTCGGCGAGCTCGGTTCCTTGAGCCTGGTACCACATGGTCCGGCCTTCCTTCCGCGCGTTGAGCACCCCGGCGCGGGAGAGCGCCGCGAGATGCCGAGCGACCATCGAGAAATCGATCGAGCAGCACTCGGCGACCTCGGTCACCGAGCAGGGACGGCCGCACTTGATCAGGCACGCGAGGAGTTTGGCTCTGGTTGGCTCGCCGATCGCCTTGAAGAACTCCGGATCGAGTCGCTTGTCGATCTGGCCACGCCTTCTGGAGGCCTGCTTTGGGGTTGCCGCTGATTGTTGGTTTATTGACGCCATAATGCCAGTATCTATCCCTGCGGCTACGAAGTCAACTTCTTCACTCAAATATCAGTCAGAATCCCTCGTGAGAGTCCGCAGGGCCCGATCAGGCCCCCGCTTTGGCGGGTTCCTCATACGCGAAGCGGTAGACCAACGCAGCCAGGATCGCACCGGTGATCGGGGCAACCCAATACACCCAGTGCACGTCCCAGTGCCCGAAGACGGCGGGACCGAGCGAGCGCGCCGGGTTCATCGAGGCGCCGGTGACAGGGCCGATCGCAACGATGCACATCATCACAACCAGGCCAACACCGATCCCGCCGATTTTGGGTGAACGCTCGTCAACAACCGTTGCCAGGATGATGAACATCAGCGCGAACGAGGCGATCACTTCCAGCCCGATCAGGGCGACCAGATTCTGATGCTCACCTGACGAGAATCGTCCGAGCGTCGCACCCAGACGGACCCCTTCGGCCTGTGCTAACTCAGCGCCAAAGAACAAAAGGATCAACCCCGCCGCGGCGATCGCGGCAACACATTGCGCGAGCATGAACGCCAGCGCCTGGCCTGGTTTCTGCTTCCCGATCACCGCCAACCCGATAGAAACCGCGGGGTTGAGCTGACCTCCGGATATGTACATGGCCGCGGTCACAAAGACGACCAGCGCCATCCCGTGCGCTGTCGCCACGGTCATCAGGCTGCCCGCATCGATCATCGGCCCCGCGACGACAATCGAGCCGGCGCCGAAAAAGACGAGAGCGAAGGTGCCGATGAATTCGGCGACCATGCCGCGAGTGAGGTGATTCATAATGTTGATTGCCCTGTGGAGTCCCATAGCGCCGGCGCGCACAGCGCCGGGCATCTTGCTTAGGGCAGAGCATCCCCGATCCGGGGCGATTCAACAAGCCCGAGCCACACGGATCAGCGCCGGCGGCGACGCATCCCAATAGTCCCGGCAGCGGCGATCAACGCCGTGCCCGAGCCCGGCGCGGGGATATCCGCGGCAAAAACGCTGGTCCAGGACATCGAATCACCGGGGGACAGTTCGAACGTGATCCAGATCCCGATGCTCGTGTTGATTGCCCCGGCGCTCTGGCTCGGGATCGGGTCGCCGAAGCTGTCAGGGCCCAGATTCCCACTCAGAAACCCGCCGACGCTGACCGAGCTGGGCGCCGGGAGCAGGTCCGCGGCGTTCAGCGGGACCACCGCTCCATCGATCATGCCTTGGTAGAGCGCGGTCGAGCCGCTCGTTGAGAGCGTGGCGCCGTTGAGATCCCCGGACGTCACCGTCGCGGCCATCGAACCACCGATGACCGACGAGGGCGTGAGTGCTGAGAACAGCGGGAGTGTAGTCTG
>JAJDDA010000054.1 GCA_029260535.1 Phycisphaerales bacterium | reverse complement strand
TAGCGGCATCGCGCTCGCGTCACGATCAGCGCTGTGCAGCAGCCGCAGCGAAGCGCCGAACGACGCCGGCATCCGGTTGAGCGTGCGGAGCTGCTTCGCGAGTTTCTTCGAGAACTTCCCGAAGAAATACCCGTCCCACGCGAACCGCTTGAGCAGCACCGCCGCCCACAGACCAAGCGTCGCGTAAAACGCGATCAACGCCGCGCCGGCCTCCCACTCGCCCAGCTCTTTCCGCTTCCAGAAGAATCCGGCAAGCAGCAGCGCCGGGATCAGCCAACCGATCCAGGACGCCGTTGCCCACGCCATCGTCGGTGTGTCGCGCCGGACGCGGAGTTTTTTCTTCAGCTGCGCCGTGCGCTCGTGCGCCGAATCAGGCCGGTCGTACACCGCCTGCAGCAGCAACAGATCGCGCCGAGCGCGAAGAGGCAACGACCGGAGCGTGCGCGCAGGACGATCCCCAAGGTCCAGCGCGCCATCGGCGCGGCGATCCCCCAGCGCGGTGTCAACAATCTCGGCAACCGCGGTGTGCAGCACGCCGTCCATGTGATCGACAAGCCGGAACCGCTTGAGCGCCCCGAGCGGATCGTCCCAGCCATCGACTGCCGAGACAAACCGATCAAGGATCGGGTTCAGGTCGTCGTACGCAACGAGCAGGACGCGCGATTCCACACCCCGCGCGAGCTCGTTGTGCTTGGCGATCCGGTTGGCGAGCTGCATCCGGATCGCGGTCTTGCCCGCGCCCTTTTCGCCGAAGACGATCGAAGCCGACGGCGCGTCAAACTCGCCGAGGATTTTCTCGAAATCGGGGTGCATCGCGGTCCCCTCGGGGAGCCGCTGGAAGACCGCATCGTGCCGGGCTTCCTCCGCCCTGAAGGGGTTCTCGGCGACGGACCAGTGCTCGAAAAATCGTGAAACGTTCATGCGATAGGTTCAATCAGGCTCGTTGAGGGTCGGCGGATACACGGCTCACCCCCATCATACCGGATCAGGGCCACCGGAACGACGATCAAATCATGTTCAAATCATGATCAATCGCCGCGATCCAGCCCCGCCTCAACCACTGCCTGAAACTCGGCAACGATCGCGGACTTCACCGCGTCCATCCCAGGCGCCGCATCGCCGAGCAATCGCCGGAGGCTCGTCACGCCCCGACCCGCCAGGCCGCACGGGACGATCAGATCGAAGTGCGACATCTCCGGATCAACATTCAGCGCCAGCCCGTGCATGGTCACCCAGCGCCGGACGCGCACCCCCATCGCGCACACCTTCGCGCCGTCCACCCAGACACCCGTCGCGGCATCATCGCGCTCCCCGGTGACACCGAAGCGCGCGCACACACCGATGACGATCGATTCGAGCATGCGCATGTACGCGTGCAGGTTCTGTCCCAGCCGTTGCAGGTCCACGATCAGGTACACGACCAGTTGCCCAGGGCCGTGATACGTGATGTCACCGCCGCGATCCGTCTCGCTGACCGTGACCCCCGCGCGCTGCAACTGCTCGTCGCTCGCCGTCAGGTGATCGCGCACGCCAGGTCTTCTGCTGATCGTGATCACCGGCGGATCGTGCTCAACAAACAACAGCGCACCGACGCATTGCGCGTTCTCAGTATCGCGCAGCGCGAGCACCGCCTCGTGCCACAGCCGCTGCAATTCGAACGCCTCCGCGTAAGGCATCGATCCCAGATCAACAACACGCAGCCGCTGCGCGCACGCGCTGAGCGACGCGCCGTTCGGCGTTTGGCTCAACATGGCATCGCGTGATTCGTTCGGCATAGGCATTGGTCAATGAATAATCGGATCAGCGGGTCGCTTCCCGTATCGATTCAATCAGGTGTTCATGCGATTTTATCCGCTGGCATGAGGCGATCCGTAAAGGCATGGTCGATAGAAACGGCCTTCTGAGGCCTGAAATCACTGTTTCTGTGCATTCCCTGACGTGTCGAAAAAAAATCAGGTCCCGACGGAACCACCAGCAACGCGGTGCGAATCTAGCAACGTGATACATCCCGCATCGCTGAAGGGCCTTCCCCTCCCCCGGCACCGATGCGGCTTTGACGCGCTGGGCTCGGCGTGAATGGAGGACCGTCAATGCGGACTTCCGATTGTCAGGGCCCCCAGGTCTGCTCACGACGTACTTCGCTTGCGTCGGCCCAGCGCGTCATCGAAATACCTCCCCGCTCTCCCGGAACGCTTCCCAGCGCACGACAGTGAGAGCAAACCCGCCTGAAGGAACTCCCCCCGTGTTCTTTCGGCGGGTTTCTTTTTTTTGACTACCACTCTTACAGCCGAGACCTATCAGTCCTCTTCAGGCTCGGACATGTCCCCGAGATCACGGAACGCCGCCTCGTAACCGAGGATCCACCGCGCCGCCTCAGCAGCGATCGCGCCCGTGTCGGACGAGTTCGGATCAATCCCGATCTTCGAGCGGAAGGTGTACCGCATCTCCGTGTCCCGGAAATGCTCGAACTTCGAATGCGGGTCTTTACACCCCTGGTCGACGCATTCCTCTTCGATCATCTCGTCGAGATCGTCGCCCGAATTCATCAGATCCCCCTCGATCGAGCCGCTCAGCCAGCGGTCCTCCGTCGAGAGACTCACCCAGACCTCGCCATCAACCAGATCGATGCGGTACTCGGCGGGCTCGGCGGATCCCCTCGCGACACAACGGAGTCGGTTGTCCTCAACGATGATCTCGTCGAAAACGTCGGCGTCCCTGGCGATGGTGCTGATCTGTGTAAAAAATGCGTGCATGGTGGCGGTGTCCTGTGTCATAGGCCCAAGCATACGCACCGCGCCGGCGATCCGCCTCACCGCCACGCTCCCCCGCGTACACTTTCCAGATGCCCGAGAGCAACCCCGCAACAACCCGAGCAGCCGCCGCGAGCAAGGCGCCGGCCAAGTGGACCACCCGCGGGCTCCTCGAATGGATGACCGGCGCGTTCAAAGGCGCCGACCTCGATTCCCCCAGGCTCTTCGCAGAGCTCCTGCTCTCGCACACGATCGGCTGTGATCGGCTCCGGCTCTACACCGACGTTGACCGACCTGCGACCCCGCTCGAACGCGAGGTCCTCCGGACGCTCGTGATGCGGGCGCTCAAGCACGAGCCGGTCCAGTACCTCGTCGGAGAAGCGTGGTTCTACACGCTCCCCTTCCATGTGGACGAGCGTGTCCTGATCCCGCGCCCCGCTTCTGAAACCCTCGTCGAGGCGGTCCTCCGCCACGCCCGCACCATGCCGGGGGCCGACCGCGCGCTGCTCGCCGACGCCTGCACCGGATCAGGCTGCCTGACGACCGCGATCCTGAAGCACCTCCCCGAGTCGCGCGCCGTCGCGACCGACCTCTCTGCCGAAGCGCTCGAAGTCGCCGCGAAGAACATCCACCGCCACGGCCTCGATGAGCGCGCCGAGCTCGTCCAGGGCAACCTGCTCGAACCGCTCCTCCAACACCCGATGGCGAAGGAGCTGCACTTCCTCATCGCCAACCCGCCGTACATCCCCGATTCCGAATGGGGCGACGTCCCCGAGAACGTCAAAGGGTTCGAGCCGACCATCGCGCTCCGGGGCG
The DNA here is from genome assembly GCA_029260535.1 of Phycisphaerales bacterium. Taxonomy (GTDB): domain Bacteria; phylum Planctomycetota; class Phycisphaerae; order Phycisphaerales; family UBA1924; genus JACKHE01. The sequence goes on along the minus strand of JAJDDA010000054.1, from coordinate 13,001 downwards.
GCTCAGACGGGCTCGAGTTCGTCCGCCCATTGCTCGAACAAGGCCCGGCGCTCGTCCGCCCCAACGGGCTGGTCGCCGTCGAGATCGCGGCGTGCACCGCCCGCGCTGCGCTCAAAGTCGCGCAGGACAACCCGCTGATCGAAGAAGCACGGATCGAGAACGATCTCGATGGGCTGGAGCGTGTCGTTGTCGCGGTGCGCAACAGCGAATCGTAAAGACCTAATCAGTCCCCGGATTCAGCAACCGACGCCTCAGGCGCGACCGCCTTGCGCAGTTCATCGAGCAGCCGCTCGATCTGGAACGGCTTGAACAGCACGCACTGCAGCCCCTCCTGACTCGCGCGGACGATCGAATGGTGCGGGTCGTACCCGAACCCGGTCATCAGCACGACCGGGAGATCCGCATCGAGCCGCTTCGCCGCCGAGAAAACCTCGTACCCGTTCCGGTCGTCCATCTTGATATCCGAGAGCACCACGTCGTACACAACGCTCGCCGCCCCCCCGCTCTTCAACTCATCAAAGAGCCCGTCGAGCCGTTTGATCGCGGTGGACCCATCCTCGAAGACATCAACAGTGCACCCCCGCCGGCGCAGCACGTCGGCGATCGTGTTTCGGATGTGTGACTCGTTGTCCGCGATCAGCACTCGGCGCCCCGACAGGACCGGGTCTTGCCGTGATTCGCTCAGCGCCTTATCCGCACCGAGCAGCGTCTGCGGACCGGACGTGACATTGCGCGTCCGCTTCCGGATCGCATCGATGTCGCTCAGGATCTTCGCGATGTGCTCGGCGGTTTCCGGATCCGCTGACTGCCTCCCACGGAGCCACTCCGCCTCGCAGCGCAGGTCTTCCAGCGGTTCTTCCAGCTCACCCTCGACCGTGCCGCGGAGCGCCTCACCCGTCGTGCACCGCTCGACGACGAGCATATCGAGCATGTGCAGCGCCATCGCGATGTACCTGGCGAACATCTCCGCGAGCTGCCGGTCGTCTTCCGTGAACGCCCCGAGCTTCTGGCTTTCAACATTGAAGATCCCGAAGACCCGGTCCTCGAGCAGCAACGGGACGGTCAGCGACGACCCCGGCGCGTCGAGCCCCTCGATGTACCGCTCGTCGGCGCCCGCGTCGGGGCAGATGTAGCTCCGCCCGGTTGACGCGACATACCCGCTGATCCCGCTGCCCTCCGACGCGTTGTAGAGATCAACATCCATCGCAGCATCTGAAAGCCCTGACGCCATGACCAGCTCGAGCCTGCCGGTCGAGAGCTCCAGGAGCCGAACCGCGAAATGATCGAAGTGCAGCAATTCGTTCGCCGCCCTCACGATCTTGTCCTGCAGCACCTTGAGGCGCTGCGTCATGTTCATCTTGCGCACCAGGTCCGCGTCGAAGTTGACCATCTCGCGACCGGCGCGGTCGATCGCGTCGATCCGGTGCTGGATCTGCCGCGTCGCGGTGACATCCCACACCACCGCGGCGACCTGCTTGATCGCATCGCTGTCCGCGTCCTCGCTCGTGTCCTTGCTCCGGACCGGTGAGACGACAACCTCGAACCAGCGCTGATCCTCAGCGCCACCGACGATGTTGAACCGCCGCAGCGCCACGGGGCGTCCGGAGTTCATCCCCATTTCAAATGTCTTGACCGCCTGCTCACACGCGTGCGCGACCCGCTCGCGCGTGCGCTCGTGGTATTCGGTGAAGCGCTCCGTCTCCCAGACAATCCCGTTCGAGAGTTCATACAGGCAGACCCCGCCGGCAATCGAGCGCAGCACATCACCCGTCCGGCTCTCGTCGAGGCGCCGTTCGAGCGGGGTGAACGAATCAGCGGTGGTCAGGACGCAATCCGCGTCGCCATCACGGAGCAGCCGCCTCGCCTCGGGGATCGAGACGCGCTGCGTCTCGCAGACACCGTCGATGGCCGCCGCGATCTCACCGACCGCCCCTTCCTGGCCTTCGATGAGCAGTAGCCGTGGTCTTTCTTTGCCCATGGGAACCAACTCTGCCGCGAGGGAATCGCGCCCGGTCAGGGGCCCTTCCCATTGAGAATCGAACACCACGGCGTGTGCCTCTTTCTTTCCAACTCCAAGTGTACGACCCGACGACCCCCTGACCAACACCGATCGACGGATCGGCGGTAAATCCTTCAAACAACACCGCCCAACCTGCGACAAAGCCCGCCCCAGTCGGTACGTTGTCACCGATGATTGAAGTGGCAGATATCCACAAATCGTTCGGTAAGGTCAAGGCTGTCCGGGGCGTCACCTTCACAGCCTCGCCCGGGGAAGCGCTCGGGATCCTGGGACCCAACGGCGCCGGCAAAACGACCACCATCCGCATGATCACCGGCTGGCTCCCGCCCACCAGCGGTTCGGTCACCGTTGACGGGCTCGATTCTGTCGATCAATCCATGGCCGTCCGCCGCAGGCTGGGCTACCTCCCCGAGACCACCCCGCTCTACCCCGAGATGCGCGTCAAGCAGTACCTCGACTACCGGGGCCGCCTCTACCGCCTCAGCCGATCCCAGCGGAAGGCCGCGATCGACCACCGCATCGACCAGTGCGCCCTGACCGCCGTCCGCGACCGCCGGATCGGCGAGCTGAGCAAGGGGTACAAGCAGCGCGTCGGGCTGGCCTCCGCCCTCCTGCACGACCCGCCGATCCTGATCCTCGATGAGCCCACCAGCGGCCTCGATCCATCCCAGATCGCCGAATCCCGGAACCTGATCCGCGAACTGGCCCAGACCAAGGCCGTGCTCCTCAGCTCGCACATCCTTCCGGAAGTCGAGAAAGCCTGCGACCGCGTCATCGTCATCGCACAGGGCGAGGTCCGCGCCGAAGCGACCATGACCGACCTGATGACCTCGCGCCAGCACACCATCGAACTCAAAGCAGACCCAACCGCGGCGCTGCCCGCGATCAACGCCATCAAGGGTGTCGCCAGCATCAAACCCTCGCCGCTCGAATCCGGCTGGACCAGATTCACTGTCGAAGCAACCAACTCCGGCGGCGATCTCCGCGAAGCGCTCGGCGCTCTCGCGCTGACCAACAGCTGGCCGGTGCGCGAACTCTCCATCAAGAGCACCGGGCTCGAAACGCTCTTCGCAAACGCGGTGGAGGGCGTCCAGTGAAGGTCCTCGCCGCGATCGCGACCAGAGAGTTCGCCTCGATGTTCCGCCTGCCGATCGGGTGGGTCGTCATGGCGCTGTACCTGCTGCTCACAGGAGTCGTCTTTGCCGCGGTGACGCTCCGCCCCGGTGACCCGGCATCATTACGAGGCCTCTTCACGCTCTCCGACTGGCTCCTGATGTTCGTCGCGCCGGCGATCTCGATGCGGCTCCTCAGCGATGAGTGGCGCCAGGGCTCGATCGAACCACTCATGACCGCGCCGATCTCCGACTGGCAGATCGTCATCGGCAAGTATGTCGGCGCTGCGCTGTTCCTGCTCTCGCTGCTCGCGCCGACACTGGTCTACGTGGCCGTTCTCGAAGCGCTCTCGTCCCCGGATTACGGGCCGATCCTCGCGGGATACCTTGGGTTGCTGCTCACAGGGATGGTTTACCTCGCATTGGGGATCGTCTGCTCGGCGCTGACCTCTAGCCAGGTCGTCGCGTTCCTGACCACCATCTTCGCCCTGCTCATCCTCCGCATCGGCACCACGATGGGCGCTGCGGCGCTGGGCGCCCCGTGGGATTCCCTGCTCTTCCCGCTCTCCATCGACATCCGGATGCTCGATTTCGCACGCGGGATCATCGACACCAGGCACATCGTCGTGATGCTCGCCGCGTGCGCCTGGCTGGTGACCATCGCCGTGAGCATCGTTGAATCGAGGCGCTGGCGATGAACACGAACACAACGACACCATCTGCTTCTACCAACCGTCGCATCCGCTACGGTTCGAGCACACTGATCATCCTCCTCGCGGTCACCGTCTCGTGCATCATCGCCGGCGCGCTCGCGACAAGGTGGACCGCCCGCTTCGATGTCACCGCAACCCGCGAGCACTCGCTCGCGCCGCGAACGCTCTCGCTGCTCGCATCGCTCGATCAACCGACCGAGATCGTGATCGTCGCCGACTTCGCCGACTTCGACCCCCGCGCCCAGATGAACATGCGCGAGGTGCTCGATGGCTTCGATGCCGCATCGCAGGCCCTCTCGGTCACCGAGATCGATCTCAGCGCCGCGAACGGTCGCGACGCATTTACAAGCCTGCTCGACAGGCTCGCCACAACAATCAAGCCGCAGATCACCGCGCACGAGGCAACCCTCCGCAGCGCCATCGCAAAAACCCGAGACGCCGCGACCAGCCTGCACACGATCTCGCAGACCATCCTCTCTGAACGTTCCAGACTCAGCGCCGCCAGCGCCGAAGCCGAGAACCTCAGCCGTATCGCAGCCGCGGCAAGGCTCCTCGCCGACTCGATCGATGAAGCGATCAACGACGCGGTTGCCGCACTCGACGCGCCCATCGGCGGCGCCGGGCTCCCCCAGGTCGACGCCGCAACGGTCACCGTTGCATCAACACAAAAAGCCCTGCTCGTCGACCTCAACGCCCTCGACGCCGCGCTGTCCTCGATCTCGTTCGCGGTGTCGAGCACCGGCGACGCCGACCTTGGTGACGCCGCCGACGCGCTCATGGCGCTGCGTGATTCGATCGCCCGCTCAGCGGACACCGTCGATCGGCTCACGTCGATCCAATCGCTCGCCGCCATCCGCACCATCGAAGCCGGCGCCGGCGCGGTGGTCATCGCGGGTGACAAGGCCCGAGCGGTCCCCATGAACGTCCTCTTCCCGCCAGCGGCGCTGCTCAACGCCACCTCAACAGGCGCCGCCGACATCCGCTTCATCGGCGAGTCCCTCCTCGGAGCCGCGATCGGTTCGCTCTCAGGGGTCAACGCCGCCCCGATCGTCGTGCTCGTCCACGGCGCCGCCGAAAACCAACTCGACGGCGAAGGCCGACCGCTCACCCCCGACGCACAGCGCGCCTTCGGTTCATTGATCGAATCGATGCGCCTGCGCGACATCCGCATCGCAGAGTGGGCGCCCGCCACCGGCACACCGCGCCCCACGTTTACTGAAAACAACATCGACAACCCCCGACCGGTCGTCTGGGTCACCTTCCCCGTCACCATCCGCTCCGCTGCAGGCGCGCAGCGCATGGGGCAGCACGCAGCCGCGATCAAGGGATTGCTTGAAAGCGGCGCGAACGTGCTCTTCTCCTTCGACGCCTCCACGCTCCCCAGCGTCGGCGAGCCCGACCCCATGGCCGAGCCGCTCGCGCCGCTCGGGATCACCGTGCAGACAGGAGCCGCGATGCTCCGCCGCGTCAACACACCGAGCGGTCCGGTCGTCGATGGACAGTTCATCCTCCGCAGCGCCGAAACCGACCACCCCATCGGTCGCGCCATCAACGGCTTGAGCACCCAGCTTGCCTGGCCCTGCCCCATCGAACTGACCGACACCCCGGGAGTCACGCACGAGCCGATCCTGTCAATCCCGGAATCAACGACCGCATGGGGCGAGATGGAGTGGATCGCCTTCCGCTCCCTCTCACCGGCGCAGCGATCCATGCTCGCCGACGCCCCCGAGCCCGACGAGGGGATCGACCTGACGCAAGGCCCCTGGCCGATCGCCGTCGCCTCCGAAAGACCGGCGCCCGACGAGCCCTCCCTGATCCAGCGCCTGATCGTCGTGGGCGCGAACGGGTGGTTCACCGATGTCGTGACCCGCAACTCCGCGACCATCGACGGCCGGACCGTCTCAGCAACCCCAGGCAACGCAGAACTCTTCGAGGCCTCCATCGCGTGGCTCGCCCACCAGGACGACACCATCGCCGCAGGCCCCGGCGCCTTCGAAACCGCCAGGATCCCCGCGATCAGCCAGGGACGCCTCACAGCGCTGCGATGGGGCATCATCGCCGGGATGCCTCTTTTGGTCCTGCTCACCGGCGTGCTCATCCGCCTCGGCAGGGGCTAAGCCATTACACTGCCGTCCGATGTCACGAAGCGCCCTGATTATCTCACTCCTGCTCGTCGCCGCCCTCTCGATTGTCGGCATCGCGCTGCTCATCGCGCCGCCAGCTGCAACCGCCAGCGACGCCTCCTCGCTGCTGCGGCTCGACCCCTCGCGCGTCGCCTCGATCCGCGTCGCCGTTAGCGACGACGCCTCGGTCATCACCAGAACCGACGCCGGCGGATGGCTGATCCACCTTGAGAGCGCCGGCGCCAATCCCACCGCCCCATGGCCTGCCGAGCCGACCCAGGTCCGGTCGATCGTTCGCACCCTATGCGACCTCCGCGACGCCTCAGCATCAGGCGAACCGATCAGCCAATCCGTCGAACCCGCGCTGACCGTCACCATCACCATGACCGGAGGCGACACGCACTCCGTCGTCTTCGGATCAACCCCCCTCGGCGGGCGCCGATTGGTGGAAGTCGATGTCCGCCGCACCGGTGAGGTAGACGACGCGATCTACCGCGCCATGACCAGCCCGGGCCCCGCGTCGTGGCGGATCTCCTCACCGTTGCACAGCGTCGGCGAGCGCACATCGCGAGTCGCCGTCCGCACCCCCGGCGCCAACTCCGGAGTGGAACTCGCCAAAATCGACGGCAGCTGGTTCATCCGCCAGCCGATCCAGTCCAAGGCCAGCGACATCGCCGCGAAAGAGCTGCTCGTCTCCCTCGGCGCCCTCCGCATCGATCACTTCATCGACGACCACACCTCGATCACGATGACCGAAGCCGGTCTCGAAGCGCCGAGGCTCCTGTGCACCGTCGAGGAAGACCGCCGCTCCTACAGCGCCAGCGACGAGCAGATCCAGACACAAACAACAACGCAGACCCTCGCCATCGGTGGCCCCGCCGATCTCTCGGGGCGCCTCGTCTACGCATCGATCAACAACGGCGAAACCTTCGCAGTCATCAACATCGAACCAATCACGTCCGTCTCGCTGGCGGGCGAGGCCTACCTCGCGCCATCCGCCGCGGAAACCATCGGGTCCAACATCGGCGCGATCGCCATCCGCATCGCCGGCCAGCCCGAAGCCCGGTACGAGCGCGACATCGAGGGCTGGCGCGTGCTCGACGCCTCGGGAACAGCGCTCGGACAATCCCCGACAGAGCCGATCGACGCTTTAATCACAGCGCTCACCCAAACCCCCGCGAGCAGCCTGACCATCGAGCCGCCCGAAAGTTACCGCCCCATCGCGTCCATCACGCTCTCCGATTTCGCCGGTGGTCAACTCGAACTGCTCGAAGCGGGCCTGATCACCACCGATGTCGGCGCCAACGCACCCGTGATCCGCTCGGGTCAGGTCTTCCGCGTCTACGAAGGCTCGGAAACCCCCACGCTGCTCTCCAGCGGCTTGCGATAAATCAGCAGCGCATCATCACCGAACCGCCGAACGCGGTGCAGCGCCAGCCGGTGCGCATCAGCCAGCCTCGGCGTCGCGCCAGCGCGAACCGCGGGCATCGCCTCCGGATCCCCCAGCAGCATCGGCGCCGAGAACACCCAGTACTCGTCGATCAACCCCTCACGCAGCAGCGATCCCATCAGCCCAGGCCCCGCCTCAACCATCACGTTCGCCGCGTCATGCTCGCTCGCGAGCGTCCGCAGCAGGCCGCCCAGATCCAGCCTCGCACCGCTGCGCGCCGTCGGCAGGACCGTAACCCCAGCCGCTTGAAGCACCGCAGACCTCGCTTGCACCGCCTCCGAGCCCAGCGGCTCGCACGCGATCATCGTGGGGACCCCGCGCGCCGTGCGCACCAGTTTCGACCCGATCGGCGTGCGGAGCGTCGGATCGATCACCAGCCGCGTCGGCGTTCGCCTCGACCGACTCACGCCGCGCACCGTCAACGACGGATCATCTGCGCGAACAGTCCCGACACCCGTCATCAGCACATCGATCCGCGAGCGCAACCGGTGCACCTCCGCGCGGGACCGCTCGTTCGAGATCCACTGCGATTCACCCGTGCGCGTCGCGATCCGCGCATCGATTGTCTGCGCCCACTTGGCGATCACCCAGGGCAATCCAGTCGTCATCCGCTTGACGTAAGGCCGGTTGAGCGCCGCCGCTTTCTTGCTCGCATCGCTGAACCGCACATCGAGCCCCGCCTGGCGCAGCGCCTCGGCGCCACCCGCGGCTACATCGCCCGGCTCGCGCTGCGCAATAACAACACTCGTGATCCCCGCCTCGATCAGCCCCATCGTGCATGGCGGCGTCTTGCCGGTGTGGTTGCAAGGCTCGAGCGTAACCCACGCCGTAGCGCCATCCGTGCTGTTGCCGAGCTCCTTGCACCGCCGCAGCGCATCGACCTCCGCGTGCGCGCCACCGAACCGCCGGTGATGCCCGACGCCCAGCACCTCGCCATCGCGAGTCCCGATCACGCAACCAACCGTCGGGTTGGGCTCGACATCCCCGATGCCCCTCCAAGCGGCACGCGCCGCCAGGTCCAGCATCCGCCGGTCGATCGCCGTGGTCGTTTCGTTCATGCCCTTCGCACCAACTCGCGCAGCTCATCTTCCGCAATCAACGGCCGCATCTCGTCGATCCACCGCCGCGCATCGATGCCGTACCCGGCGGTCGGCTTCACGCTCGGAGCCCGCTGCTTCCAGTGGTTGTTGAACCGGATCATCGCCCGCTCCCGGCACAGCTTCGCCGACATCGACGCGAGCGCCACAGGAAGGCTCCGCGCATCCGCCTCGACCTCGAACCGCACGCGCATCGCCCTTCGCTCATCGCCACTCCTTGAGTTGATCTCGTACTCGCTGACCGCATCCTCTTCTCGGTTCACTCTGACGACGACATCAGGGATCGCGCGTGCGAGCTGCTGCCCGTAATGCTTCCTGCCGCCCTGCCGATCGATCACGACCGTCGGCGTCTCGCTCCCCCATCGCCGCCAGGCGCCGAGCAGGAACCGACCCACCGCGTGAAAACTCACCTCGGACTTCGGGCCCATCTCAACCAGCGCCCGGTTGAACCCCGCAGCGTCAAACGCCCGGCACGCGATCGCCAGCAGCTCAACATCCGCCGCCTTCATCGCCCGCCGCAGCGTGTTTGTCAGGATCCCGACCTGATCAGCGTCAATCGCCGTCATCGAGGGCAGCGCCGGCTCACCGCAAGCAACGCAATCCCGGACACCCAACACCTGAAGCAACTCCGCATCATTGTCTGGAGCGTGCCCAAGCAATCCCAGCATCGGGAAGACGCCCCGCTCCAGATGCATCAACGGCGCCGGAGATGAATTCGCGAGCTTGAGTTTTTTCGAATCATCGATCGGGATCTTCGTGCGATCCGATTTCCCCTTCGATCGCACCACCGCGGGCCGCAGCGCGCTCCACAGATCACCCGCGGCCGATCCATCGGGTCCGCCCGCCACCCGGAAGACCGAGCAGCCGACCACCAGCGGGCCAAGCCTCGGCCCGTACCCCGCCTCATCAATCCCGACAACGATCGAAGACTGGTCGTTCTGGTGGTCACCAAGCGTCATGCCCCGAGGATACCGGATTTGCCGCGCATAAAAAAACCGCCGCCCCAATCAGGGCGGCGGTTCAAGAATCGATTCAAACTGGTTCGATCACTGATCCCAACGGATCAGTTGTCGCTCTTACCGCCGAAGTCGCGGGTCGAGGTGCCCCACACGCCGGTCATGAACCAGGCAGGTGCGCCTGCGAGACGCCCGGTGTTCCACAGGAAGTTCGTGCTGACGTAATCACCACCACGGAACGCGTCACTGATCTTCAGACGGTCCTCGCCGTCGGTGGTGTCAAGGCACTCCCTCGAGGGACTTGAAACCCTGGCGCTGCCATCAATCATGACCACCGGGGTCGTTGCCTGCTCTGAAACATAGTACGCGCCCCTGACAGAGTTCGTCGCCCAGGGATCCCAGAACATGACCTTCTCAGACGGGAACGCGTAATCGGAAGCTCTGATGTTGTTCCGGTACCGAACCCACGTGTTCGAGGACTCGGTCCACTGTGCCCGGTTATCAACCAGTTCGCCGCTCGTGGCGCCCCAGAAGTACTTCGAGGTCGTGCCGGGTTCGACACCCTGCCCAACCAGCGCGGTGAACGTGTACGCAAAGGTCGGCTGAAGGAAACCCACGTTCCCTGTGCCGGTGGGATCATCCGGGAAGCTCTGCGTAATAGTGAGCGAATCAACAAACTCGTTGGCGCCCTGCTCGATGGTGTAACCGGTGGGGAACTGCGGAAGCTCCGTGTCATCCGGACGCACCGAACGGAGCGCGTCCCAGTTTTCCCTGGAGTTGGAATCGCCGGACGACAGGAAGATCGGGTTCATCAGGTCGATCCCTGTAGCGCCGTCCAGGATGTAGTTGCCGAAGACCCAGTTGTACATCTTCCAGGTGTTCGTCGATTGGTAGCCGGCGCCGAACCCGACGCCGTGCGTCGGAAATGTCTCGTTGAGAATCACCGTCGAAGGGTGAGCCTTCGGACCGCTGGTAATCTGCCCCAATCCGCCGCCACCGCCACTACCGCGAGGCGCGTTGGGCATAAAGCCTTTGAAGTCGCCCGTGTAGGCTGCGGCGCCGATGCCGTGCTGACGCAGGCTGGCGAGGTCGACCGAAACCCGTGCCGCAAGTCGCGCACGACCGATCGCCGGGATCAGGATCCCGATCAGCAGCGCGATGATGCTGATGACCACCAGCAACTCGACGAGGGTGAAACCTTTGTTGTTCTGGCGATTACTGGGCATGTGATCTGCTCCTTGCGACGCCTGATGCGGGCCCAACTCGGCGGGTGCCTTGTTGCACGCTCTTCGGCGTCATTGCGTGATGGTCTGCTCTGAGACTGGCTCGCGGTTGGTGCTCGGTGCGACGCAGCCTTTTTCCGGCGTACGCCACCACCGAACGTGGTGTGGTGAATTCAATTCTAACTCGATCCGTTTTCAACCCAGCAGGCCTAGACGGATCACTTCGACTTCGATGAATGCGGCTGAGAGGAGTCGAACCTCCACGGGGTTTTACCCCCACTAGGACCTGAACCTAGCGCGTCTGCCAATTCCGCCACAGCCGCAGCGATTGGACCGGGAAGGATACCGAGGCATCGCCCGAGGGCAAGCGACGCCGGGCAACGGAGTGCGATCGCTCGGCTCTGAGGCCCAGAGGTCCCTTCCATACCGTGCTCAGTTCGACTCATCAGATTCATTCGCAGGACAATACGAGCGTTCCTGACCCTCCGGTTCCGCAACAATCCAAAAAAACCCGCACATTGCCATGATCCTGACAATGGGCGGGTTGATGCTTTTATAACAAAATTGTTAGGCTTTCGATTGGGTCGTACCCAGCCGTCGATTCAACTACGCCCGAGCCGCTTTCCCGGCCTTGGAGGCCTTCACCTCAACGATCGGCGCCTCGTCCCCCTTCTCTTCCTTCGCCTCATCCTTCACCGGCGAGACAGGCTCATCACCCGTCGGGACACCCTTGGCTTGGAGCACGCCCTTGCGGATCTCCTCAAAGAGATCAGGATTCTCGCGGATCAGCCGCTTCGAATTCTCCCGGCCCTGCCCCAGGCGGGTCTCGCCGTAGCTGAACCACGCTCCGGACTTGTCAACGATGTTCTCGGCGACGGCAAGATCCAGCAGATCACCGGACGTCGAGATGCCCTCGTCGTACATGATGTCGAATTCCGCATCGCGGAAGGGCGGCGCCACCTTGTTCTTGACCACACGAGCCCGGACCCGGCTGCCGACGGTCTGGTCCCCTTCTTTGATCGCACCGGTTCGGCGGACATCCAGACGCACCGAGGCGTAGAACTTCAGCGCCCGACCACCCGGGGTCGTCTCGGGAGAACCGAACATCACACCGATCTTCTCGCGGATCTGGTTGATGAAGATCACCGTGCACGAACCCTTGGCGATCGCGCCGGTCAATTTCCGCATCGCCTGGCTCATCAGCCTCGCTTGCAGACCGACGTGGCTGTCGCCCATGTCGCCGTCGATTTCCGCTCTCGGGATCAACGCCGCGACCGAGTCAATCACGATCAGGTCCACCGCGCCGGAACGAACGAGCAGCTCGCAGATCTCCAGCGCCTGCTCGCCGCAGTCCGGCTGCGAAACGAGCAGATCGTCGATATTGACACCGATCTTCCGGGCCCACGAGGGGTCAAGCGCGTGCTCGGCGTCGATAAACGCCGCGATGCCGCCCAATTTCTGCATGCTCGCCACCGCGTGCAGCGCCACGGTCGTCTTACCAGACGACTCGGGGCCGTACACCTCGATGATCCGACCACGCGGGAAACCCTTGCCGCCCAAGGCGAGATCAAGGGAGATCGTCCCGGTCGGGATCCCCGGGATCGAGAGGTAGGCTTCCTCGTCGAGACGCATGATTGCGCCCTTGCCGAAGTTCCGCTCGATCTGGGTAACGGTGCGATCGAGGGCATCAGCCCTCGCTTTGGCATGCTTATCAGGGTTGCCGCCGGGGGCTGCTGACATGTTATGAACCTCCGTGATATCACCCGCCGGGGTGACCGCTTTGCTTTTTTTAGCCGGGAAACGGCTGTTTGTCTTTGCTGGTTTTTCCATTGTCGCGACCATAGCAGATGCCTCCTGCGGGTGGGAATGTTTGGTTCCCGGTAGGATGGCTATCCACAATCCGGATGTCAACCCCTGTCAGGGTTTTATTTGGATATTTTTTCGGTCTTTGATCGGTTCACGATTTCCTCCCGCACCAACCGCGAAAAAACCTCGCCCCGCTCGACATAACTCTCGAACTGATCGTACGACGCGCACGCCGGGCTAAGCAGGATCACACCCGATCCGTTGGCATCCGCCGTCGCATTCCGTACCGCAACCGCCAATTCGCCGCACTCAAACACATCAACCCCGCCACTCCGCAGCGCCGCCGCGATCGCCGGGCCGGTCGATCCGATCGTGTACACCCCCGCGCAGCGCCGCCCCGCCTCGACCAACGGCCCATACGCCGCCCCCTTGTCCGACCCGCCGCAGATCAGATAAATCGCCCGCGCCCCGCCATCCTCAAGCAGTGCCTCCACCGCGCCC
>JAJDDA010000053.1 GCA_029260535.1 Phycisphaerales bacterium | reverse complement strand
GGGGAGCGGCGCGCTCGAGCGGATGCGTTCGGCGCCCACTCCCGAGGCGCTCTACGAGACGTTGCTCACGGAGGACCGCTCGCATGTCTGATACGACCGCGCCAGCGGCCGGATCCAGCGGGGCTCTTTCTCCTGACGGTCGTGTGCTCTTAGTGTTGATCGCGACGGATCACGCGATGTTCGATGATCTGATCACGGCGCTGCTCGATATCGGGCTGACCGGCGCGACGGTGCTCGAGAGCCGGGGGATGGGGTCGATCCTGCGCGAGGAGATGCCCATCTTCGCGGGGCTGGCGGCGCTGATCCCGGAGCACACCGGCAGCCGGGTGCTGCTCTCGGTGACGACCCGTGACCAGGCAGACCGGGTCTTCGGGTATATGGAGACGGAACTGAAAGCGGCGAACCGGCCGATCGCGCTGACGGTCCCCATCGAGAAGACGTCAGGGCTGCTCCGGTGACCTTGTTCGATTGATATTGCCCGCCTGATGCTGCGGCGCGGAGCCTTGCAGTCTTTATGATGGTCGCCGTAACGACCCCTGGCAGCACCCATTGAAATTCTTCCTCGCCATCCTGGTGATCGTGACGGTGGCGCTCTTGAGCGCCAGCGCCCGGTTCTACCGCCTGCGTCGCAGCAGGTTTGTTGTCGCGCTGCTCTCGGGCGGCTGGCTGTTCGTGGGTGTAGGTGTCCTGATCGGGCCTGCAATGATCGGTGCGGTTGAGGAGGCGGCGCTCGCGCGATTGACCCCGGTGCTCGCGATCACGCTCGGCTGGATCGGGATGACCGTTGGGCTCCAGGCGAGGCGTGATGTCCTGCGGGGGCTTCCCCGGTCGCTCTACGCCTGCGCCGCGATGGATGTCGCGATGAGCGTGATCGTCTTCGGGACGCTGTCGTGGCTGATCCTCGGGATGTGGGCTCAGCACGCGACGGTGGCTCAGCGATGGCCGGCGGCGGTGCTGCTGACGACGGCCTCGATCGGGTGGCTGCTCGAGACACGGTCGCTGCACGCGAATTCGTCCCCGGCATCGGCGCGCCTCTCGCTCTGCGTCCGCGGCGGCGGCGCGCTGGCGTCGATGGCGGCGGTGCTGATCTTCGGGCTGTTCGCGCACGCGAGCGCCCGCTTGCCTGGTGGTGAGATCGAGTTCGCCTGGGGCAACGCGATCGTGATGGCGTCGGTGACGGTGCTGCTCGCGGTGATGGCGGGGCTGATCGGCCGGTTCGCGCTGCGGCTCGCAGGCGGCGACCGCTCGGAGTTGCTGCTGGTTTTCCTGGGGCTGGTTGCGATCGTCGCCGGGTCCGCGACCTCGCTGGGGTATTCGCCGCTGCTCGCGTCGGCGCTGGCGGGGGCGGTCATCGCGAATCTCGCGGGGCCGGCGCTGCGCCGGTTCGAGCGGTTCATCCTGCAGGCGGAGTATGTCATCGCGTCGCTCTTTTCGATCCTCGCGGGGATGCTGCTGGATGTGCGCATCGGGCTCGCCGGGGTTGGGCTGGCGATGGGGCTTGCATCGGCGCGGTACATCTTCAAATCCCCGGTGTTCGCGTTCAGCGCGAGGCGCCGTTGGGATCAAGGTGGGGAAGAAAATGAGCCGCCGCCGGATATGCCGGAAGACTCACCGCTGTATTGGGCGCCGATCAGGCAGGCCCCCTTGGCAATTGCGCTGGGGGTATCGCTGGTGATGACCGAATCCTCACCGATGTCGAGGAAACTACTCGCGGTGATCGTGCTGACCGGTCTGCTGACATCGGCTCCGATGGTTTTCGCGACGATGCGTTCTGACCAGACCGATGAGCCGGGTGAACCGGATGACAAAGCAAGCGGCAGCGCCTCGGCGGAGGTGGACGCATGACCGAACGCATCAGGCTCCTGGTCGCGGCGATCGCGGTGATGGTCTTTGCGCTGTTCGTCCAGCGCTGGCCCGGCAGGCTGGATGATCCCACCGCGGTGCTCACCGACGCGATGGGCAACGCGTTCGTGCCCAGGTCCGAGGGGTTGCTCGACACGACTGCGGGGCTCGGCCTGCTCATGCTCGGCGCGTGGCTCTTCGGGAGGCTCGCCGCGGGTGTCCGGCTCCCCAAAATCTCCGCGTACCTCGTCTTTGGTGCGATGGTCGGGCCTGCGGCGATCTCGCTGGTCACCGATGACCAGCTCAAGAATTTGCGCTTGGTTGATGATCTGGCGATCGCGCTGATTGCGCTGACTGCAGGCGGCGAGATCGAATTCCACATGCTCCGCAAACAGGCGAAGGCGGTGCTGCTTGTGACGCTTGGCGCCGCGATCGCGGTGTTTACGGTGGTGACACCGACGATCGTCTGGGGCAGCGAGTTCTTCGGGTTCGGCGAGGTCGAGTCGATGTCGGCGCTGGTGATGCTCGCTCTGCTCGTGGCGCTCTTCGGGACCGCGACGAGCCCTGCGGTGGTGATCGCGACACTCGCTGATCTACATGCGAGAGGACCGATGAGCCGGCTCTCGCTCTCGGTGGCGGTGCTGTGGGACCTGGCGCTGGTGGTGCTCTTCGCGGTGCTGGTGGCGATCGCCGGCCCGATCTTCGCCGCCGAGATGGGCGATGCGACGGCGGCGCTGCATGATGAGGGGTCGCTGATCCTCTCGCTGATACAGAAACTCGGTGGTTCGGTGCTGCTCGGCGCGGTCGCGGGGCTGGGGCTGACGTGGTACCTGCGCCGCGTGAAGGTGCACCTGCCGATCGTGATTGTGCTGTCGTGCTTTGCGATCGCGATTGTTGCCGAGTCGCTGCACCTCAAGGCGCTCATCGCGTCGCTGGTCGCCGGGTTGCTCTTGCGGAACATCTGGGAAGAGGATTCCGAGCCGCTCTTCGAGACGGTCGAGGAACTGAGCCTCCCGGTGTATTGCGTTTTCTTCGCGGTTGCCGGCGCGAGGATCGACCTGCAACTGGTCATGCAGATCTGGCCGGCGGCGCTCGTGCTCGTGTGCCTGCGGACGGCGCTGGTGTGGGTCGGCGCCGGGATCGGGGCGAGGCTCGCGGGCGAATCGAAATCAACGGCGATGTGGGTCCCGACCTCGATGATCGCGCAGGCGGGGGTGTCGGTGGCGCTCGCAGGGGTGTTCCTCGAGACGTTCCACAGCGCCGACTTCGCCTCGACGTTCTACAACCTCGTGCTGGTGACGATCGCGATCCACCAATTGGTGGGGCCGGTGCTCTTCCAGGTGGGTTTGGCGAAGTCGGGGGAGGTGGGGACGGGGGGCGCAGGCGATGCGACTCCGGTGTCAGTTTCTGAAAAACCGTAGGGCAGACCTCTAAATAGAGTGGTCGGGAGGCGTCAGGTGGTCCCAGAGTGCCCTTGATTCGAGGCTTGGCGCCGCATTGTTCTCAGGCGTCCGGGGTTGTGGGCCGATAGACGATGGGTGCGGGCCTGTTTGCTGCCTGCTGGGGCTATTTTGATGCCCTGATCCGGACTCCAATGGATTGGAACTCGAAGCGATGGACGGACCCGGCCTTTGGATGATGCTGATTGCGGTGTTCGCACCGGCGGTGGTCACGTCGTTGACGCTGTTCCTGCCCCGCAAGGCGATCACGCTGCGGACGGTGCTGACGCTCGGCGGCTTTGGCGCCAGCTTCGGCGCCCTGTGCTGGCGGATTTCTTCGATGGGCGTCGGTGATTCCACCGACGCGATCGTCGGGTTCCCCTTCGCGGAATCGATCCACCTGAATATGACGTTCAACCCCGACGCGTTGGGGCTGTTCTTTGGCCTGCTCGTCTCGGGCATCGGCACTCTGATCGTTCTTTACGCGAGGGGCTACTTTGGCCCTGATCGCGATAGTCTGTACCGGTTCTTCCCGACGCTGGGGCTCTTTGCCACGGCGATGATGGGGGTGGTGCTCGCGGACAACATGCTCGCGATGCTCACGTTCTGGGAATTGACGAGCCTGAGCTCGTTCCTGCTGATCGGGTGGGACCGGGACAACCCCAAGGCGGTGAAACTGGCGCTGCAGGCGCTGGCGACGACCGGGCTTGGTGGCTTGGCGCTCATGGGCGGGATCCTGCTGATGGCGACCGCCACGGGCGAGTGGTCGTTATCCGGGGTGATCTCGGTGCTGTCCTCGGGGCATCTCCCTGAGCAGCACGCGGGGATGATCCCTTGGGCGTTTGCGCTGATGTTCCTGGGTGGAGCGACGAAATCGGCGCAATGGCCCTTCCATTACTGGTTGCCTGGAGCGATGGCGGCGCCGACGCCGGTGTCTGCATACCTGCACTCGGCGACGATGGTCAAGGCGGGTGTGTACCTGTTCGCCCGGATGTGGCCGGGGCTCGAGACGTTCGAGTTCTGGGGCCCGACGCTCGCGCCCTTCGGCGCGGTGACGATGCTCCTTGGTGGGTACCTCGCGCTGCGGTCGACGGAACTGAAGAAGATCTTCGCGTACACGACGGTGAGCCAGCTGGGTTTGCTGACGTGCATGTACGGTTTGAGCGCCTCCGGGTTTGTGCACGTGAGCGGCGGACATGATGGGGGGCACGGCGCACAGGAAGCGTCCAACGCGCTGTGGCCGGTGATGCAGATCCTGAACCACGCGCTGTACAAGGCGCCCCTGTTTATTATCGCCGGCGC
>JAJDDA010000052.1 GCA_029260535.1 Phycisphaerales bacterium | reverse complement strand
CAATCAACCCGTCCCCATCAGCGACCGCACCAGGCGCGAACTCAACACAATCCGCTTCGGACGCATCGCCGTCATGTCAGGCAACCTGCTTGTTCTGTGCCTCTCGCTGCCGTTCTTCCTGATGCGCGAACCCAGAGGAATGCTTCAGCAGACCCTCAAGTGCGCACCCATCGGCGGCTTCGCCCTCATCGGCACGATCCTCGCCGTCTCCGCCCCACCACCAGGATTACCAGTCTGGATCGGCGTAGCCATCCCAACCCTGATCCTCATCCCAATAGCAATCGCAACCGCATCAAGCCTGAAAACATGAGATCGGGTGCCGTGGTAGTAATCGCGCCTCGCGATTTCTACCACGATCATCCGCCGCTATCGCCAGCACCCGCTTCGACTTCTACGTTCGACGATCCCTCAATCGTGTTCTCAACAGCATTATCGATCGCGCCCTTGAGATCGACCTCCGCAGCATCTTTCAACCGCTGTTCGGCAACCCACGCCGCCGCCTCGACCGCTGTGCGGCCACGCAAACTCATCGCGTCGCACATGTCCCTGCCAGGACCATCGTCTCGCAACGTGAACCCGTTCTTCCCATCCTGCATGATCATAATGTCGGCGATCTTCCGATCCTGCTGCCCACTCAGCGTGTGTCCGTCAAAGAGCACCCACGCGAAGTAATGCCCATTCGCCGTCAACAAGCCGATGGGCACAGGCGTGATCGCCTCATCAAACTGCCCGCCGCCGCCGGAGTTGTTCCCTTGCGACCGCTGGTAAGTATTGAGAAACGATTCCCAGATCGTGCCAAAGTCCCGCGCTGCGCCGCTGACCGTGCCCATCTCCGTCTCGCACATGCTCATGAACGCGATAATCTGCGCATCCGTCAAATCACCATCCGCATCACCGTTCAACAAGGCGCGGAGCCCGGCGACGTCGTCCTGGTTCACCGCATACATCGCCGTCTCAGCGACCGGGATCATCTGCTTTTTATAAAAGGTCATGACCTGCAAAGCGCCCGCACCAGCCGCCCCCCAGATCACCGCGGTCATGATCCCGACGATCAACCCCGCGATCGCGGCGCCCTTACCCGTCAATCGACCGTTTGATCGCCCGATGAGCAGCAACGATGCGGCCCCAAAGATGATCGAAAACACACCCAGGAACGGGATGCAGCAGAGCAGCGACGTCGCCAGCGATGCAACCGCCAGCACGCTCGTCCGCGACCCCTTCACAGGGCCGTCATCCAGGTACCCGCCGCCATCGATGTATGGATTCTCGCTCATAGTCAGCCACAGTACCCCATCATGCACTTCATTCTCAACACAGCCAGAATCAGAGCCGAATCCACGCAGTGATAGCGCCAAACCGCCCAGACACTGATTCGGGAAATTTCTCTCCGGATTCTGACCCCAAACATGAAACCAAACGCCCCCGAATCTGAATCACTGTTCGGTGAGAGTGCTTGGTCACGCGTGTTCGAGCGGGACGACAGATCGCCATCCGCCTTCCCGGAGGATGACGGTCCACGCCTCCAGGCCTCTTCACCAATACCCCCCCGTGTCCGGACGCCCTGTCGTTCGGTACACGACGCTCGTCTCCGCCCGAGGCGAGCGTTTTTCATGCGCCGATGGTCCACCCGTGCCACGACCTAGGCCTTGCTAGGTCGTGCTCCCCATCCTCGATTCAGCCCCCCTCTTCCCCCGGGAGAGGGGCTCAATCAAGCCCGTCGCGAAGCGACATCCCCACTCATTCTTCCCCACGAACCCCAGGGCTCGCTGCGACCCCCTCAATTCCCACGCAAGCCAGAAACACCCCATCCCCGCCATCACCAACCCGAACCACACTCCCGCCGGGCCGTTTCCCCGCTTCAAACAACCGAACAGTCCCCGCCGGCGGCTTCTCCTTGGGCGACCCCCAAACCACACACTCAAGAGGCGCCGACCCACCCGCCACCGACAACAACACAAAGTCCCCCGAATTCGCAAACGCCCGCCCCTGCGAACGATTCCCCATCGAAAAAACCAGCGCATCCCCAAACGCAGGATTCCCCGAATCAGGCGCACGCAACGAACTCCCAACAGGCCCATCCATCGACGAATCCAACCCATTAAAAACCACCGCGCACTGCCCAGGCGCCAGCTCCACCGAAGGGAACACAAACGAAACCCCCTTCTTCGACCCCGGATTCAAAGGATCCGCCCGCCGAGAGGTAATCACCACCCCGGCAAGATCAATCGCCGCATCGTGCGGGTTAAAAAGTTCAACAAACTCATCCCCAACAGCGCTCCGAACCCCATCCCCATCCGCATCCCCAGATTCATCATTCGGCACATGAAACAGCACCTCGGAGATGATTGGTTGCGGAAAAGGGATCGGTTGTTGAGCGATTGCAACCGATGATGCACAGACGAGACCGACCGTAAATATTGTTACTCGTTTATTCACAGTGAATTCCTCGGTACATCCAGGCTTTGATTAATCGCTCTCCGAGTCATCCGAAAAATTGATTGGATTGACTCCGATCTCGATGGATCGGTTGTCATTGGGACGGAGGATTTCAACGTGTTCAGGATCAAGCGTGTAGTCGTAAAAAAACAAATCACTGATCGGTCCGTACTCGAACCATTCATCCGATTCAAACTGGTAAGAACCAGTTTCACCAGAGGATAGAATCCCCATCCCAGTTTCTTTGATTCTCTCCCCTTGAAACGACGTGACCTTGATCACACCGACTTCAAAGTCGTTCCCGTTGTGAATCGTGAGTGTGTACGTCGGCGTGGAGTAAACCCAGAACAGCACGGCCAATAAGATCGCGTTGATCGAAATCAACAGCGCAATAGCCCGCCTCCGCCTCACCGATCCAACTCACCCGCCACAATATTAATCGACCCCAGAATCGCCACCACATCCGACAGCAGATG
Organism: Phycisphaerales bacterium; assembly: GCA_029260535.1. Classification (GTDB taxonomy): domain Bacteria; phylum Planctomycetota; class Phycisphaerae; order Phycisphaerales; family UBA1924; genus JACKHE01. The sequence continues at coordinate 2,524 of JAJDDA010000052.1, read as the reverse complement.
CCCCTCGGTCATCTTCGCCATCGCCTGGTAGTTGATAAAGCTGGGAGGCCTCGTCGCTACCCGCCAGGGCCGCGCCTTGCCATCGCCGACGATGTAGTACCCCAGCTCACCGTTGGCCGACTCGTTGCACCCGTACACCTCACCGACCGGCGCCGTCCACCCCCGGTTGCTCATGATCAACTCGAAGTGCTGGATCAGCCCCTCGATCGAGCCGTACACCTCCGCCTTCGGAGGCTTGACCTGCTTCCCGTCAGAGAACATATCGATCGGCCCGCCCGGGATGTTGTCGATCAGCTGGTTGATGATCTTGATCGACTCCCGGATCTCCGCAACACGCACGCAGAACCGCGAATACACATCACCAGCGCTCGCCACCGGCACCTTGAATTCAACAGCGCTCGCGCCCTGCCCGTCCCAGTTGTCCGCAAAGCACAGGTAAGGCTCGTCCTTGCGCAGATCACGCCGAACACCCGACGCCCGCGCGAGAGGCCCAGACAGCGACCACTCGATCGCCTCGTCCTTGCTCATCACGCCGATGCCCATCGTCCGGTCCAGGAATATCCGGTTCCGCAGAACCAGCTTCTCCATATCGTCCAGCGCCCGCGGCAGATCGTCATTGACGAAATCTGAAACCATCCGCTTGAACACCGCCTCATCCGGCAGGTCCGCCATCGCGCCGCCAACGCGCGTCCAGTCCGAGTGGAACCGCTGTCCGCTGACGAAATCACAAATATCGTGGATCTTCTCACGAGGGTTGAACGCGTACAAAAACCCCGTAAACGCGCCAAGGTCCAGCGCCGCAGCGCCAACGCACAGCAGATGATTCTGAATCCGCGCCAGCTCCGACATGATCGTCCGCAGCACCTTGCAGCGCGGCGTCAGATCAATCCCGAACAACTTCTCAACCGCAAGGTGCCAGCACACGTCGCTCAGGATCGGACCCAGATAATCCATCCGGCTCACGATCGTGACGTACTGGTTGTAATCCATCGTCTCGCCGAGCTTCTCGAACCCCGAGTGCAGGTACCCGATGTGCGGCGTCACCCGCGCCACCCGCTCGCCGTCAAGCTCTAAAACAAGCCGAAGCGTCGTGTGCGTCGCCGGGTGCTGCGGCCCAAAGTTCAGGACCCACCGGTCCCCCGTATCCACATGCTCGGACAGGTACGAGGTGTCCTCGATCGTGAGGTCATAAGGATCCGCAGGTTTGAGCGTGTAAGTCACGTTCCAGTCCTTCAAGCAGGCGTAAATTCAAAGATTCCGCAGGGTCACCAAACCCAGCACGCAGTATAGGAACCCATCCCAATGCCTGGGATGAGTCCGCCGCGGCGGACGAATCCCAGGATTCAAACCACAAATCGCTCGGATACCCAACTTCTCCCCTTGAAGGAGAAGTCGATCCGCCATTGGCGGATCGGATGAGGGGTCAGCAAAGCCCGCCGCGAAGCGGCGCTCCCATTCCTTCAACAAGAACCACCCCATACACTCCCCCATGTTCGGATTCCGAAAACGCAGACACGCCAGACTCCGCGCCAAGCCATTCCCCACGCAATGGCGCGAGATCCTCTCTGCCAACATCCCCTACACCGCCAAACTCACCGCCGATGACCAGACCGAACTCGAAGGCCTCATCCAGATCTTCCTCGATGAAAAACGCTTCGAAGGCTGCAACGGCCAGCCAATCACCGACGAGGTCCGCGTCACCATCGCCGCCCAGGCATGCATCCTCATGCTCAACCGCCCCAGCGAGCGCCTCTACCGCACCCTCAAATCGATCTACGTCTACCCCGACGCCTTCGCCACACCACAGCAGCACCGCGACGGCACAGTCACACAAAACGCCAACGTCACCCTCGGCCAGTCGTGGACGAAAGGCCCCATCGTCGTCTCCTGGCGACACGTCCTCGCAGGCGCCGCCAGCGCCAAGGACGGCCACAACGTCGTCTTCCACGAGTTCGCCCACCAACTCGACGCCGAAGACGGCTCCACCAACGGCGCCCCCCGCCTCCAGTCCGGCTCCATGTACGCCGCCTGGTCATCCATCCTGACAGACGAATACCGCGACCTGCACGAAGACCTCCACAACAACCACAAAAACCTACTAGGCGCCTACGCCTCAACCAACCCCGCCGAGTTCTTCGCGGTAGCAACAGAACGCTTCTTCGAACGCCCCAAAGACCTGAAGAAACAAAGCCCCGAGCTCTACGAACAACTCAAAGACTTCTACCATCAAGACCCAGCCGAACGATTTACTCAAAGGTGATATCCCGGCGCCGTGTTATTTCGGTGCCGTGGTATGGCGAAGCCATGCCACGAAAAACTACCAGCCGCGCCCATGGACGCCGAGTCTGAGCGCAGCGAAGGCTCGGCTACTCCCCTCCCCCCTTCCGCAGTAGCCCGGGCGTCCCCCCCGGGTTCTCCCTTACCTCCACCACATCCTCATGCGAAACCCCCCAACCAACAGCGGCTTCTTTTCGGTTTCCATCGCCCCCATCGTGCCGTCGGTCAGACGCGGAACCAGCGTGTC
>JAJDDA010000051.1 GCA_029260535.1 Phycisphaerales bacterium | reverse complement strand
GCGGTGTCGAACGCGGACAACTCCGTGCGCACCGATGTGACGACCTCGCCCAACGCCCGCTCGGCGTCCTCGAACCTGGATGACGCGTTGATGCTCGTCGCCTCGATCTCCTTGACCGATTCATCCCGGGCGGCGCCGAGCCTGCCGAGGCCCTTGGTGGTCTCGTTCTCGATCGTCTCGGTCATGTCAGCGAGCTGCGCCGACGATTGCTTGACCGCTTGATCAATGCTCGTTTGCCCGGCTTCGATCCAGGTTGTGAACGCGTTGCACAATTCGTCGAGCTTGAGTCTGCCGAGCCGCATCGTGTTGTCGATGCGCGTCTGGGTTTCGTTCGTGAGCGACCGCGCCGCTTCCTGCGATGATTCGAGGGCGTCCTCGATCTCGTTCGCCGCGAGCGTCGCGTCGGTGCATTGCCGTTCCAGATCGGCGTAGAGCCGGTCCGTGACCTCGCGCGTCTCGGTGATGGCCTCGTTCATGCACACCCTCGCGCCCTTGACCTCGGCGTCGAGTTCCTCGCTGAATTCACCGATGCTCCTGCGGGCTTCGTTGATGGAGTCTTCGAGCGAACCGTGCAGCCTCGATGCCGCGAGCCGCGCCGATTGTTCGAGTGATTCGAGTTGATCACCCGAGGCCTCGACCCGGCTGTTCGCCTCGTCGGCGGCGCGGATCATGTGCGCGTCGAACTCGCGACGCAGCCTCGTGATCGCCTGCGAGGTCTGCTCCTCCAGCCCGCCGACCCTGCTCTGCGCTTCATCGATCTGCGTGTTGATCCGCTCGCAGGTGGACTTGCAGTGGGCGTCGAGCTGCCCTTCGATCCGGCCCACCGCGCCGTGCGCTTCGGTCAATCTGGATTCGACGGTGCCCAGCAGATCACGCATCGCGGTCATCCGCTCGTCGTAGCGTGCTTCAAAGATGTCGATCCGGTCGGCGCGCTCGGCGAGCATCTTGTAGATCGCGCTCGCTTCGCCTGCCCGCTCGTCGATGAGCTTGAGCACCTGCGCGTGCTGCTCGACCAACGCCGAGTGCTGGCGGAGGAAAGGGGAGAGCGAATGCGCGAGCCGGTGCGCTTTGGTGTTCTCGGCGCCGAGCTCTTTTCGAGCTTTCTTCGATTCGCGGAGCAGCGACCGGAGATCGCCGGCGACCTGATCGAGGCTCCCGGGATCACCCAGATCTGGGTTGATGAAGACCTTGGGCTCGGCCCGGCTGGCGGGGGCGCGGAGGATCCGATCAGAGGTAGCGGGCATAGCGGCGAGACTCCCGCGCGGCGTTCACCCCTCCGGGGTTGGATCGCACGTGCGCATGAATATGGCTTCCCGGGCTCCGCCCGCATCGCTCTGAATCGGCATCCAATCCTATTTATGGTCAAGAATTGAGTCACTTCGAATCTTTGCGGGGCTTTCCGAGGGCTACGATCGCCGGTGACCAACAGGACAAGAACTCAAAAACCCGATTCCAGCGAAGCCGCCGCCCTGCTCAAGGACGGTGATCGCGGGATCCGCCTCCAGAAGGCCCTCGCCGACGCCGGTGTTGGGTCGCGGCGGTTTTGCGAGGATCTGATCCTCGAAGGCGAGGTCCGCGTCAACGGGCTCACCGTGCTCGACCTCCCGGCGTGGGTTGACCCGGCGGTGGACGACATCATCGTCAAGGGCCGCGTGCTCCCCAAACCGGAGCGGCGTGTCTACGTCATGCTGAATAAGCCCGTCCGATCGGTCAGCACTGTCGATGACCCCGAGGGTCGGCGGACGGTCACAGAGATGGTCGCGCACCCCTCCGGAGTCAGGCTGTACCCCGTCGGGCGTCTCGACTACGAGACCTCGGGGTTGATCATCCTGACCAACGATGGGCCGCTGGCGAATAAACTCACCCACCCCAGCTTCGGCGTTCACAAGACCTACCGCGCCACCGTCAAGGGCCGCGTCGAAGACGAGCAGCTCCGCAAACTGACCAGGGGCGTCGTGATCACCGATCGCCGCGAGGGGGAGACCACCGGTGCGAGCCGGACCGCCCCGGTGCTGATCCACGTCGCGTTCCGGGACAACGACAAGACCATCCTCGACATCACCCTCCGCGAGGGCCGGAACCGGCAGATCCGCCGGATGTTCGCCCTGATCGGCCACCCGGTGAAGAAATTGATGCGCACCGCGATGGGTCCCCTGGCCCTCAAGGGCGTCGCCAACGGCGAGTGGAGGGAACTCTCCGCCTCGGAACTGGCGGGCCTGCGCCGAGCAGCCGACAAAGGGGAGCGGAAGGCGCCCTACAAAAAGCACAGCGCCCGCCGCAAGAGCTGATCGACCACGGCCTTATCAGGCATTCAGGCTGACGATTAAGGAGCAACGCGATGGAGCGGATCCGCGCACTCATCCAACGTATCGCACAAGCGATCTCGCAGCCGGAAGAGGAACTCAACCGCTGGGAGCGATCTCTCAGGCTGCTCGTGCGGATCGCCCGTCACGGCGCGAGGCAGCTCGTCAGGCACCGCGCCCCGCAGATGGCCGCGGCGTTGTCGTACCGTACGCTCTTCTCGCTCGTCCCATTGCTGGTCGTGGCGCTCGTTGGCGCTCGGATGTTCTTTGGCGCCGGCGCGATCACGCAGCCATTGCAGTCGCTCATGGTGCACGCGGGTCTCGATCAGATCAGGCTCGATTCCACTTCCGGTGATCCCACCGCGCCGCAGACCGCCGGCGAGTGGATCCAGACTCTTGCGCTGGGAATCAGCGACCGGATGAATTTCGGAGCGATCGGCGTCGTTGGCGCCATCCTGCTGATCTACGCCGCGATCTCGCTGCTGCTGACGATCGAGCAATCATTCAACTCCGTCTTCGCTGCGCCCAAGCCGCGAGGGCGGTTCCGCAGGCTGACCAACTACTGGACGCTCCTGACGCTGGGCCCAGCGGCGATCATCCTGACCGGCATCGTCGGGCAGCGGTTCAATTCGGTCGTCGCCGACCTCGGCGGGAGCGTCGGCGTGAGCATCACCGGGTCGGTCGTCACGTTCGTTATGAGCTGGCTCGTGCTGCTCCTTGCGTACACCGTGGTGCCCAACAAAAAAGTCCGGCTCGGTCCGGCGCTCTACGGCTCATTCATCGCGACGCTGCTCTGGCACCTGAGCAAGTACGGGTTCGGGCAGTACGTCCAGCTCTCGACCGGCTCCCAGCAACTCTACGGCTCGCTCGGGTTGCTCCCGGTCTTCCTGCTGTGGATCCACCTCACCTGGCTCGTCGTGCTCTTCGGTCTTGAATTGACCGCGACCCTCCAGGCGGTCGGTGCTGACGAGGACGCCTTCGCGAGGTACGAACTCCAGCGGGAAGGCAATCACAGAGCCCTGATCGACCCTGCGACAACGCTCCTGGTGATGTCTTCGCTGGCCGACGGCTTCTACAGAGGCGATCCGCTCTCGCCTGAAGACGCCGCTGAGGCCGCGCTGATCCCGGAAGACGCCGCGGAGTCGCTCATGGACGCGCTCACCGAGCACGGCCTGCTCCACCGCGTCGAGAAGGGGGGCGCCGAGATGTTTACCCTCGCCAGGGCCCCCGAATCAATCCAGGCGGAGGAAATCCTCCGTATCGGGTTCGAACTCGCGACCGCGCAGGGCGAGGGATCGGCGTGGCCGGCGCTGGATAAATTGCGAGAGGCCCAAGCCAGTGCGGCCCGGGGTTGGTCGTTGGCGTCATTGCCGTCGTGACGCCGATACATTGTGCCAGTGATTATCTACTGCAATGACGAATGGGTTCCCGCTCGCGAGGCGCGGGTTTCGGTCTTTGACCGCGGCTTTCTCTTCGGAGACGGTGTGTACGAAGGCCTCCGCGCGTTCGACGGCGTGATCGTTGATCTGCCTCGGCACATCCGCCGCATGGAGCAGGGGCTCGCCGAACTGCGCATCACCGGGTTCGACCCGGCGCGCCTCGGCGCCCTCAGCGACGAGATCCTGCGCCGGAACAATCTGCAGGATGCCTTCGTCTACTGGCAGATCACCCGAGGCGCCCCGGCATCGGGCGAGGCGGTCCGCACGAGGCTCCCCGCCTGGCAGAGCCGACCAACGCTGACCGGGTTTGCCATCCCATCCAAACCGCTCACCGACCACGCTACGCCAGCCACCGCCACCGCGGCGACCGTCGAGGACACTCGGTGGACAAGGCTCCACGTCAAGTCCATCGCGCTCTCTGCCAATATCGTCGGCGCGATCGAGGCCTCCGAGCAAGGCGCCGACGAGGCGATCTTCGTACGCGAGGGCTTCGTCAGCGAGGCGACCGCGTCCAACGTCTTCGCTGTCATCGATGGTCAGGTTGTCACGCCGGAACTGGGTACTCCCCCGATGCTCGAGGGCGTGACCAGAGCACTGGTGCTCGCCAGCGACCCCGCGATCACCGTTCGCCCGCTCCCGGCAGACGAACTCCGCAAGGCGGACGAGATCATGCTCGTCGGGTCGACCGCGATGGTGACGAGCGTCACGTCGCTCAGCGGGATCCCGGTCGGCAACGGCCAGATCGGCCCTCATTCGATACGGCTGCTCGGGCTGCTCGTCGATGCGATCAGAGCCGACCAGACCAGGGCGCGCCGGAGCGCCGCCGCATCGGCCTAGACTCCGGTCTATGAACACAGAATCAACCCCTATCGGTGTCAATCTCATCGTCGTACTCGTCGGCAACACGACCATCAATGTCGCGCGCGCTCAGGGCGTCGAGATCCACGAGCAGGCTGGCTTCCCGGTTGCCGACATTGAGCAGGCGATCGACGCGATGGCTCGGTTCGAGCCGGCGCCGGTGATCATCGCGTCGGTGAACAAGCCGGTCTCGAACGACCTCTTCAGCCGCCTGATCGGTGACGCTCGATTCCAGGGCGAGATCCACCAGGTCGGGACCGACATCCCGCCATCGATCGCGTCGAGCCTGTCGCCTTCAGCCGGGACCGGGATGGACCGATTGCTCGCCGCCGCCGGTGCGTACGACATCCTTGAGCAGGC
>JAJDDA010000050.1 GCA_029260535.1 Phycisphaerales bacterium | reverse complement strand
ATCAGCCGCATGACGCTCTACAACCACTTCAAGTCCAAGGATGAACTCATCATCGCGGCGCTCCGCCGACGCGACGAGATTTTCCGGAACAGGATGATGAAGTTCGTCGAAGCCGCGTCGAAAGACCCGATCGAGCGCCTGCTCGCGATCTTCGATTACCACGAGCAGTGGTTCACCGGGAAGGAATTCTGCGGGTGCATGTTCATCAACGCGTCCGCCGAGTATTCCGATCCCAACAGCCCCGTCCGGCGTATCGCCTCCGATCACAAGCGCGATGTCGTCCGCTACCTCGTTGAGCTCTGCCAGCAGTCCGGGCTAACCAACCCCGGAACGGTCGCGGAAGAGCTGAACATCCTGATCGAAGGCTCCATCGTTAACGCGCAGGTCGTAGGCCAGGTCGGCGAGAGCGGAGCGAACCCGGGGGACTCCGCGAAGCGCGCCAAAGGAATGGCGCGGCGGATCATCGACGCCGCACACCGCGAATAAAGATCAGCGATCGCCGGTGAGCCGATTCAACTCGCGCCGGTGGTGCATCGCCGCGTCGTCTCGCCCCAGCAGCTCCATCGCCTGCGCCATGCCATGGTGCGCCTGCGCATCATCGGGGTTGATGGTCAGCGCCAGCGCGAAAGCATCCGCGGCGCCCTGGATGTCTCCAAGATTCCCGCGCAACCGACCCAGCATGTTTGCAGCGGTCGCCCTTTGGTTCTCAGATTCAGCCCGCTCATGCGCTGATTTTGGTTCGGTCATCGCCGCAGCGAGCAATTGTTCCTGCGCAGCATCGAATCGCTCAAGCCGGAGGAGTGTCTGCGAATACTGGATCCGAAGCGCCCGATCGCTCGGGTTCTGTTCGATGGCGCGATCGAAGTATTCAGCCGCAAGAGTGGGGGGCTCGTCGAACGAATGCAGCGATGCGAGCCGACCATCAAGGATCCTCGGCCTGATCAACCCCCAGCGCTCGACGCTGTGCGCATGCCCCTTGGCGCTCTCGATCAACGATGCCGGCGGGTTCTGCTGCTTCTCGTGCAGGAAGACCCGCATCCGCTCGTAATCCGACTCGCCCGAGATCTCGTGATACCGAATAAACCCGCTATGCGCGAGGAACACGAAGAGGACCGCCGCCAGCCCCAGGTACATCCGCCCGTGCTTCGTGAGTGCCCCCGCGCGCTTGAGCTGGAAATTGTTGAGCCTGACGTTCGCCCTGCGCAGTAGCCGGAGCGTCAGAACGCTCAGGTACGCAACGATCCCGCCAACCGCCAGCGCCATCAGGAACGGCCCGTACCCATACAGCCCCCGGGTGATCGCGAGCGTCGCGAGAAAAACTACGATCATCACCGCGTCTTCGAGCAGCGTGAAATCATATTTCAAACGCCGCCGACCGACATCGCTGAACGACCGAGCAAGCGAAGGCCTCGTGATCCGGAACCCGATTGCGTCCTTGGGGCAGACACTCACGCAGTCCAGGTCCTTCAAACAGTTCGCGTCCACGATCATCCCGAACTTCCCGATCTCCTCATGAACACGGACATGCGACTCGCACACCCCGGTGCACAGCCCGCACTGGTCGCACCGGTTGTCGATCTCGACAAGACGCCCCGGCGCGATCCGGTCGGCGATCGCGAAGACGGCCCCGTAAGGGCAGGCGTACTGGCAGAACGACCGCGAGCCCAGGAAGTACACGATGACAAACCCGCAGATGAAGAACGTCAGCCCCGCGACGATCGGCCCGGGCAGGTTCCGCCAGAAGTCATCGGTGATGAACGACGCCCATCCGCCCGAGTCATCGAGCAGACGCAGCGTCGGGATCGAACCGCCGCTGATGATTCGGCTGATTTGGGGCCAGACAAACATGTAGAGCATCGCACCAGGACCGATCAGCAGCAGCACGCGCGAACGCACGGGCCTGGGCCGGATGCCGACCTTCCCGAGCAGCCACGCACACAGATCCTGCAGCGCCAGGATGTGGCACATCCACGAGCAGAAGAATCGCCCGAAGAGCGCCGTCGCCACCATCGCGGTCACCATCAGCAGGAACCCCGCCGTGACGATGCCCAGCTCGAGCGTGTACATCAGCTCGTTGAGTTCCAAAGGCGCCACCGTCGATCCGGCGATCACCCAGTGCGCGATGTGCAGCCCGGCAAGCAGATGTATCGCGATGAGCGAGGCCGCCCGCCACCTCGCGTACCGCGAGGGTTTGGGCTTCGGCGGGCCACCATCGATGACCGGGAGGGAGATCGGAGCGGGATGACCGGGTTTGGATTGCTGTTCTGCGCCCATATCGCGTTCATCCCGATCGGCTGACCATTCCGCCCTCCGGCCACAACCCGTATCGGGGAAACGGTCGGAAAACGAAAGACAAAGAGGACTATTGTATCCAAATTCTATCCAGAATAGAACGCCCGGATTCAACCGCAGGCCGAGAATTCGCCAATACGACAACTCCGCATCCCCCGTTTCGATTATTGTTGGCGCCCAAAGGAGACCCCCATGAACCTCAAAGCACTCGCTCTGGTCATCCTCGCCGCCGTGATCTCCGCGGTCATCACCTCGGTCGTGCTCAAAGTGCTCGGGATCGCGTACTCGGCCGCTATCGGCGGGGCGGTGGGAGGCGCCACCGGGGCGATGGTCGGGATGAGCGCGGCTTCAAAGAAGGCGCCGGAATCCTCAAACGAAATCTGACGTTGCCCGGGCGTGGGTGGCAAACGGAATTCCCAGCGCATCGCACGCCCCCACGGTCTTCTCAATCTGTCTGATCGGCATCACTGCTCCCCGAAACAGCCCACCGGACTTCCCACGGAAGTAGCGCATGGAAGATGACAACACAACCTGCCCCGGCTGCGGTGTATCGTCTTCACCGGTCGCAGTGCCGCCCTATGACGGGTACTACAACACCACGCCCGGTTGCTTCGCGATCTTCACCCAGGTCTGCGGCCGCGAGTTTGGCAACGCCATCGTCTTCGGCGCCGTCCATCAACTCACCGTTGATGCCTACGCCCTCCAGCACGCCGGCGGGCCGCACCCCGACAAGTCCATCGATGTTCACCTTTGCGGGCTCTATCTGGTTTACGAACGGGGCTTCAAGCCGACGAGCGTCGCCCCGTTGTTGCAGCGCATCGCTACGGCCTCAACACATTGGCCGCACTTCGATCCCCCCGCTGATCAAGGGCCGCTGACCATCTCGGACGTCTACGCCAACGAGTCTCCCGGTGCTCATATTATTTTAGCCGAGACTTGGTCGCGGCAGGTATGGATGGCCTGGCGTCAACACCACGTAGCGATCGGCAACCTGATCGATGCGCACCCAGTGGCGTCGCGTTAGGACCACGCGCCGGACGCCGCAAGAATTGCAGCCCTCCGCTGTGCTAGCATGCAAGGCCCCATCGTGATCGTTCACCCGGAGGGATCGTCCCTCCGCACCTCGTGAGGTTTGCATGCCCCGCTTGATCCGTCGTCTCGTCATCGCCGCCATCGTGATCGCGATCGTCGGATCGATTGTCTATGCCAAGGCGCTGCGCCCGATCGCGGTTCAAACGTTCGCGGTGGCGCCGACCGATCTGCTGATCGAGGTCATGGGGACCGGCACAGTCGAGGCGAGGGTCTCGACGATCGTCTCCCCAAAGATCCAGGGCCGCCTGGTCGATCTGCCGGTCGATCAGGGAAGCAGCGTCGCCAAAGGGCAGATCATCGCAAGGCTCGACGACAGCGACCTCCGCCGAAGGGTCGAGCTCGCGCAGGCCAACATCGAGATCGCCCGAGCCGGCCTCACCCGGCTCGAGGCCGAAACCCAGCGCGCCCAGGCCGTCGAGAAGAACGCCCAGCGCGACGACGAGAGAACCAGCGCTGCCTTTGATCGAGGCGCCGCAACAGAGACCGAGCGCGACCGATCGACCGAGCGCATCGCGATCGCGCAGGCCGAACTCGCGACCGCCGTCGCCGGTGTTGCAGAGGGCCGCAAGTCGCTCATCGCCGCGCAGGTCAACCTGGAATACGAACAGGCGAGGCTCGACGACACACTCATCAAGGCGCCCTTCGATGGGCTGATCATCCGCCGAGACCGCGACCCCGGTGACATCGTGCTCCCCGGTTCGTCCATCTACCAGCTCATCGCCCTCGATGAAATCTGGGTCTCCGCCTGGGTGGACGAGACGACCCTCGCATCAATCGCGCCGGATCAACCCGCGAGAGTGATCTTCCGGTCCGAACCAACGCGGCCTTATCAAGGCCGAGTCGCAAGGGTCGGGCGTGAAGCCGATCGAGAAACGCGCGAGCTGATCGTTGACGTCACGATCGATCCGCTCCCGGAGCGATGGGCGATCGGCCAGCGCGCCGAGGTCTACATCGAGAGTCAACGGCTCGACGGCGCCCTGGCGGTGCCGATCGCCGCGATCGCCGTCAGGCAGGGCAAGCAGGGTGTCTACCTGAATCGCAACGGCAAGGCCCGCTGGGTCGAGTGCGAGCTGGGGCAGCGCAGCGCCGACCAGGTTGAAATCAGCAAAGGCCTCAATGAGAACGACGCCGTCATCTGGAGCGCCACGAGCGGCGCCCGATCGGCGCTCCGCGATGGCCGGCGGGTGACCGGTTCATGAACCTCGCTATCCGCGACATCCGGCACAAGCTCGGCCGCTTCGCGCTCACCGCGGTTGGCTTGGGGCTGCTGCTCCTGATCGTTATGGGCATGGGTGGCATCCTCAAGGGCATCGAGGACGACGCCACGCTCCTCATCGATGCGCTCGACGCCGACCTCTGGGTGGTCCAGCGCGACACCCGTGGCCCCTTCGCGGAACTCTCCCGCGTCTCGGCAACGCTCGAAGACCGCGTCCGGTCCGTCCCCGGAGTCGCAGGCTCGAGGCGGTTCGTCACGCACACCGTCCAGCGCGTGCACAACGAACAACCGCTCCGCGCCATGCTCGTAGGCCTTGCCTGGCCCGATGATCGCGGCGACTGGCTCCCGATCATCGAGGGCCGATCGCTCTCGCAGGCGCACTACGAGCTCGTCGCCGATCGCTCGCTCAAACTCGGCGTCGGCGAAACGCTCAGGCTCGGCAAGGACGAGTACACCGTGGTCGGCATCGTCAACGAGCTCGTCGGTTCCGGCGGAGACGGGCTCGCCTTCGTCACCATCGCAGATGCGCAGGCCATCCAGCTCGACTCTGTTGGTGAGGCAACAAGGCTCGAGCGTTCCTCCCGGCGCGAGCGCGGCGCGAGGCAGGACCTGGGCCAGACACAACCAAGCCTGCTCGAACGCGCCGAAGGGCCGGCGAACCTGAACCCGGCGCTCGGGCCGCCCCCGGTCAGCGCCGTGCTGGTCAGCCTGAACCCGGGCGTCGACCCGGAGTTCGTCCGAGCGGCGCTCCAGGGCTGGCCCGATATCAGCGTGTTTTAGGCGCCGAGCAGCGCAACCTGCTCCTCAAGGGACCGGTCGATCGCGCGCGACGGCAGATCGGGCTCTTCCGAGGGTTGCTCGTCATCATCTCGGCGATCCTGATGGCGCTCATCCTCTACACGCTCACGCTCGAAAAAATCCACGACATCGCGCTGCTCAAGCTCATGGGCGCCAAGAACTCGATGATCCTGGGGCTCGTGCTGCAGGAGTCGTTCTTTCTCGGCGCCATCGCCTACGGCATCGCCTACTTCCTCGGCGACCTGGTCTTCCCCTTCTTCCCGCGCCGCGTCATCGTCACCAACGACATGCTCATCTGGCTCGCCCTCGCTGTTGTTGCTCTGTGCATCGCCGGGAGCTCGCTCGGGATCTGGAAAGCGATACGAGTCGAACCCAACGAGGTCCTCGCATGACCGATCCCGCCAACAACACTCCGGCAATCGAGATGCAAGGCGTCACCAAGGTCTACGGCAGCGGCAACACTCGCGTCATCGCGATCAAGGACATCGACCTCACCATCGGTAAAGGTGAGGTCGTCGCGCTCCTGGGGCCCAGCGGCTCCGGGAAATCAACGCTCCTCTCGGCCATCGGGCTCATCAACCCACCAACCGCCGGGCGCATCATGATCAACGGCACGCCGGTCATGGATGGTCCCAACGAGATGGTCAACATCCGCCGATACCGAAGAGAGCACATCGGGTTCATCTTCCAGAAATCAAACCTCATCCCGTTCCTGACCGCGATCGAGAACGTGCTCGTCGCGCTCGCCATCGCCGGGACAACAGGCCGGCCCGCGAAGAAACGAGCGACACATCTCCTCGAATCCCTCGGCATCAGCGACCGCGCCAACAACCTCCCCTCGGCCCTCTCGGGCGGACAGCAGCAGCGCGTCGCGATCGCAAGAGCGCTCGCCAACAACCCGAGCCTCCTACTCGCCGACGAACCAACCGCCGCCCTCGACGGCAAGCTGGGCCGGCAGGTCATGGAGCTCTTCCGCGATTTAGGGCACACCAGCGGTGCGGGTGTGCTCGTCGTCACGCACGACCAGCGTGCGCTTGACGTCTTCGACCGGACCATCCACCTCGAAGACGGCGTGCTCACGAATCAGCACGAGGCGAGCACCGCGCACTGATCGTCCAATCCGGCAGGCGGTCGCTTGATGCCGCCGAGCTCGCGTGATTGACGGAAGTTTATACCGGAGTTTCCGATCTATTGATCGCCCATTGGGTTGACATTGCGCAGGAACCGCACACAACAACCCGTGCCGGTCCGACTCACAGATCACCCTGCAATTCTCTTGCTAGTGAATCGGACCGAGGTACAATGGATCCGGTTTGTGGGGGGCTACAAACGAAACGCTTTTTGCTATGAGCAGGAACAGTGCGATCGCTCTCGGGTTAATCAGTCTTGTATGTCTCAGCATCATTGCTGTCAATGGTTGTTATAAGACCGCGCACAGCGATCGCGACACCGCTGAGCATCCACACGCGCACGCCCACACAGCCGCTATCGACCACACCCATCCATCGGATGATGCGACTTCGCTGGCCAGTTCGCACGGCGCCGATCACGACCATGACCACGACCACGCGTTGATGCATCCCTCACACGATCCGTTCGCGCCGTGCCGATGCGATTTGGCGCGCCTTCACAACGGCTGGTGCCAATCGTGCAACGTCGGCTACATCGCCACGGTGCAGATCGATTCAGAGATCCTCTACTCGACGCTCGACCCGCACGGTCACGACCTCGACCTGGACCTGATCGTGTGCGAAACCTGCCGCCACGCGATCGATAAGGACGGGTACTGCGATCCCTGCGGTATGGGCTTCGTCAGGGGCAAGGCCTTTTTCTCCAGGCTGACCCACGGCCTTGCCTCCGGGAGCGCGGTTGATCCCGTATCACCGGCCTGCAAAGCATGCCGAATCGGCTCTGACGAGCCCCGCTGGTGCGATCGCTGTGCCCGCGGCGCCATCGGAAACACCGCATTCAACAACAAGGAAACATTCAAGCGGACGGCGCAGGAATACACCACCCTGCTAGCCGCAATCGAGAAAACCGAAGACTGTGAATTGTGCGCGTGCGCGATGACCGTCTACCGCACCTGCCCGACCTGCTTCGTTTCGTACGAACCGGACAGCCCCGGAATTCCTGAGAACGATCCAATGCATGAAGCACGGCTTGCCCCACCATCAGAGTGATACAGCGTCAAGACTCCGGACTACAACCCCACCATTGAGGAGCATCAACATGAACCGCAACAGAACCAGCATCGCAATCATCGCAGCCGCCGGCGCGGTGATCGCCGCGAGCACCGCCCAGGCGGGAGTCCACACCTGGGACGTCAACGAGGTGTTCAGCAGCGCCGACGGTTTGATCCAGTACATCGAACTGAAAGAGACCGCCGGTGGAGTTGGCGAGATCAACCTGGCCGGGCGGCTGGTCACCAGCGAGACCACCGGTAACCAATTTGTCTTCCCGGCTAACCTCGTTCCCCCGCCCAGCCTCAAGCACCTCCTCCTTGCCACGCAGTCGTTCGCCGATCTCCCCGGTGCCCCGACGCCGGACCACATCATCCCCCCCAACTTCTTCAGCACCGCCGGGGACACCCTCCGCTTTCACACCGTAGACACCTGGGTAATCGCCCCAGGAGCGATTCCAACCGATTGCGTGAGTTCGCTCGACCGCATCACCGGCGCCGGCGTCAACTCACCCACAAACTACGACGGCGGCTCCGGCTCGGTTGACGCCTGGCCGCAGCGCATCGCGGACATTAACGATGACAACGTAGTGGACACCGCTGACCTGGGTGCTCTGATCGCTCAATTCGGCACCGTCGGGCCCAGCGCCAACCTCAACGGCGATGATATTGTCGACACGGCAGATCTCGGGATCCTGATCGCTGCGTTCGGCTCCGCGTGTCCGTAAACTAGGGGCGGTCGCCTTGATGGATCCGACAATCGCGTGGGTGGTCGAGATAAAGTTGCCGGCTCCGCACCGCACACGCAACCACCCAACGGTTAGACTCGCCTCCCATGCGGCGCAAGCTCCGAGTCTCCCGATTGTTCCCCACCTTCATCCGGCGTTCATTCCGGAACAAGCTGTTTCTCGCGGTCATGATCCCGGTCAGCCTGGCAGCGGTGGACACCTCGCAGTACATCGGGAGGCTCTGGTGGCGAGTGGAGCTGATCGAAGTCCAGTCGCTGATGTTCGCCACGGTCGTCCAGATGGCGCACGCGCTCGACGCGGAGGACCTCGAAAAACTCACAAGATCTAATGACATCGCTGGCGAGCCGGAATTCGAACAGATCAGGTCGCAGCTCCTCTCGATGCGCCGGGTCATCGTGGACGCGGTTGATTTCGGCGAAGACGAGGCGACCGCCGACGAGACCGTGATCGATCTCTATGTGCTGGCGCCGACCGAGGACCCCGGGATCGGCCGCTTCATCGTGACCACCAACGTGGAAGAGGCCGGCAGGCTCTACGACATGTCCCGCTTCCCCAAACTCATGGAAGGCTGGGAACACGCGACCGTAGAAGACCAGCCCTACAAGGACGAATACGCGACCTCGCTCTCAGCGTATACGCCGGTGTTCAATGACGATGGTGCTGTCGTCGCGGTCGTCGGGATGGACGCCGACGCCAGGTATTTTACGTTAATAACCATATTTGTCATCGCTTTGGCGACGATCATGCTGATCGGGGTCATGCTCTTCTCGATCTTGTGCGCCTGGTGGCTGTCGAGGGTGATGACACGCTCGCTCAAAATGCTCGCGTCCGGGATGCAGCGCGTCTCTGCAGGTGATCTCGATACCGCGATCGAGCCGCTCGGCTCAGGCGATGAGTTCGATCGCATCTTCCTCGATTTCAATCACATGGTCGCCGGGCTCCGCAACCGCCAGGAGATCGAACGCCAGCTCGCCGACGCCGGCGCCATCCAGACCGGGCTGCTCCCGTCGGTCGCCCCGACTATTCCCGGCTACGACATCGCCGGCGGCATCCGCTATTGCGAGCAAGCCGGCGGTGATTACTACGACTACCTGCGCATCACCGGCTCCGACGGGAGTGAGCGCTGGGGCATCGCGATCGGTGATGTCACCGGGCACGGCATCAGTTCGGCGCTGACCATGTGCTCGTGCCGCGCCGCGCTGCGATCCGCGGCAACACGCTGTGGCGATGACATCCCCTCCATGCTCAGCGAGGTCAACCGCGCCCTGGCGGACGATTCGCCCGGCGGCGCCTTCATGACCATGTTTATGGGGATCCTCAACCCGAAGCAGGGCGTGCTGCGCTGGTCCAGCGCAGGTCACGATCCGGGGTTGCTCATCAGGTCCGCTGGCGAACAGACCGACCACCTCGCCAGCACCGACATCCCGCTGGGCATCGATCCCTCGCGTCATTTCGATGAAGGAATGCCGGTCACGCTTGAACAAGGCGATGTCCTCGTCATCGGCACCGACGGCGTTTCACAAGCGCGCGATGCGTCCGGCGAGTTCTTCGGGTTTGATCGCATTACCGAGATCGTTCAGCAGATGCCCGGCGAATCAGCAAGCGCGATCCGCGACCGGATCCTCAGCGAATCACACGCCTTCGCAGGAGGCGGCCAACTCGAAGACGACGCCACCCTCGTCGTGCTCAGCCGCAGCTAGTCCCGAATTCACCGATCAGCGCCCCAAGGTCCGCCGTGTCAACAACGCCGTCGCCGTTGATATCAGCGTTCGGGCTGCTCGTGCCGAACACGCCGATCAGTAACCCCAGATCCGCGGTGTCGATGACGCCGTCGCTGTTGAGGTCAGCCGGGCAGGCGATCGCGCCGTTGATCGTAAAATCAGCGTCCGAATCATCCGAGCCCGTGTTCCCTTGCGCGTCGCGAGCCACAACGCGGATCCGCGCCTGATCGCTGAAGATGTCAGGAGCGGACCAGGTGTACGCGCCGTCGTCAGCCGTCGCGCTGGCGATCACCGTGTCAAAGCTCGCGCCGCCATCGGTGCTGAGCAGGATGTCGACGTTGGTGACGCTCACGTCGTCATCGGACAGCCAGTTGATCTCGACCATGTCGTTCGGCTCGAACGTTTCGCCACCGTTGAGATTCATCAGGAATGCGCCGGGGTTCGCCCCGTTGCTGTTGCTCGGCACGTGCATACAGATGCAGTGCATCACACCGGCCGAATTCACGATCGCGTCGCAATCGACCTGCACGATCGTGTGCCCAGGCAGCGCCGCCTGCCACGTCGCGAGGGCCTGGTCGTTGTACGATTGCGCGATCCCGTCGTAATAAGGCAGCAGCACAAGGTCGTTGCACATGACCGCATTGGTAAACGTGTAGTGAATCTGTCCCGGGTTCCCGACCGCAGGCACGCGGTGCACCGTGTACCCCGCGTTGATCATCGCCGCAGCGTGATTGTCGCAGACTTGATCCTGCGCCGAACCGGAAGCGAGCGGGAAATCGCTCACGATCGCCGCGTTGTCGGAGATCATGATCGTCCACATGTCGATGTGCTGTGTTGAATCAACGCTCGCCGGGAACGCATCGGTGATCATCGTCGCCGCGCCCTGGTATTCGTTCCAGGTGTCAACGATCTGCTGCTCGGTCATCCCCGGGTTCTCGTTGACGATCAATTCTGTGGACCACGCCGGCGCAGAATCCGTCAGGTGGTAGTTCCCGCCACCGTGAACGAGCGGCAACTCGTACAGAGGGCGCCCGGTAAGCGCCGCGAAATTCGCCGGGACCGTGTTGTCGTTGGGTCGAGGGCGGTTGTAGGTGTGATCGACAATGCCGCGCACGTCACCCTGGTAGATGTACCTCGGGCCGTAATCGCGCGACCAGATCGTGTCGGTCGTCTTGATGATCGGGACGATTTTGTTGGTGTCCGCGCCGGCAAGCCCCATGTCAAAGACCGCGATGTTCGCCTCGGATTGCGAATCACAGTACAGGTACACCGTCGCGTTGCCGGTCGTCGTGATGCCCGCCGCCATGTTCTGTAGGATTGTCTTCCAGCCGGGTAGCCCCTCGTACGCGAGGATGATCCCGTCCATCGGCTCGTACTCAGCAACCGCGCGAACCGGCCCGCTCGGTGGGGGGGTCACCGCCCTCGGTGTCGCGATCGGGTTGAGCGCCACCGCATGCTCCTCGGCGGGAGTCATGTTCCTCGGGATCGCAGCGCCCTCCGGGTAAACCAGGGATGCGGACTGATCACTGACAGCGCCGATCGTAAGTGAGGCGCAACCGCCTGCAACAATAGCCATGGCGAAAATTCGTCTGGTGTTCTTACAAATCTGCATGCTGTTCCCTCTTATCAATGAGCCAGGCCTCAACAACCCGGCGTCTCAACTCCGTATGTTTACGCCCGATTCATGGCGAGCAGGATTGCCCGAACTCGCCGATTAACGCCCCAAGATCCGCCGTATCAACGATGCCGTCACCGTTGATGTCGCCAAAGTTTCCCGTCCCGCCAAACGAACCGACGAGCCCGCCCAGGTCCGCCGTGTCGACGACACCGTCGAAATTGATATCGCCACCGAGCCGGGTCGAGAAGACCCTCGACACCGGAGTTGCGGATCGCGTGTTGCCGTTCAGCGTTGCCTCGATTCCCCAGTAGAACGTGGTGCATCCGGCAAGCACACCGACAGGGAGCGTGAACGAGTTCCCGGTCAGACCGTCCGCTTGGTAGACGACATTGTTCAGCCCGGCGTCCGTCGCGATGATCAGCGAGTACATCTCGACCAGCCCTGCTGATTCCCAGGTGAACTCGAAGTCGCCCCAGACGCTCGACAGCCCGTTGCTCGGCGAATTCAGATCAAACTGCACCGGCTGCCTCGTGGACGCGTCTCGCCAAAGCTCAGCGATGGTCCGGGTTTGGTTCAACGACAGCGCGTTGTTCGCAGGCGAAGTCCCGGTGGAGATCCCGGTCGGTTGCCCGAAATACGTCACATCAGGATTCGAGAAGTGCGGGATCCGCACACCAGGCGCGTACGCCATCACCGTGCGCCAATTCGCAGGCGCCGAAGGATCGCGATAGCCGAACGAGTACGAGTACGCACCGGTGTTCGCGTTGTCGTGATCGTGCGCGCAGCCGAGGTTGTGCCCCAGCTCGTGCGCGAACGAAAGGTTATTGACGGCGCAACCCAGCTCGGTCACCGTAAACGCCCGGTTCTGGAACGCGGTCGACGGGACCGTCATCAGGTTCCCGATCCCGCAGGCGTTGAGGCTGGAAACAAGCAACGCACACATGTCCGCCGCGATATCGTCGCGGTCGTCGTGCACATCGTCCATCGAGCCGTCGCCGTCGAAGCGCCAGTTGGTCAGGTCCGTGCTTGCGTTGCCCGTCTCCGCGTACGCGACATACATCGCGTGCACCAGGACAAGATTAATATCGACTTCACTGTTTTGATACGCGAGGTTCGCAGACGCGACCGCGAGGTCGATCTCCGCGAGCATCCCCGCGGTGCCGCCGGCTTCGCTCCTGGCGGCTGCGGTGTAACCGATCAGCACATCGATCGTGCTCGTGCCGCCGCGCGCGGTCACCGGGCCGATCGCTGCGGCATCTCCGGGCTCCGCAACAGACTGCGCCGCGCCGGTGGCGCAGGTTTCAAGATTAGCCGTGTCGATTTCTTCAGCGATGTAAACCCCGGCCTCGCCGGCGTACCGCACGCGGAAGACGCCGCGCTTCGGTGATCGAATGATCCCCGACACCACGCCGTCGCGAACCGCGAACTGCGCCACGCCTTGCGGCTCATCGACAAGGGCGCCAACCCACGACCAGCGTCCCGCACCGAGCACGTTCACTTGCTGCCGAGCGGCTTGGAAGACGACATCATCAAAGAGCCCGAACTCGACCACCGAGCGAGCGGATGCCAAAGGCGAGATCGTTGCGATATCAAACTCGATCAGCCGGTTTCGAACCGCAGATCCCGAGAGCGCAGGCGCCTCGACGGATTCGATCGGGAGCAGCGCGCTGGTTACCGATGTTGCTGGCAGATCAGCCAGAGCCGAGAGCGATGTCCCGGCGGTGACCAGAGCAATAGAAGCGCCAAACAGGCGCACGTGGAGTGATGGCTTCAGCATGGGGGTAGTTGTCCTCTTCATGATGGATATGCGACGCATCCAGGCGCTGGATGCCATCCCCCCCGCCTGGTTTCTCAATTCCCCCGGCGCCTTGTCAGGCCGAAGCGTCCGATACGCCCCCAGAACACCGGTGCACTATGTATAGATCCTACGACATGATCGCGGGATCTGGAATTGAAACATCGCAGATGCCCCTCAGGTGACACCAGAAAATCAGAAATGTTCGTAGTATGTAAGGATATTTGGAAACCAATGAGCAACCCGGCCTCTGCCCTCGCTAGCATGACGCCCCACGAACGCCATCCGGAGTGCCAGCACCAATGTCCGATACGCTCACCGTCGCGCTGATCAGCGATGTTTTCTTCGAGAACGACGCCCCTTCCCGTCTCCTCGCCAGGCTGCAGGAGGCAAAGTCAAAGGGCGCTGCTCTCGCCTGTCTCCCAGAGATCCCCTGCAACCCCTGGGCCCCTGCGACCAGGACACCCAGCGACGACGACGCTGAGCCGCCTCAAGGCCCCAGGCACACCATGATGAGCAAGGCCGCCAAGGAGGTCGGCATCGGGCTCATCGGCGGCGCGATCGTGAAGGATCCCGACACCGGCGTCCGCCGAAACACCGCCCTCGTCTTCACCGATTCCGGCGAGTGCATCGCGCAATACAGCAAGATCCACGTCCCGCAGGAACCCGGATTCTGGGAGTCCAGCCACTACGAGCCGGGCATCGAGGCCCCCAAGCGCATCGACGGTTTCCCGATCCCCATCGGTATCCAGATCTGCTCCGACAACAACCGCCCGCAGGGCGCCCACCTGCTCGCGGCGCAGGGCGTCGGCGCGATGTTCGTCCCGCGCTCAACCTGCGAGGGGCTCTACGAGAAGACCTGGAAGCACGTCTGGCGAGCCAACGCGATCGTCGGAGGCATGTACGTCCTCTCCGTCAACCGCCCCAGCCCCGAGCAAGGCATTGACATCGGCGGCCCCAGCATCGTCGTCGCGCCGGACGGCGAGGTCATCCTCGAAACCCGCGACCCGGTCGCCGTAGTCACGCTCAATAAAGCCGCCCTCGACCATGCGAGCACCGACTATCCGGCGTATCTCGCGGTCCCGTCTGATATCTACGCGAAGGCCTGGAGCGAGATCGCCCCAAGGGGCGCCAACGCCTGAGCCGGTGGTTTTCCCGGTTTTTCCCGGGACACCCGAATCGGCGGAAAAAACCATATCAACCCGAAAGTCGGACCCTGCCCCGGCCGATGTTTGACGCGCACGCAGTGAGTGCTTTGTACCGCCGGCGATATTCATGCGCCAGGCGGGCACTCCACTGACCGCCCCTCAAAGGCATCAGACAGGCGCGCAAACACGCTTGACGTCCGTCAGGCGCACCGGATCGGCCGGGCGCCGGCGGTTACACACGGTCGGTTTTTTTACAACTCCCAGATCTGGAGCAACAGCAATGTTTAACAACACACCCTTCGGTTTCTCGAACAATTGTGGCCCCCTCGGCTGCAACCCCTTCAGTGGTTTCAACGGCTACAACAGCTTCAACGGCTTCGGTGGCGGCAACAACTGGTGCGGCCCCAACGGCTCGCCCATCTCCGGCTGGAACAACAGCCTCTACGGCGGCGGCATCAACGGCCTTCACGGCTTCGGTGGCTTCGGCGGTTCCAACAACTGGAACAGCTTCGGTGGCAACAGCTACCCCAACTCGTTCGCCGGCAACAGCTACCCCAACGGCTTCAACAGCTGCCCGCCCTTCGGCTACAACAACTGGAACAGCTTCGGCACTCCCGTTAACGGCCTCGGCTACAACAACTGGAACGGTCAGAACTACGGCGGTCAGAACAACTACCCTTTGGCCAGCAACGTCCCCTTCAACGGGATGCAGCAGGGCATGGGGTTTCCCGGCATGAACTGGAACAACGCCTGGAACGGTTTCAGCTCGCCCTCGACGAACTTGGGCAGCTACTTCCCCGGTAACTTCGCCGGTGGCTCACCCCTCTCCGGTGTCTCCAACTGGTTCAGCTCCCCCTGGATGGGCTACGCCTACCCCGGTTACACCCAGCAGCACGGCGTCGTCGGTAACGGCAGCAACCCCGTGAGCAGCCCCGTCAACGGCCAGTACATCCCCAACAGCGCCTTCCCTTTCCCCTGCGCCCCCTTCAACGTTCCCTTCCAGTCCAACGGGTACGCACCCGCTGGGCAGGGCGTCAACTGCGAAGCAGCCTGAGCATGAGCTCAACCAAGACACACGCACCAGGGACCAACCGCCCCGCGTGTGACTGATTTACGATGCAGTACTTTCGACGAAGGGCGAGCCTGGGAGGGTTCGCCCTTTGTCATGCGCCATCTCTAAGAAGGCGTCAGTGCGCCCGGTCCGACGACCACCGGTGGATCAGCAGCGCCGGCACATTCGCCGGATCAAGAAACTCGACCGCGAGCTTGTTCCAGTGCGCATGGCGCCGGCCATCGGTGATCCCGCCATCGAAGTGCCCGTGCCGGACCACCTCGCGGTGCTTGAGCCCCGCGTCGGTCCCCAGCGCGTTGTACACCGCAGCAGCAGAGGGCGCCGGGACCACATCATCGCGCTCGGCTAATTTAAAGAGTGCCGGAATCCGCACGCGTCTGGAATGGATCGCGGTATCGCAGATCGTCAGGTTCTGCGCGATCTCCGCTTCACGATCACGGTTGAGATTGATCCAATCGAGCACCTCCGCGTGGATCCCGACCGCGCCGGTTGCGCCGCGACACTCCGCCTGCGCCAGTCGCCACCGCCATGCGCCCATCGAGGGCAGCCCAACCGCGATCCGGTGCACCAATCCCGTCCCCGCGAGCCGACCCGCCGCGAGCACCGCCAGACCGCCGCCGAACGATTCCCCGTGCAGCATGATCGGTGTTTCAGATCCGAAGTGCTCCGCCAACGCTCGGCACGCGTTCACCACGTCAGCGACCGCGTCGGGGAGCACCCAGGTCTCGAGGTCATTGAGTCCGTGACAGAACCACCCGGTCTCTGATTTCGTCAGGTCGCCAGTTTCGAACCACGACCCGGCGAACCCGCGCACGCGCAGTTGCAACACCGCGAGCCCGGCTTCCGCCCAGGGGTTGTCATCATTCAAAGGCGGCGCCTCGTACCCGTGCAGCATCACCACAACCCCCGCCGGCTTGAGCACCCCGGTTGGGACCAGCAGCCGGGCGCCGATCGTGACATCGCCCATGCTGTTGAACGTGTGCGTCACCCCGGGGTCCCCCGAGGCGCCCGCGTCGCCTTCATAGGTTTCCAGCGTTGGCGAGTGCGTCGCGAGGAGCGAATCCCACCGTGACCAGAAGGGGCTGAACTCCCGCGCGAGCGTCGGGTCCGCCACATACGACAGCGTCGAGATCGGGGTCATCGCGAAATCGGTGGGCTCAGACAGCATGCGATTGCAAGGGTACCTCGGTTCGCTTCGCCGCGTGCTCGCGCCCCGGACGGCGTATGGTTCTCCGATGCGTGAATCGACCCTCCTGTTACAGATCGCCCAAGCCTCGGCTGCCGGTTTCCTGGGGCGGCCCGACGTCCTCGTTGGTCCCGGAGACGACTGCGCCGTGATCGCAGCGCCGGGGGGCTCAACCCTCCTGCTCACGACGGACCAATTCATCGAGGGCGTCCACTACGCCAGGGGCCGGTCCACCGAATCGATCGCGGCGTCCGCCATCGCGCGGTCCATCTCCGACATCGCCGCGATGGGGGGCGCCCCGCTCTATGCGCTGGCGACTGCCGCCCTGACCAAAGACACCCACCAGCAGCACGCGACCGATCTCTTCGAAGCGATGGCTGCGTGCGCACAAGGATGGAACTGCCCGCTCATCGGGGGCGACATCGCCATCACCGATGGCCAAACCATCCTGACCGTCACCGCGATCGGCGCCCCGCACGCGACCAGAGGCCCTGTCCTTCGTAACGGCGCCAAGCCGGGCGACCGCGTCTACGTGACAGGTCCCCTCGGCGCCGCCCTCGCATCCAACTGGACGCGCACACCGGAACCGAGACTGGATACCGCGCGCCGGCTCTGCGAAGCGCTGGGTGACAACCTGCACGCGATGATCGACATCTCCGATGGGTTGGGCCGAGACGCCGGCCGGATCGCGGAGCGCTCAGGCATAGCGATCGCACTCGAAGCGGATTCAATCCCGTTGGCGAAGGGGATCGCCTCCTGGCGCGAAGCCATCGCCGCCGGCGAGGATTACGAGCTGTGCTTCACCAGCAGCACAGCGCCGCCCGACGAATTGGGCTGCATCGCTGTAGGCATTGTCGTCGAAGGCGAGGGTTGCCGAGCGATCACCCCCGACGGAGAATCATTCGACGCCCACGAATCAGGCTGGGACCACCGCGCATGACCGTTAACACCTGCACAACAACCGATGAATCACAGACCCACGCGCTGGGCGTCGCGCTCGGCGAGCGCCTGCAAGCCGGTGATGTCATCGAGCTCATCGGCGAATTGGGCGCCGGCAAAACAAGGCTCGTCCGGGGCATCGCCCAAGGCGCCGGGCACGACCCCGACCTCGTCTCGAGCCCGACCTACGTCCTCTTCAACGAGTACCGAACACCAGACGCCGCGACCATCCTGCACATCGACGCCTACCGCATGTCCTCGCCGGACGAACTCCGCGATTCAGGGTATGACCGCGCCGCACCGGGCGCGATCGTGCTGATTGAATGGGCAGACCGCATCGCCGGCGCCCTCGAACAAGGCGCAGGCCGAATCGAGATCCATCACGACGGTGACGAGCACACCGACACGAAACGTTTTTTCCAGTTCAACTGCCCCGAGCCTCTGCACGACCGCCTCGCGCCGGCTTTCGCTACGATTCAAACCAGATGACCAACGATCAATCCAACACCGCGAAGACACCCTGCCCGACCTGCAAGGCGCCGACGAGCATGGAAACACCAACCGCGCCCTTCTGCTCATCAAGATGCAGGCTCGTCGACTTGGGCAAGTGGATGCGCGAGGATTACAAAATCTCCCGCGAACTTAAAGACACCGACCTCGACCAGTTGGAATGATTCCCCTGGACGCCGAGTCTGAGCGAAGCGAAGGCTCGGGTATCTGAACCGCCGGATTTATCCGCTCTTCGATTCCGCAAAGATCTGCAGCTTGTGCCCCTGCGCCACCAGCCCCATCTTCGCGCAGATCGCATCGCGCAATTCAATCAACTCCGGCACATCGATCGCCACAATCTCATCGGTATCCACGCGGATCACCAGATCCCGGGGTCGGCGCCCGTAGCACAGCTGGTAGTGCGCCTGCTCCGAGTTGATCGGCGCCTCCTGAATAATCCCTGTCATCTGCAGCAGCTTGAGCGTGCGGTAGATCGTCGCCTTGGAGATCGGGAAGTCACCCTCGCGCAGCACCGCCTGCAACTGGTCCGCCTCGAAGATGTCGTCGATCGCGATAATCGCGTCGAGGATCCGAGCCCGTTCCGGCGTGTACTTCTGCCCGGCGTCCTTGAGTCGGCGTCGGAACACCGCGCACAGCGGCTCGGTGATCTGGATCGTCGGAACAGTCTGATCGTTGGCGTCGGGCATGATCCAAGTGTAGCCGAGTCAGCGAACGACCGGTTCACCGCTTCGACTTGAGCCATCCGAGCAGTTTCTTCTCGCCCCAGGTGTTGATGCACCGCTCAGGGGTCAGCCAGCCCCGCCGCCCGGTCGCGACCCCGTACCGGAGCATGTCAAAGTTCGCCGCCCGGTGCGCATCGCAGTTGATCGAGAGCAGCGCCCCGCCATCGACCGCCGCCCGGACGTGCGCATCGCGCAGGTCCAGCCTCGCGTCGTTCGCGTTGATCTCCAACGCGACATCATGCTCGACCGCCGCCGCGACGATCTCGTCCATCACCAGAGGCAGCCCCTCGCGCTTGTTGATCAGCCGACCGGTCGGGTGCCCGATGACATGCACGAGCGGGTGCGCGATCGCCTTGAGCATCCGCTTCATCGCGTGCTTCTCGACCTGCTTGAGCGCATGGTGTGGCGAAGCGACGACCACATCCAGCTCCGCGAGCAGGTCGTCCTCGTAATCCAGGATCCCGCCGGCGAGGATGTCCACCTCGCTCCCCGCGAGCAGCGTGATCCCCTCGATCCGCTCGTTCGCCTCGCGGATCGCGACGATGTGCTCCCGCAGCCGGTCAGGCCGAAGCCCGTTAGCGATCCCCTGGCTCTGCGAATGATCGGTGATCGCCAGCACCCTGTAACCCCGGCTCATCGCCTCGGCAGCGATCTCGTCGATCGTCATCACCCCGTCAGACGCAACCGTGTGCGCGTGCAAGTCCGCGATCAGATCATCCGCCTCGATCAGCCGAGGTGTTTCGGTCAGGTCCAGCTCGCCCCGATCCTCGCGCAGCTCAGGAGGGATGAACGGCAGTCCCAGCGCCTTGTAGATTGACTGCTCGGTCTTTGCCGCCTTCGCCTTGATGCCCCTCCGTTGTGGCGCCGGCTCCCCGTCATCCGGAAAGAGCCCGTACTCGTTGAGCGTCAGCCCCTTCTTCTGCGCAAGCTCGCGCAGCCGAACGTTGTGCGCTTTCGATCCCGAGAAATACAGCAGCGCCGAACCAAACACCGCCGCCGGGACGACGCGCAGGTCCGCCTGAATATGCACCTCGCCTGCTTTCCCCCCAAGATCAACCGCCAGCAGCACCGACGACTTCGTCTCGCCCGCCGCCAGCACCCGCTCGACCGACGCATCCGATCGGAACGCCTCCGCGACGCGCTCGGCCGCCTTCCCCTTGGCGATCGCTAGAAAATCCAGATCCCCGACCGTCTCACGACCGCGCCGGAGCGAGCCGGCGATCGCGACATCCTCGACGCCCTCGATCGCTCGGAGCCGATCGAGGATCGATTCCGCGATCACCATCGCAGAGCCGATCCGAGTCCGCCCCTCGGTTAGCGCCGCGAATCCGATCGAGTCCTTGATGTTCTCGATCGTCTTGGCGCCCATCCTGGGAAGGCCCGCGAGCGACCCGTTCTCGATCGCCTTTGACAAATCATCGATCGATTCGATCCCCAGTTGCTCCCACATCGCCCGCACCGTCTTGGGTCCCAGCCCCTGCAGCGCCAGGACATCAAACAACCCC
>JAJDDA010000049.1 GCA_029260535.1 Phycisphaerales bacterium | reverse complement strand
TACCTCTGGCTCGTGGTCATCGGTGCGATCAACGCGACGGTGAGCCTCTACTACTACCTGAGCGTGGTCAAAGAGGCGATCCTGACACCACCGCATGCCGACGCGGGGCCGATCCGTGTGGCGCCCGCCGCGGCGCTCGCGGCGTGGCTCGCGATCGGGCTGACGCTCGTGATCGGGTTCTACCCGAGGTGGGTGTGGGAGCTGGCCGAGAGCGCCGCGAAATCGCTGCTGGGCGGTTGATCGGGCAAAGGCGACGCTGGCATCTTGAATGGCGTATACTGATGGCAATCGCGCCGACGCGCGGATGACGTTGGCGTGTGTTGTAGCAGACACGCAGCGACCATTCGCGAAAGGCCCGTCCGATGACAAATCGCCCTCCTTTTCCAGGTGTTCGGATCACGACCAACGGGAACCACCTCGTTTCGTACCACACCGAGGCACGGATCACTGACGGGGGCGTGTTCTACCCGATCACGCCGTCTACGGAGATGGGCGAGGACTACCAGCTCTCGTGCGCCGAGGGCAAGCTGAACGTCTTCGGGCATTCGCGCATCGCGATCCAGGCGGAGGGTGAGCACGCGGCGCAGGGCGGCGCCATCGCGCTGTCGCTGACCGGCAAACGCGTGGTGAACTTCACATCCGGCCAGGGCATCGTCTACGGGATCGAGCAGTACTACCACGCGCCGGGGAAGCTGAGCACGATGGTGCTGGAGGTCTCGGCGAGAGCGCTGACCAAGCACGCTTTGAATGTGCATTGCGGTCACGATGATATTTACGCCGCGATGGACACCGGTTGGATCATGCTCTTCGCCAAGGATGCGCAGCAGGCGGCGGACCAGGCGGTGATCCTGCGCAAGGTCACGGAGAAGTCGCTGACGCCGGGCATCAACATCCAGGACGGATTCCTGACCTCGCACCTGGAGCGGACGTTCCTGTCGTGCGAATCGGATCTGCTCCGGTCGTTCCTTGGTTCGCCGGACGACGAGATCGACTGCCCGACTCCCGCGCAGCGAGAATTGTTCGGGCCGACAAGGCGGCGCGTGCCCAGGGTGATTGACCTGGCCAACGCGGCGCTCATCGGTCCGGTGCAGAACCAGGAGCACTACATGAACGGCGTGGTGGCGCGCCGGGACAACTTCGCTGAACCGATCATGGGGTTTCTCGAAGAGGCCTATAAGGAATTCGGCGACCTGACGGGCCGGCGGTATGGCGTGGTCACGCCTTACAAGCTCGATGACGCGGAGGTGGTCTTCGTCTCGCTCGGGTCCGCCGCGGAGAATATCGAGGCGGCGGTGGATCACATGCGCGCAACGCGCGACGGGAAGGTGGGTTCGTTGCACATCAACGTGCTCCGGCCCTTCCCCCAGGCGGCGGTGGTCGAGGCGCTGCGCGGCAAGAGCTCGTGCATCGTGCTCGAACGCACCGACGAGACACTGGCGAACGACAATCCGCTGGCGCGCGAAATACGGACGGCGCTCTCGCGGTGCCTGACGCACGCGGGCAAGCCGCACCGGCCGGGTCTGCCCGAGCTGTCGCACGCGCAGATGCCGAGGCTATACAGCGGTGTGTACGGTTTGGGATCGAGGGATTTCCGGCCCGAGCACATCATCGGCGCGTACGAGTACGCCGTCGAGGGCCGGGCGCGGCAGGACGGGAAGACGAGCGACGATGGGATGACGTGGTTCGCGCTGGGGATCGATCATCCGTACGCGGTTGTTTCCGACGAGACGCCCTCGCTGCAGCCCCCCGGCTCGATCGCGGTTCGGCTGCACTCGATCGGCGGGTGGGGGATGATCACGACGGGGAAGAACCTCGGCGAGATCATCGGCAACTTCGGCGAGACGATCAGCGCCGAACGCGACGAGCGAGACGAGTTCGGGCAGCTGAAAGAAGCGCTGCACATCAGCGCCAACCCCAAGTACGGCTCGGAGAAAAAAGGCGCTCCCACGTCGTACTTCCTGGTCGTCGCGCCGGAGCGGGTCCGGGTGAACTGCGACCTGCACCACATCGATACGGTGCTCTGCTGCGATCCGAAGATCTTCCTGCACTCGAACGCGCTCGACGGGATCGGTGAGGGCGGCGCGTTTGTCTGGGAATCGGATGAGTCACCCGAGACGGCGTGGGAACGGATCCCGCGGGCGCACCGGCAGGAGATTCTCGACAAGAAAATCAGGGTGTACATCCTCAACGGTTTCCAGATCGCGCGGGAGGCGACGGATCGACCCGAACTCCAGATGCGGATGCAGGGCAACGCCTTCCTCGGGGCGTTCTTCCGGGTCTCGGACTTCCTGGAAGAGTACTCGATCGACCAGGAGCACTTCCGCGAGATCGTCCATGCGCAGTACGTCAAGAAGTTCAGCCGGTTCGGCGAGCATGTTGTCGAGTCGAACATGGAGGTGATGACCAAGGGCTTCGAGCAGGCGGTCGAGATCGTCTACGGCGCGGTCGACGCGCCGGACCGGTCGTCCATGAAGGGGAGCCCGCTGGTGCCGTTGCTCGGGATCGAGCCGAAGGTTGAATCAAAGGCGAACGGCGATGCGAGAGCACCCATCTTCTCGCTGGAGAAGTTCGACAGCGAGTTCCGGGCAGGGCTGGGCTACCACCAGCCGGCGTCGGCGCTCTCTTCGGTTGGCGTGGTCGGCGCGGCGACCGGTGCGACGGCGTCGAAGTACGTCGCTCGGAGGCAGACGCCGATCTTTGTCGCAGAAAACTGCACACAGTGCATGGAGTGCATCGCCGTCTGCCCCGACACCGCGATGCCCAACACCGCGCAGCGCGTCGAGACCATCCTCGATACCGCGGTTCGGCACTACACGAGCGGGGTCGTCGAACGAGAGGCCCTGCTCAAGGCGATCCCGGCGATGAGCGATCGGATTCGCGAACGGATGTCGGAGGTCGTCAAGGAGAAGGGCGATGAGCCCTTCATCAACATCGTCCGTGAGGTGGTCAACGCGGAGAGCGGGATCGGGGATCAAGCGAAGAGCGAGATGCTCAGCGCGATCGAATTGCTCCCGATTGCCTACACCAAGACGCACGCGATCTACAAATCAATCGAGAAGAAGAACCCGGGGCACGGCGGGCTGTTCTCGATCTTTATCTCCGATCGGTGCAAGGGCTGCGGCGAGTGCGTCATCGCGTGCGGCGATCACAACGCGCTGTACATGGAGCCGGACTCAGAGGAGGTCAACACGCACGTGCTCGCGGCGACGAATTTCCTCGATCTGCTCCCCGATACGCCGCGAGAATATCTCGGGATCTACGACCCGGAGCACCCGGAAGATTCCAAGATGGCGGCGCTGCGGAACCACCTGATGTCGAGGCGCAACTACGAGGCGCTCGTCAGCGGCGACGGCGCCTGCGCCGGGTGCGGCGAGAAGAGCATCCTCCGCGCGGTGGCGAGCGTGACCGAGGCGTACATGCGCCCGATGTACCACGCCAAGGCGGAACGATTGCTCGGGATGGCCGATGACCTTGCTGCGCACGGTGTTGATCGGCTCGGGAAACTGCGCGGTCGCTCACCCCAGGACGCCGATCGGTTCACCAGGTTGGTGACCGGCCTGCTGATGGAGCTCGGCGGCGAGTCCGATGCCGACGCCGATTCGAGGATGTCGGCGCGGGGCGGTGTCACCGACGCCGAGGTCATCGATGCGCTGGTCGAGACACTCCGGTACGACGCGCACCTGCACAAAGATGTCCGATCCGTTGATGGACGACTGGAGAACGGGATGTCGGTGATGGCGATGGGCGCCCACACCGGGTGCAACACGGTGTACGGATCGACGCCTCCCAACAACCCGCATCCTTACCCCTGGCTCAACTCCCTCTTCCAGGACGGCTCAACGGTGGCGTGGCTGCTCGGTGAAGGATTCATCCAGGACCACGCGAGGCGGTCGGTCATTCCAGAGCGGCTGTCGGCGGCGTTGCTCGGTGAACAGAACGGCGCGATGAGTGATGCCGAGCGGTTCACGCTCGAGCACATGACCGACGCGGACATGACCGAGCAGGAGGTGCGCGAGCTACCCAAGGTGTGGGCGATCGGTGGCGATGGCGGCATGGGGGACATCGGGTTCCAGAACGTGTCGAAGGTCATCCTCCAGAACCGCCCCAACATCAAAGTGCTGATGCTCGACACGCAGGTCTACTCTAACACCGGCGGGCAGAACTCCGACTCCTCGCTCTCGCCTGGCGGGTTCGACATGAATCAGTTCGGTGTTGCATCAGAGGGCAAGATGACCGAGAAGAAGAGCGTCGCCGAGATCTTCACGTGCGGGCACGGGTCGCCCTATGTCGCGCAGATCTCGATCGCCAACGCGGCGAAACTCTACAAGTCGATGCTCGACGGGCTCGAGTACCGGGGCACGGCCTTCTTCCAGTGCTTCACCACCTGCCAGCCGGAGCACGGCGTGGGCGACGACATGGCGTCGGTGCAGGCGAAGCGGATCCGCGATTGCCGGGGGATGCCCGAGTTCGTCTTCCGGTCCGATGCCGGCGAGGTGTACGCCGACGCGCTCGACCTCAAGGGCAACCCCGATATCAACCGGGACTGGTGGACGACGAAGTACACCGGAACGAAAGAGACATACCGGTACACGCCAGCGCACTGGGCAGCGACCGAGGCCAGGTTCCGCAGGCACCTCAAGCCGATCAAGCCAGAGGCCGCGGCGTCGATGATCCCGCTCGATCGCATGCTGGTGGTGCTCTCGCAGGCGGATGTTGTCGCCAGGCGGCACACCGACCCGACGCACCGCTCGTACGTGCCTGATTTTAAGGTGTTCATCGAAGCGGACCGCGGCGATGGGAAGCGTGCGCACTTTTCGATCTCGCGGCAGATGGTCCTCTTCTGTGTCGAGCGGCGCAAGGCGTGGAGGCTGCTCCAGAGCAGGTCGGGCATCGTCAATCAGGATTGCCTGGCGCAGCAGAACCTGCTGCAGCGGGTGGATTCGGAGGGCGGCGACGTGCGATCGTTCCGGGACGAGGCGTGGACGCTCTTTGAGGAAGAACTCGCGAGGCTCGAAGCGGTGCAGCAGGAACGGCCTCTTGCCGGGGCGGTGTAAACGGCGCCCGGTTTGGCGTCAATTTCGGCACGGGTCCTGATCAGAGAAGGCCAGGAGCGTGCAAGGCGATCGCATGGTCTATGACAAGGTGTGTTAGTCCCCAGGCGTCCAGGCGGGCGATTGGGAGCGGGGTTGAATTATTGGACTCCGCCCCGAACCACAAAAGAACCTGGAACAATATGCCGATCTCAGCGGTATACTCCCAATGATGCATCGACTCGTAGCCATCCTGTTCGCCCTCAGCCTCGTGGCCATGCCGCTGCGGTTGTTTGCGCCGGAAATCTGCGATTGCTCGACGGAAAGCCACATGGTGGCATCATCCGGGGATGAGCAGGTTGAGGCTTCGTCGTGCTGCAGCGCCGAGAGCGAGCCAAGCAGCGAGGATGGATCGCCTCAGGATCCCGACGAGCCGTGCAGCAATTGCGAATGCCCCATGCAGTGCTGCGGCATCTCGCAGACTCTGGTGGCATTGCCCGCGATTGTGAAGGACGCCATGCCGAGGCTGGCTTCCGAGCGCATCGGATACACGACCCAGGTTGATTGTGGCTCGCTGCATACCAGCCGTCTGAAGCGACCCCCGAGATATTTGACCCTCGCCGCCTAGGTGCAGTGCGCGCTCAGCGCAAATGGTCAAACACATCTCGGAGATACTCCAATGGATTCGCATTCCGGCGATCGAGCCGGCCCTCGGCCCCGATGGGCCCCCGTATTGATCACTTCCCTTATTGTTCTTGCCACGCTCGCGCTCATCGGCTGGAGCGCCTGGCCGGTGATCCGGCCTGCAAGGCAGGTTGATGTCGTGCAGGCGGTGTTCTCCCGCGTCGCTGTCGCACTGACCCAGACATCGGATGAGCAACCCGCTCGCGATGTTCCAACCGTGCAGGCGCCGGGTTGGCTTGAAGCCGAGCCGTTCTACGTCGCGTGCTCGGCCCTCGCCGACGGTGTTGTGGAGAGCATGGAGGTGCTTGAGGGTGATCACATCGAGCGGGGCGCGGTGGTCGCCAGGTTGGTGGCGGAGGACTCTGAGATCCGTCTTCGGCGAGCCGAGGCCGAACTCGCGAACACCGAAGCGGCTCTTGGGATCGCCAAGGCCGATCTCGAAGCCGCGCAGAGCGCCTGGGCGGAGCCGGTCGAACTCGATCGTGCGGTCGAAGCAGGCAAAGCGGCGGTCGCCGAGAGCGAAGCCGAGATCGCGCAGCTGCCATCGCTGATTGAATCGGCCCGCGCCACACTGATCGGTCTCGAAGAGGAGGCCGACCGTGCGCGCCTCTCGACCGAGCGGGGCGCGAGCAACGAGCTCGAGCGCATCATCTCCGAACAGCGAGCCGCAGCACAACTCGCCGAGGCTAGCGCGCTCGAGGCTCGAGGGCCGATCCTCGAAGCGAGAGCGGAGCGTCTTCGCGCCCAACTCCGGGCCGCGGAGCGCGATCTGGGTTTGCGTATCGAAGACAAGCGCCGTCTCGCCGTCGCGACCGCGATGGTCTCGAGAGCCGAAGCGGCAGTCGCGCGAGCCAGAGCACTCCGTGACGAAGCGGCTCTCGAACTCGACCGCATGGTGATCCGGGCGCCCATTACCGGGTATGTCCAGACCCGCCTGAAGGCGCCGGGCGACAAGGTGATCCGCATGATGGACTCGCCGCACTCGACTCATCTGGTGCACATGTATGACCCGGAACGGCTCCAGGTGCGCGTCGATGTGCCGCTCGCTGATGCATCGCACATCTGGGTCGGCCAGCCGTGCGAGGTGGTCGTCGAGGTGCTGCCCGATCGTGTGTTCCGCGGTGAGGTGCTGCGAACGACGCACGAGGCCGATCTCCAGAAGAACACGCTGCAATTCAAGGTCAAAGTGATCGAACCGGATCCGATCCTCCGTCCGGAGATGCTGACGAGGGTCAAGTTCCTGCCGTCGCAAGGCGGCGGGGATTCGGAGGCACGATCATCCGAAGGTGGCGGGACCACGGTGAAGATCCCCGCTGGCGCGTTTGACGACGCCGGCGGATCGGGGCGCGTGTGGATCGTGATCGGCCGTCGCAACGGTCGCGGCGTGCTCAGTTCGCGCTCTGTCGATGTCATCGAGCGATCTGCGGAATGGCTCACGGTAGCCGGCAACATCCAGCCCGGCGCCCTGATCACGGTTGATGTTGCGCAGCCCAGGGAAGGCGAGTTCGTCGTCGTCCGGAACCTCAACGAGGAAAGGGCGCCGTCATGACACTGATCGAATGCCGAAAACTCACCCGTGAATACAGCAAGGGCGAGACAATCATCCGACCGCTCGACCAGCTCGATCTCGAAATCGATCACGGTGACTTCCTGGCGCTGATGGGCCCAAGCGGGAGCGGCAAAACAACGCTGCTCAACCTCATCGCCGGGATCGATACACCCACCAGCGGATCGCTCATCATCGAGGGTGTCGATATCGGCACGCTCAGCAGGAACAAACTGGCGGCGTGGAGGTCGCGGCATATCGGCTATGTCTTCCAGCTCTACAACCTCGTCCCGGTCCTCACCGCGTACGAGAACGTCGAGCTCCCGCTGCTGCTGCACCCGCTTTCCCGGAAAGAACGGCACAAGCAGATCATGTCGGCGCTCGATCGGGTCGGCATCGCCGATCGCGAGAGGCATTACCCGCGTCAGCTCTCGGGAGGCCAGGAGCAGCGGGTCGCCATCGCTCGGGCGATCGTGACCGATCCGAAGATCATCGTTGCCGACGAGCCGACTGGTGATCTCGACAAGCAATCGGCTCATTCGGTGATGCTTCTGCTTCAGGAACTCAATGATGATGTCGGCAAGACCATCATCATGGTGACGCACGACCCCAAGTCCACCGATTACGCGAAGCGGACGCTGCACCTCGACAAGGGCCGTCTTGATGAAGCGAATTCCAACGCGCCTGTGGAGGTGACCGTATGAATCATCTCCGCTGCATCCCGTACGTGCTCAAGCAGATCACGCGCCACCGCGTCCGGTCGTTGCTGACGATCGCCGGCATCGGGATCGCCATGTTCCTCTTCACCGCGGTGCAGGCGATGAACCAGGGCGTCACCGAGGCGACCACCGCGACCGCCAACGACACCACGCTCGTGGTCTACCGCAAGGACCGCTACTGCCCCGCGACGAGCCAACTCCCGCAGGACTACCAGCGTCGGATCGAAAACGTCGAGGGGGTGGTCAGCGTGACGCCGATGAAGATCGTCGTCACCAACTGCCGAACGAGCCTCGACGTCGTTACGTTCCGTGGAGTCCCGAAGGATGAATTCATTAACGATCATGGCGATGACCTGGAATTTATCGCAGGCTCTGTCGAGGAGTGGAAGACCCGAACCGACGCGGCCATCCTCGGTGAAACACTCGCCAACCGTCGGGGGCTCCGCCCCGGGATGACCTTCGATGCCGCGGGGATCACCGCGTATGTCGCCGGTGTCGTGCGTTCCGAAAATGCGCAGGATCAGAACGTCGCCTACACAGCGCTGGAGTTTGTCCAGCTCGCCGGCCGAGACCAGCTCGGCATCGTGACCCAGTTCAACGTCAAGGTGCGTGACGCATCGATGCTCGGCCCGGTTGCCGAGGGGATCGACGAGATCTTCAGGATCGCCCAGGAGCCCACGGCGACGTTCAGCGAGAAGGCGTTCATCGGGCGTGTAGCTGATGACATCATCGAGTTGGTCGGCTTCGCCAGGTGGCTGGGGCTCGGTTGTCTCGCGGCGGTGCTCGCGCTCGTTGCGAATTCGATCGTGCTCGGTGTCCAGAGCCGTGTCTCGGAGCACGCGGTGCTCCAGACACTCGGCTTCTCAGGGCGGCTTGTCGCGGTGTTGATCATGGCGGAGGGTGTCCTGCTCGCGGTCATCGGCGGCGCCTTCGGCGCGGCGCTGGCCGTTGGCGCCGCGAGCTACGGCAACATCGCGCTTTCCGTCGAGGGCGCCTCGATCCCCATCGTTGCCGACGCCGGGCTGCTCGTATCGGGTCTCCTGGTTTGCAGTGTCATCGGTGTGCTCGCCGGGCTTGTCCCGGCATGGCAGGCCTCCCGTCATCAGATCGCCGAATGTTTCAGGGCCGCGTAAGGACACCCGATGTTTCAACTCCCGTTCCAATACGCCTTCAGGAACCTCGGCAGAAGCGGTGTGCGCCTCGCCGCGTCGCTCATCGGATCGTCGCTGGTTGTGCTGCTGGTGCTTGCTTCCGGTGGGTTCGTCCGCGGCATGCAACTCACGCTGACGCAGGGCGCGGCGCTCCATGACAACGTCATGATCCTGGGCGCCGGCAGCGAGGAGGGCGTCGAGCGATCCCAGATCGATGCTGCTGTCGAAGGCATCGCCGCCGCGAGCATTCCTGGTCTCAAAGAGCAAGCGGGTGTGATTTATGCTTCACCAGAGATTCATGCGGCGCTCCCTGTGCGAGAAGACGCGGAGAGCACGGAGGACCTCTCCGCAGTCATGCGCGGCGTCCGTCCTGTCGCGCTGCTTGTCCATCCTGAGGTTGAAATCATCGAGGGGCGCCCGCCGATGTCGGGGCACGAAGAAATAATGGTGGGGGAGTTGGTCGCGACCGGGCTCGGGCTCCCCGACGAACGCCTCGCGCTCGGTCAGACCTTGCGCTTCGACGACCGCGACTGGACCGTCGTTGGCCGATTCAGCGCACCCAACACGGTCATGAACGCCGAGATCTGGATCCCGCTCACGAGTCTTCAGATCGCAACCAATCGCGAGTCCTCGCTCTCGTGCGTCGTCGTGACGCTCGACAGCGCAACCTTCGCCGATGCCGACCTGTTCGTGAAGAGCCGCCTCGATCTGGAGGTCACCGCGATCCATGAGCGCGAGTATTACGCGTCGATCGCGGCGTTCTACGGCCCGATCCGGGTCATGATCATCATCACCGCGATCCTGATCGCCTCCGGCGGGATTCTCGGAGGGCTGAACACGATGTACGCCGCGTTCGCTGCGCGAGTCCGCGAAGTCGGCATGCTCCAGGCCCTCGGGTTCACACGCTCTTCAATCGTTGTGAACCTTGTTCAGGAGTCTGTCTTTGCCGCCTCCTGCGGCGCCCTCATCGGGGCGGTCCTCGGTGTGGTGCTGCTCGATGGGTTGGCGGTAAAATTCTCGATGGGCGCCTTTGCGCTGACGATCGACGCCCCGGTCCTGCTCATCGGCATCCTGTCAGGCCTGGTCGTAGGCCTTGTCGGCGCCATCCCTCCTGCTATCCGTTGTCTGCGCTTGCCCATCGCGGAAGCGCTCAAATCGTTCTGAATAAAAACACCTCAGTCACTGAATCCAATCAATAAGGAATAACCATGTCACGATTCATGATTTTCACGCTCGCATTGTTCACACTCGCATCGCTCCTGCTGACCGGGTGCAAAGAGACCAACACAGCCGAACTGAACAACACCACAGAGCCAGCCGCCGCGACCTGGCTGCTCGCCTCTGCTCCGGAGGGCGCCAAGAGCGTGAGCGAAGCCAAGGCATCGGCGAAGGAAGGCGAGCAGATCGTTCTTCGCGGTCGGATCGGCGGCCGCTTGGAGCCACTCACCGAGGGGAGCCCGGTCTTCACCATGATGGATCTTGCGGTCCCTGCGTGCGGCACGGAGCCCGACGATCACTGCCGAACTCCATGGGACTACTGCTGCGAAACGCCGGACACCATCACGGCGAACTCCGCAACGGTCCAGATCATGGATGCGCACGGCCACCCGATCGCTGAAAGCCCCACCGCCCGGGGTTTGGCGGCGCTCGACGAGGTGATCGTCGTTGGGACCGTTGCGGCCCGCCCCAGCGAGAACGTCCTGACCATTCAAGCCACAGGGATCTACCGCGTCGGCGGTTGATGCTAAGACCGCCTTCACGCAATCGCTGACCGGCTCTGCTTACACAATCGCGCGGCTTCTTCCACCGCGATTGTTTTTTAGAGACAGTTGGAATCGAAAACCGCGATCACGATTCCGAGATCTGCGGTGTCCACGATGCCGTCGTTGTTGGCGTCTCCCGCGGGGTTGCTCGTGCCGAACGCGGCGATGAGGATGCCCAGGTCGGCGGTGTTGATCTCGCCATCGAAGTTGAGATCGGCAGGGCACCCCGGGTTGACGGTGGCGCCGAACATCATGTCATCGATGCTGACCAGGCCGGAGCCGGAGTTGGTGATTGTGGCCGAGGTGATACCGACGGTGGTGTTCGCCCAGCCTACGAAAGCATTCGTGGGCTGCGAGATGACACCCAGCGTGTCGGCGCCGTTGTAGAACGTGATGGTCTTGCTGGTCGGGCTCAGCATGAGCATGCCGACGCCGGCCTGCGGCTCATCGAAGGTCAGCGTGAGATCGTTCTCGCCCCGGAGCAGGACGCTGTCCTGCCCGCCGACGAACCCGCCGAAGAACGACATGTCACCGGTCGAGGTGTAGGTGACGCCCGGCTCGATAGCGAAGAAACCGGAGATGGTGCTGTCGTTGAGCGGGTTGGCGGTTGGCCAGGAACTGCCGCCGTGCAGGTTGACGCCTTCGAAGTCTTCGAGGATGAAGCTGTCGTCGAGGAAGGCCTCCATCGCAGCGCCAGTATGCACCTGATCGCCGATCGCGAGCGAAGGCAGGCAGCCGAGCGCCGCCATCGCGATGAGGATGAGTGTCTTTTTCGTTTTCGTTTGCGTTGTAGTCATCTTTGCTTTCAATCTCTTCTGTGTCAGGGGCAGTTGGCGCCGAACTCCGCGATCAGGATCCCCAGATCAGCGGTGTCGACGATGCCGTCGGTGTTGAGGTCTGACGCCGGGGCGTTCGTCCCGAAATCGCTGATGAGTTGCCCGAGGTCGGCGGTGTCGATGACGCCGTCGTTGTTGATATCGGCCGGGCATGGCGGGGTGATAAAACCGGCGGGGACCGCGAGCGTGAAGTCGTCGCACCCGAAGATCGTGCCGCCTTCGAGCGTGCCCTTCTCGTTGACTTGAAGCGTCCCGGTCAGGACAACCGCGTTGAACCCGGCCGGGTCGATGAAGCCGATGAACTCGTGTCCGAAACTCGGGTTGTCGCCCGGGTACATCGCGCCGTACCCCGGCAGGAAATAGCCGGGCGCGTTTGCGGTAGTCCGGTCTTCGAAAAGGACGCCGACGGATTGCCCGTCGGGGTTGGTGTCGAACCAGCCGCCGACACCGAAGATGGGGACAGCGGTCGAGATCCTGATGGTTGTCGGGTAACCCTCGCCTGAGTGGTTCTCGTACATGCCCCAGCCGCCGCTGCGCGCCCAGTTTGGTGTCGTCGAGAGCCCGTGCTGGCGGTTGCTGAACTGGGCGCCGAATACATCCTTCGCCGCGGGCTCCCAGAGGACGCTCTGGCTGGTCACCTCGGGGAGCATGTGCGGATCAACGATGGTGGTGTGCGTCGCGTCCCAGACGGCGGACTCGAAACCCTCGAAGACTATTTCATGGTTGAGTTCGGCGAGGCGCGCGAGGTATTCGGATTCGATCTTGTACCGCTCGACATCGGCGAGCGCGCTGGTTCCGGCGGCCTGAATTACTACTGCTGCGCCAACGAGAAGCATGATTGATGCTCGCTTGTTGATGGCTATGGGATGTGATTTGGTTTGCATCTCGGTTGGTGTCCTTATTCGGTTGTTCCGAAGGCCGCGATGAGCAGCCCCAGGTCGGCGGTGTCAACGATCCCGTCGCCGTTGATGTCGGCCTGCTCGACGGGCAGCCCGAAGGCGCCGATCAGGATGCCGAGGTCGGCCGTGTCGACGACGCCGTCCTCGTTCAGGTCGGCGGGATTGAGCGGGATGAGGAGACAGCCGGTGCTGTGCGCCTCGAACGCCCCATTGCAGGCGATCCGGCCATCGTTGTTGACACCGTTGCCGTAGGTCAGGAACCAACCGCTGTTTGCTGAGATCCGATCATTGAGATTCTGAATGATGCCATCACGCCAGATGAACGCGGTGTAGCCGCTGTTGGTCCAGAACCCGTTGTTCCAGTAGCCGAAGCCGGTCCCGACGACGGTGTCGTTCTCGTTGAGCCCCCGGGCGATCGTGTACGCCCTGCCCGGGATCGCGCCCAGGTTGATCATCGTCGTCCCGTTGTAAAGGAACGCTCTGCCCCAGAAGTCCTCTTGGCGGGACTGCCAGCCGATGATGTGCCCGGCGTTGTTGATGGCGAACGAACTGCCGGACTGGTAGTAGAAGTCCGGGCTCGGAACCTGTGTCACGACCGGCGGGTTGGCATTGGTATCGACGTAGAAGGGGATGGCCCAGAGGTCCCAGACGCCATGACCGACGAGCGCCTCGCCCACGGCCGTCCCAGCGTTATTAATGCCTCGCGCCATGGTGTAGGTGGTGATGCCCCATCCTTCGGGCACACCAAGGTCAGTCATGCTGACGCCGTCATACGCAAAGGCGTGCGGATCATCGCCCGGTATCGGCGCCTGCCCGACGACTTCACCGAAGTCGTTCATGCCCATCGGCGTAATCAAACCCGCACCGAGATCACCGAGGATCGACAGGCTCCCGTCGGATATTTCATAGATCCAGGCAGTCGTGCTGCTCTTGCCGGTGATCTGTCCCGCGTCGTTGATGGCGCTCGGGAACATGCCGACGCCGAGATCGTGGTAGGCGCCGTCGATGAAGTAGTACCCGTGCGATCCGGTGCTGTCGAAATAGGACCCGATGACGACGCCCGCGTTGTTGATCGCCACGGCGCTGGACGAAACGGTCGTCGGGGTTGGAATCATCGGCACGGCACGGAACTCCGCGACCGCCGGGGCGTCGCAGACGTCGCCGACGCCGTCGAGATCAGCGTCGGCCTGAACCGCGTTGCTCGTGAGCGGGCAGTTGTCGCACTCATCGCCGAACCCGTCGCCGTCGGCGTCGAACTGATCGGGGTTGGGCGCCTTCGGGCAGTTGTCGCAGACGTCGCCCACACCGTCGAGGTCGAGGTCGGCCTGGTCCGGGTTGCTCGTGAGCGGGCAGTTGTCGCAGTCGTCGATCACGCCGTCGCCGTCGGTGTCGAGATCGAACTGATCATCGATCCCGTTGTCGTTGCA
Organism: Phycisphaerales bacterium; assembly: GCA_029260535.1. Taxonomy (GTDB): domain Bacteria; phylum Planctomycetota; class Phycisphaerae; order Phycisphaerales; family UBA1924; genus JACKHE01. The sequence goes on along the minus strand of JAJDDA010000049.1, from coordinate 6,043 downwards.
ATCCGGGAAGATGCGGATGCGCTCAACCGAAGCGACACCGCCGAGGCCGTCCTCGCCGCCGCACGCGTAGACGTACTGGTCATCGCCGATCGTGACGGCGAAGCTGTGCCTTGGCGTCGGCATCGAGGGGCCGTCGGTCCAGGTCCTCGTGATCGGATCGAGCAGGAACGCGTCGGCGCTGGTGACGCCCGCGCCGACCGGCCCGCTCAGCCCGCCGAGCGCCCAGATGGCGCCGTCGGCGTCAACAACGGCGCCCATGCCTGACCGGCGGTTGTCGTTGGCGCCGGTGGTCGGCAGATCGCCGATGAGTGCCCAGGTGTCGGTTGCGATGTCGTAGCGGTAGACCCGGTTCGAGCGAGAATCGCCGAGCTCGGTGTAGCCTCCAAAGACCCAGACACCGCCTGCGCTGTCAAAGACAGCCGCTGCCTGTGACAGCGGTTCGGGGAGGGCCGCCAGCGGCGTCCAGGCATCGAGATCGGCGCGGTAGCGCTCAACCACCGGGAGGTTGGGGTTGAGCACGGAGGCGGAGGCGCCGGGCCCGCCTCCGATGGCGTAGATTCGTCCAAGGTCGTCAGTCGCGCAGGCGAAGTTGGTCGTGTCGTAGTTCCTGTCCGCGAGACCAAGGTCAGTATCAAAGCCAATCGCCGGGTTATAGATTGCCGTGTTTGTTGAGCCCACCGTGTCGCCTGGCCCACCGGCCCAGCCGAAGACGATGAGACGGCCCAGCGAGTCGATCCCGGCGCCGATCCGTTCGAGACGGCCGTCGAGCGACGCGGTTGTCGTCCAACTCGTTGCGCCGGCGAGCAGCGCATCGGCGGCGCCCAGATCCGGGTCCTCGCACGGCAGATCGAACTCGCAACGGTACGGCGCCCCGCCCAGGACACGGATCACGCCGTTGTCGTTGACGGCGACCGCGCCGGTGCGTCCGCCGGTGAACGCGTCAAAGCTCTCCCACGTGGCGGCGCCGGCTTGCGTGGTAATCGTCATCGCAGCGATGGCGATAGGGATGACGTTCCTGATTGCGGTGCATAGGTTACGATTCATTTAGATTCAGCTTTGTGGTTGGGTCATCGTGAGCGGGTGTTGAAGTGGGGGGAACGATTCAGAGACAGATGGTCCCGAAGACACCGATGAGGATGCCGAGGTCGGCGGTGTCGACGACGCCATCACCGTTGATGTCACCGAGTGCATCGGACGACCCGAAGAGGCTGATAAGGATGCCCAGATCGGCGGTGTCGATCACGCCGTCCTGATTGATATCCGCGGCGCAGGCCATCGTGATCGGGGTGAGCATGAACGCACGGGGCAAGCCGAAGTGCGTACCAGCGCCAACGATCTGCCCCGAGGCATTGATCGCTGTTGCCCGATCGAGGCGCCACGACGCGAGCGGATCGATAAGCGAGTTCAGGTCCATCATCATGTTGCTCGACCAGACAAACGCCCTCGCATCGGAGGTCCCGACGACGACGCCATCACTGTTGATGTCGTACGCGTAGCTCGAACCGCCGGCGAGTTCGCCGAGATCGTCAATCGACATGATCGAGCCGTCTGGGTTGAGTTGGGCGAGGAACGCGTGCGGCTGGTTGGCGGCGGTGCTTGCGACACCGACGACCTGCCCAGTCATGTTGATGGCGCGGGCCTGCGACATCGCGCCCCCGAGTGTGCCCAGATCGTGCATGACGCCGGACTGCCAGCTGAACGCGTGCAGATCGCCTGATGGGGTGGAGGACCAGCCGACGACTCGCCCATCGTCAGCGATATCGTCGGCGTGGCTGTTCTCCCCTCCCAGGGTTCCGAGCGCCGATTCGATCCCGCCCTCCCAGAGGACCGCGTGCCGCACCGCGGAGAGCGGATCGGATTGCGCGGATCCGACCGCAGAGCCGCTGCTGTTGATCGCCGTCGGTGTGAAACTCCCGATCAAATTCGGGACGCCGTTCGTCCATAGGACCGCGGAGGGTTGCGTGTCACCGAGCGTGTACGAAGCGCCGAGGATGACGCCCCCGGAGTTGACCGCTGTTGCGGCGCTGTGCTCGTCGCCGGAGAGCGGCGGGAGCGGTGTCAGCGAGCCATTCCAGAGCGATCCACGCAGCTCGGGTTGCCCATCGAGGACCACGGAGTAACCGGCGATAGCGCCGGTGTCTGTGAGGTCGAGCGCGACGCTGCCCGGTGCGGTCGCGGTGGATGGACCGCCGATGGGTCCCAGGTCAGTGATCGTGTACTGGATGTCCGCTGTCGCGGCTCCGGCGAGCGCGAGCAGGCTGACGATCGACCATGTTGCTTTGCGTATTGATTGCATTGGGTTCTCTCTTTCGGTCTGCGAATGCTCAGTCGTCACGGCGGTGGGGGAACGGGTCGCTGGGGACTTCGGTATGGCAGGTCGTGCATTCGCTGATGACCCCCGGGTGTCCCTGGAGTCGTGTCGCTTGCACGTTGTCCGCGATGGTTGCGGCCTGCGCCCACGCGTGGGGGCTGCCGTGACAGACGAAGCAGTACACGCCGCCGTGACCGCGTGAGTCCTTATAGAGTTTGCCGGGCTCTTCGAACTCGTAGCCGGCGCGGTCGTGGCATTCCGAGCAGCGCGGGAGGTCCACCCAGGGCTCGCGCGCCGGATCACCCAGCGCGTCCATGTCGCCGTGGCAGTCGGTGCAGAAGACATCGGCGACAAAGTGGTTGCCGCGCTGGCACTGCGTCCGGATGCCTGGGTGGCACGCGTAGCAATCGTTCTGGAGATTCAGGACATCGAGCCGATCGGCGTGCGAGGCGTGCATCGCGTGCGAGAACGAGGGGATATCGGGCTGACCCGGAGCCCCGAGCGCGTTGTCCGCGTGGCACTCGGCGCACAGCACCGGTGCGGTTGCCTCGATGTTGGTGCCGTGAATCCGGTCGTGTTCCTGCAGGATGTCTCGGCCGATGGAGATCCCCTCGGTGCGGTGGCAGAGGTGGCACGTGAGTTCGACGGAGACAGGCATGACGGTCGCGGTGGCGACCTGACCGGCGGAGCCCGTGGCGGTGATGTTCCCCAGTGGGTAGGGGTTCATGAGCCCGGTGTCTTCGAACGGCGTGATGGGCACGCCGAGGATCTCGTAATACTTGGTCCCGGGGACCGGCTCCATGGCGCCCGACATCCCGGCGCCGAAGAGCCCGATGTCGGGAGTCAGCGGTGCGCCGAAGAGACCCTCGCTCTGCTGCCAGAAGTTGGTGCGATCCGCGGCAAGCGTGCTCGATGGGACCTCGAAGCGCACGTCGAGATTCTCCATGATGGGTTCCGGCGAGCCTCGGCGCTCGAGGATCATGGCGCGCATGGTGTTGAACGGCGGGAGGATGAGCAGGTCCTCGTAGTCGTCGTTCATGCAGTGCATGCCCAGGTCGTTGTAGGCGAACATGACGAGACCACCCTTGCCCCTGCTCAGGTCGTTGTCGTTATTGTCATCGTCATCGTCGTGAGCGGCGACCCCGCCGACCGCCAAGATCGCCATGACCGGTGTGATCACCGCGAGAGCAGCGATTGTGCGCCTCCTCCACGGGTGCCTGGAGTCCGGCTCACCTGAAAGTGTTGTTTTGTTCAAGGTTTTCATACCCGGCATATGCAAAGATCATGCCGGGGCGTTATCAGTGCTCAATCCTCGGTGGAGCGTCCGGAGTTACCGATCAGTGCGGGAACCCGCTGGAAGAATCTGGCGACAGTTCGTAGCTGTTCGTCGGTCTGCCTCGGAAACCGCTGGAATGCGGAGCGTCATGCGTTTTATCGCGCCGCCAGAATGTTCTGGCGGATCTGTTTCGGAGTGGACGGTTGAATTGCCTTTGAAACCTGCTCTGCAGCCGATATGCTGATCTGGTGCTGACAACGCAAGCGCTATCAGAACAGGAACGAGCCGGCACGGATCAGGGGAGATGACGGGTTGCCATCAGGAGCGCCAAAACATTCGGGCTTGCCTTCCGGTGCATTGTTGAGACGCTGTCGATCTCGCTCCGGGTTCACGCTCGTCGAGCTGCTCGTGACCATCTCGATCATGGCGATGCTGATCGGGATCCTGTCCCCGGCGATCATGGGCGCGATCGAATCATCGCGGAGTTTCCGCTGCCAGATGTCGATGCGCAACGTGGCGTTTGATTTTCAGATTTATGCCGACGATCGCTTCCACGGCGACCGCGGGGATGACTCCAGCCTCGGGAGCCGGTTCCGGCTGGAAACCTTCCAGGAAGCCCAGTACGGCATCGACGAGTTCTGGGGGTTCGGTGATTCCACCTCGGCATCGCTGATGGATGCGCCGGCCAACGACCGGATGCAGTGCCCGTCGGTTCACGGCGAGGTGACGCTCCGCAGCAACGCGCCGTGTTCTGGTGGAGCAGTCGGGCCAGCGGAGAACGTCTCGTACGGGTTCAACGTGAGATTGCACAAGGCCGAGGTCCCGGGTAGGCGCGGCCGGCTCCGGCTCCAGTCGGTGCTGCTCAATTCGAACATCCTGAACGAGAGCGATGTGCCGTTGGCGATTGATATTGACGGCGAGCACGCTGCCGAGAATCGGGTCTCGCCGGTCTTCACCGGTCCCTCGCTGGGCACGACCGGTCCTCTGGGAGGCGACCGGTACTGGTTCCCAGGATCCAGGCACGGCGGATCAGCGAATGTCTCGTTTATGGATGGGCACGTCGAATCGCTCGATGATCCGCTCGACATCAACGGTCAGGGCTGGGGGTACCAGTCGATTCATTGACCGGATTGTCTAGACTCCTATCTGATGTCACTGCGAATCCGATTTCTGCTGCTGCTCGGCATCCTCGGTGTTTCGGTGACCCTGCTCGCCGGTTCGGCGTTCTGGTCGTTCTCATTACTGCGTAGCGAGGTTATTGCGCCGTTCCAGAGCACCGCGGAGATCCTTTCGGGTTTGACACAGATCAAGCGGGGCCTGGAATCACAGGCCACCACGCTGCTCCAGCCGGAATCCAACCCCGATCAGGGCGCGGTCTCGGTGCACGGCGTCCGGGGACTCCGTTGGACACCGCCAGGATCGGCGCCGATCGCGGATGGTCGTTTACAGTATGAAACCGAGGCAGAGCTGATCCGGTCCCGTGTCGTCGGTCTTGAGGCGGATCCCTGGTTCACGCAGCGGATCGGGGCGGTCGCGGCGCGGGCATTGCACAGGCGATCGTTCGAGGCTCTCGATCGGGGGTTTGCGTGGTACGACAGCGCCGACATTGACGCGAGGGCCGAGTCGGTCAACGAGATGTTCGAGCTGCACGAGATGATCGAGTTTCTCGAGGCGCGAATCCTCGACGACGCCGATCTCGCGGTGGCGTTTACCGGGCGCCTCGAAGACAGGCTGCTCGTGGTGATCGGGTTGTCGTTGATCATCGCGTTGGTGATGTCGGCGCTGAGCTTTGCATTATTCAGGCGTTGGGTCACGCTCCCGGTCTCGAGGCTGCGTTCGGCGGCGGTGCAGATCGGGTCCGGCGATTTTGAGCACCGCATCCCGATTGCAGGTCGAGATGAGCTCGCCAGGCTGTCGCATGAGGTCAACGAGATGGCGTCAACGATCCTCGATATGCAGGAAGAGCGCGTCGAACGCGAGCGCCTCACCGCGACCGGGGAGCTGCTCCGGCAGCTCTCGCACAACCTGCGCAACCCGCTCGCGGGGATCCGTGGTGTTGCGGAGGTCACCCAGCGGAAGAACCCCGATGACGGGGTGCTGAAAGAAAACCTGGGGCGCATCATCAGCAGTGTGGATCGGCTCGACCTGTGGCTCCGTGATCTGGTCAGCACGACATCGCCGATCGCGGTGGCCCCCGAGACGCATCACCCCAAAGCATGGATCGAGCACGTCGCCGCAGCGCACCAACCGATGGCGGATCACAAATCGGTTCGGCTTGAATTGGATCTCGATGCGGCTCCCGGATCAGCGGTCTTTGATCGCAGCAGAATGGAACAGGCGGTCACCGCGATCATCACCAACGCGATCCAGGCGACGCCTTCCGACGGGACGGTCACGATCTCCGCAGGGCTCGTCCGAGAATCGGATCGGTGGTGGATCACGATCAGCGACACCGG
>JAJDDA010000048.1 GCA_029260535.1 Phycisphaerales bacterium | reverse complement strand
GGATGAGCGGGGAATCATGGATGGCGTCCTGCAGGGTTCCGCCGCCTTTGAGCGACAATTCCATCCGGTCCCAGATGTCGGTCCAGTACGAGTTGGGTGTGACACCCCGGACGATCGCGATCGAATCCAGGAGCGGGATCCCGGATTCGAGGAGCGTTCCAAGCGTGCTCGAAGCCCTGGTCAGGTAAAAATTCGAGAAGATCCCGCCGAGAACCGGAGTGCGGATTTTCATCCAATCAATCGCGCGCCGGCCTCGCCTAGTCTGCGCGATCGCGTAACCGCCTCCGACCACCATCGCGAGTGCAGCGAGCAGCAGGATCCAGTTGCCCATCACGAAACCGCTGATGTCGAGCAGGATCTTGGTCGGCTTGGGGAGCGCAGCAGATCGGGATTCGTAGATTTTGGCGAAGCGCGGGAGCACCCAGACCACAAGGAACGAGGTCACGGTGATCGCCATCGTGATCATCACGGAGGGGTAGGTCAGCGCGCCCTTAATCTGGCGTTTGGTCTCGACTTCTTTGCCGATGTACTCCGCGACGCGACCGAGCATCTCGCCAAGCCTGCCGGTCGCCTCGGAGGCCTTGATCAGGCTCACAGCGAGCGGTGGAAAGACTTTCGGGAAATCGGCAATCGATGCGGAGAAACTCATTCCCCCCGTGATCCGGTCGCCGACCATGCGGACGACATGGGACAGGTTCCCACCCTTGGATTGCTTCAGGTAGGCGGCGAGCGCATCGGAGAGCGGCACGCCAGTTTCGAGCATGATCGAGATCTGCTCGCTGAACGAGACGACCTCGCCGACCTTCACCGCTCGCGCGGCTTGCTTGATCCGAATCGCGGAGGTGTCGATCTCGACTCCAACGCCTTCACGGATGTCGGTGACGACGAGACCATCGCCGCGGAGCGTGCGCAGGGCGTCCATCTGGCTGGGCGCTTCGACCGAGCCGCCGATCTCGACGCCTCGCTGGTCGCGTGCTTTGTAAGTGAACTTTGACATGGCTCAAGGATCGCGCGTTGCCTCACTGCGTCGAGACGCGGATTACCTCCTCGATGGTGGTCAGGCCGAGTTTGACTTTTTCGAACCCGTCGTCGCGGAGTGTTCGATACCCGTCCTTGATTGCCAAGGCTCGGAGTTCCTGCAGGGACAGCCCCGCCGAGACGCCCTCGAGCGTTTCATCGGTCGGCTCAAAGAGTTCGAAGATGCCCTGGCGACCCGCGTAGCCCTTGCCGAGACAACGCGAGCAGCCGGCGCCTTGGTAGTACGTCTCGATCTCGCCGACAGACTCTTCCGCGATGGAGCGGAACTGATCCTCCGGCTGGTATGTTTCCTTGCAGTGGGGGCAGATCTTCCGCACGAGGCGCTGCGCCAGGACTCCCCGGAGCATCGCGGCGACAAGGAAGGGCTCGATGCCCATATTGACAAGTCGTGTCACCGCGGACATCGCGTCGTTGGTATGCAACGTTGAAAAGACGATGTGACCGGTGAGCGCTGCTTGCGCTGCGATCGAGGCGGTCTCGCCGTCGCGGATTTCGCCGATCATCAGGATGTCCGGGTCCTGCCGGAGCAGGGCGCGGAGCGCTGTCGCAAAGTCGAAGCCCGACTTGTCGCTCACCTGGAACTGGTTGATCCCCGGCATGGTGACTTCAACCGGGTTCTCAACCGTCGAGATGTTCAGCTCATCTGAGGACAACTCGGCGAGCACCGAATAGAGCGTGGTTGATTTACCCGAACCGGTCGGTCCTGTGACGAGCACAACACCGTTGGAGCAGCTGACGATTCGGCGCCAGCTTTCGAGGAGTTTCGGACCGAACCCGATCTTCTCGAGCGGGACAATCGCCGAGCGGTTGTCGATGATTCGGATCACGACCTTCTCGCCCCACTTGCCGGGCATCGTCGAGACGCGGAGATCGATCGGGCGCCCGTCGATCATGATGTGGATATCACCGTCCTGCGGGATCCGGCGCTCGGAGATGTCGAGGTTCGACATGATCTTGATGCGCGAGACCACCGCGGCTTGCATTTGGTATGGCGGATTGAGCTTCTGGACCAGGCGGCCGTCGATCCGGTAGCGGATCCTGAACGAGTGATCCCCCGGCTCGATGTGCACATCCGAGGCGCGGTCCTGCACCGCCTGGTAGATCGCGTAGTTGACGAGCTTGACGACCGGGCCCTGCCCTGAGATTTCTTCGAGGTTGCCAAGCTCGGTCATCTGGGATTCGACAACGCTGAAATCGGCTGCGCCGACGTCTTCATAAATCTCATCGATGACGAAGACGTTGGCGCTGGGCAGGTAGGCCTGAACGGTGTTGCGGATGTCGCTTGCGGTGCAGGCGACGATCTGCGTGCGGAGCCCTGTGATGCGCTCGATCTCTTCAACGAGGAAGAGGTTCGCCGGCTCGGAGACCGCGATGGTCAGTACGCCACCGACCTTGAAGAGCGGGAGCACGCAGTGGGCCTCGAGAAACTCCCTCGGGAGTGACTCGGTGATGCGCGGATCGGCGACGCGTGGCGTGATGCGCGCGAAGGGGACGCCGTAGCACGCGGCGAGGGACTCCATGATCTGCGCTTCTGTAGCGAAGTTCAGCTCGATCAGGACCTCGCCGAGCAGGCGGCGGTGTCCATGGACGGTCTGCTCATCCAGCGCTTCCTTGAGTTGCGCCGCGGTGATGACGCCGCGATCGACGAGCAGATCACCGATCTGGATTTTAGCCGCAACCGCGGGGATGTTGGCGTTCATTACCGCACGCTCCTCACCGCGGATTCGAGCGTGATGTGCGCTTCGATCGCTTTGCTGAGCCGGGTGATCTCAAGAATCTTGGTCACGTTCTCATCGAGGGCGACCACGCGGAACTGCCCGCCGCTGGCGCCGATGTCGTCGCGCGCGAGCAGCCAGGCCTCGAGCCCGGCGGAATCGACGAACTCGAGGTGCTCACAATCGAGCAGGATGTGCTGCGCGCCGTTGCTGGTGCGCTCCGAGAAGACCCGCTGGAAGTGGTCGACGTCCTCAGCGGTGAATTCACCGGAGACGGTCAGCACGCTGATAGGCCCGTGATCCTGGGCGCTGATTTTCATGGTGCGGTCTCCTGCTGTTGCTGCTTGCTGGCGTCTTTGAAATCGCGTTCGTTTGTGGCTGCTGTCCGGTGGTTGTCATGCCGCCTTTTCATTGGATTGATCCTGCTCCGGCTTATCGTCAGGGAGCAGCTCGTGCGCGAGGGCCTCCGCGGCCGCGTGTTTCTTGACCATCTCGTCGTATTCGGTCAGATCGAGATCAGCGAAAATGGGCGCTAGTACGGGATCGAATTGTGACCCGGCGCATCGGCGGATCTCGGCGAGCACCTTCTCGCGCGGCATCGCGGATCGGTACGTCCTGGTCGAACTCATCGCGTCGAACGAGTCGGCGAGCCCGATCAGTCGCGCAAAGAGCGGGAGCTCATCGCTCGCGATGTTGTTGGGGTAGCCCTTGCCGTCCCAGCGCTCGTGGTGAGAGAGTACGCCGGGAAGCACATCCGCCATCTGCGGGATGTCCTTGAGGATCCGGTGCCCGATCTCGGGGTGCGCCCTGATGAGATCGAACTCATCGTCCGTCAGCCGACCCGGCTTGCACAGGACCGCCTCGGGGACACCGATCTTGCCGACATCGTGCACGAGCCCACAGATCCAGACGCGCTCCGCGATTTCTTCAGAGTGCCCCGCGGCGACAGCGAGTTGCCTCGCCAGGTGCGCGACGCGCTCGGAATGACCGCTCGTGTACGGGTCCTTGGCATCGATCGATTCGACCAGGGCGCGCAGCGTCCCGATGAACATCGCGTGCTGATTCTCGTAGAGCCCGGCGTTCTCAAGGAGGATGCTCAGGTGCTCGCACGCGGCGTCGAGGAGCTTCATATCAGCGCTGCTGACTTCGGTGTCCTCACCGAATTTGTCCGCGGCGACGATAGCGCCTGCGAGCTTCCCACCGACCTGGAACGGGTGCACAAGCAGCACGGAATCAACCATGTCGAAGATGTCCGACCAGCGCCCGCCCGGCTTGATCATGGTGGGGCCTTCGGTCGGGATCACCGCGAGGAGCCTGGCGAACCGCTCACGCATCGAATCGTGCGGTTCGGGTGAATCACCGCTGATGTCGAGCCGGCCAGCGAGCGCAACCGCGTCGAGACCGCGTTCGATGAACCCGACCGCCGACCAGCGGTACGGGAGGGTCACCTGCAGTTCCTCGATCATCATCTGGACGAATTTCTGTGGCTGCGTGATGGCGTTCATCGCGTGCCCCAGCTTGTAGAGCAGGGCGATCTCTTCATAGGCCTCGGTGAGTTGTGCGCTGAACGATCCGAGCGCGTCGTCTGCGCCTCGCATCGAGAGGAGGTCTTCGCTCGCCCATTGAATCAGCTGTGCGAAGCGGCCGATGCCGCGGGCATCGTGCACGGCGATCGTTTCGAATTGCTCTGCGGTGATGATCGCGTCGAGCTCGGCCGACTGGCAGCCTGCGAGGAATGATTCATCGCCGATCGCCTTGGGCTCGAAAGCGAAGCCGACGAGGTAGCCGATCCGCCTCCTGCGGTGCGTCTGCTCAATCGCAATCGCCCAGCAACCAGGGAACAGCTCGACCGGAGCCGGGTCGCTGTCTTCCCATTGCAAGAGGGCGCCCTGGAGCAGGCGGAGGCAGAACCCGGAGCGGATCCACTGCGTCACCGCAGCAGGCTGGAGCGCATCGAGATGCTGCTCGCTGGGGAGCAGCCCCCCACCGGCATCGCAACGGATCGTCGGGATCCTGAGCTTGCTGAGACGTTCAGCGAGCACATGGATCGGGTCGATCTGGCCGAGTTGGTCGGGCGCGTGTTGCACTCTGGGGTCTTGCTTTCGATTAGGCGGCGCTGGCGCGGGGGGATCCGGTTTCGGCGTCGTCGGTGAGCACCGAGTTCACTTTTTCCAGGACCTCGCGCGGGCCGAAGGGTTTGGTGAGCATTTCAAGGATGTTGGTCGTGGCCAGGTCTTCGGGGGAGAGCCCGTAACCTCGTGCGGTCAGCAGCAGCGCCGGGACCTTCGCGGTCTCCGGTGTCGAGCGCAGCTTCTGGCACATCTCGAGCCCCGTGAGGTAGGGCATCTGGAGGTCGGTGATGATCAGATCGGGAACGATCTGCCTCGCCATCTCGAAGCCCTCTTCGCCGTCGCCCGCGGTTTCGACGGTGTAGCCGGCGCCGCGGAGCTTGAGCGCAAGCACATGCGTGATATGCGGCTCGTCATCGACAACGAGGATTGTGTAATTGTTCATCAGGCTGCTCCTGCGAGTGCTTCGGTCTGGTAGGGGATCGAGAACGAGAACCTGCTGCCCATGCCCAGCTCGCTCGTGACGCTGACCTGTCCGCCGTGGACGGTCTCGACGATGTGCTTGACAAGGCTGAGGCCGAGCCCGGTGCCCTTGGCGACGCGCTTGTAGTTTTCGATCCGGTAGAACTTGTCGAAGATCCGGCTCACCGCGTCAGGCGGGATACCGAGCCCGGTGTCAGCGATGGTGACCAGCACCGACCCGGTGGTGTCGTCGTTCTCCACGTTGACATTGACGCGACCACCCTCGGGGGTGTACTTCACCGCGTTGGAGAGCAGGTTGAGCATGACCTGGTGGATCATGTCGTCGTCGGCCATCGCGGTGTACGCGAGCGGCGTCGCGTTGATCGAGACGGTGATGTCCTTCATCTTGGCCTGCGGGTTGATCACGTCAACGGCGCGCTGCGCCGAGTTGACGAAGTCCACCTCGGTGCGGTTGATCTTGATGATCCCGGCCTCGATGCGGCTGATGTTGAGCATGTTGTCAATCAGCCTTCCCAGGCGATCGGACTCGTTCTGGATGATCGAGTAGAACTCCTGCCTGCTCTGCTCGTCAGCGGCGTCGCCATCGATCAGCAATTCGACGTACGCCTTGATCGAACTGAGCGGCGTGCGCAATTCGTGCGAGACCTTGGAGACGAACTCGGATTTCATCTGGCTGATCTCACGCTCTTGCGTGACATCGCGGAGGATCGTGACGACACCGCCCACCTCGTGCTGCGGGTCGGGGAGGCACGTCATCGAGACGTCGAAGCACTGACGACCGAATTCGCCCTCGCTGATGCCCTCGTCGTCGGCGATGCCGTCGCCCTCGCGGATGTACTCGCAGGTGCGGCGCTGGCCGGCGGCGGCCATCTCCCTGGCTTCTCGGATGAGACGCCGGAGCGACTCGTCCTCGATCAGGTCGTCGATCGGCTTGTGCATCGCCTCATTGATATCAAACCCGAACATCTCCGCGGCCCTCTCGTTGGCCATGGTCAGCTCGTTGAAGGGGTCGGTGACGAGCACCGCATCGCGGAGCGAGTGCAGGACCGCCTCGGTGTGCTGCCGCTCGGATTCAGAGACACGGCGTCGGATCTCGATCTCGCGGAGTTCGGTTTTCGCGCCGTCGACGCGTTCGGACATCGCCGCGATGGTCTCATCGATGGAGAGGGCCAGGGCCCCGAGGCAACCGCTCGTGTTGATCGAGGCGTGCGCCTCGATCGTGCGCGCCTCGTCCACCGCTTTGCGCAGCCGCCCG
>JAJDDA010000047.1 GCA_029260535.1 Phycisphaerales bacterium | reverse complement strand
CTCCGCTCAGCCCGCCTCTGCGGCAGGGAACAACGAACGAACTACACTGGTAGAGATTGGTACAACAACCGGGGGCAGGTCAACAGGACCACGAGGTATCAACGCTGGTCCCTTCAATTCCCGGCAGGGTCCGAGCGGTCCAGCAGATGTTCCGCGACTACGCCGAGGGCGCCCCGACCCGGAAGCTCCGCGCGGATCTCAACGAGGCAGGCTTCCGAACGTCTCGCGGCAGCAGCTTCACGGTCCAGACGATCGCCCCGATGCTCGAGAACCCGGCGTACACCGGGCGGTGCGTCTACAACCGCCGGACACTCAGCAAGTGGCACCGGTACCAGAATGGCGCCAGCGTCGAGCGTCAGGACGAGGGAGTCGAGAATCGCAACGAGGACGACTGGATCACCTGCGAGGATGCCTGGCCTGCTCTGGTTAATCCAGAGACATTCGAGGCCGTCCAGCGGCGCCGCGCTGAATCGAAATCCAAGCACTACTCGCACTTCCGCGGCAACGCGATGAAGAGCGAATACCTGCTGACCGGCAGGATCTTCTGCGGCGTCTGTGGCGGGAAGCTCTCCGGGACGACGAGGACCAGCGGCAAGGGCGTCAAGACCCGCTACTACCTCTGCTCCCGCCATCAAGCGGGTCACACGGACGAATGCCCCAAGCGGTACTCCGTGCCCGCAGATGTCGTTGAGCGGCACATCCTGACGGTGATCCAGCAGGACCTGCTCCGGCTCCGGGACGATGACAAGCTCCACGAGTACGTCGAACTGGAACTGCGGCGCCTCCACGGCCACCAGTTCGATGCTCGGGAGCAGTTGCAGCGCCAGCTTGCAAACCTCGATCAGAAACTCGCCACGCTCCGCGATCACCTGACCGCGATGAAGCCGGAGACTGCCGAATCGTTGGGCTTTTACCAACAGGCGGATGATCTTTCAGCTGAGCGGGCCGAGGTCGAGACTGCTCTCAAAGCTGTGTATGCAAAAGCGAGCCTCCCGCCAGTGGGGGATCTCAGGAAGCGGATCGCGGCAGAATTTGACTCGGTGGAGGCTCTTGTTGCCTCTGGCACCGTCGAAGAGCGGCGGAATCTCATCTCTTGCTATGTCAAAGAGATAAAGGCCGATCCAAACCAGCAAGTGGTTCGTATCGGCCTTTATCCGACTCTGTTGAGTCAAAGAATAGCGGGGGCAGGATTTGAACCTGCGACCTCCGGGTTATGAGCCCGACGAGCTACCAGGCTGCTCTACCCCGCAATCAAGTTGCGGAGTGTAGCCGGCGCCGTGGGGGGGTCAAGATGTCTGCGTCGGCGAATAGAGGCTCCTCGGCGGAGCCGCCTCAATCGCCTGTAGATCCGGCTTGGAACGATTCTCAAGCATGATTCACACTTATCGCCGATTGATTTGTTCTGGAATCCCAAAGCCCGGGACCTACGTGCGGCCTATTCAATGGATCTTTCTCCGCCACGCGAAAACAGTATGGTATTCGTTTGGGTTGCTGCCGTTTTAGTTCGATTTTGATCAAACAACCAGTCATGGGAAGTTCTGGTTGTTTCTGCCGTTATCATGAGCATTCCGACGTATCAAGCACTATTTTGTATGATGGATGAAACCTGCATGTCCCCGGAATCGAACAAGTGAATACCCGGGGTCGTTGTAATCAGTATCCAGTGTCAATTGCAGAGTGAGAATGAAATGAACACAAGCCGAACAAAGAGAACCCGCTTGAACCAGCTCTCCCGGGTCGCCTTCGTGGCTTCCGCTGGTTTGGCGTTCGTCTTCACCGGTCCTGAGCAGTCCGTTGATGCGGTTACGTTCTACCGCGACCAGATCGGCATCTCCGCATGGGAGCGCATCGGAATCACCGGGAAGGGCGCCGTGATCGGCAATCTCTCGGGGCTCCCGCCGCTGATCAGCGGTGTCGGCGGACCGATCTCGCACCGACTGCTCAACAAGTCCAATCCAATCCCGGTGGTCTTCGAGAACGACGGTATTCCGAGATTGAATTTTTCCAAGGTCATCTCGCACTCGACAGCGACCGCGGGCGCGATGGTCGCGTCCGGTGGAGGCGGATCGGGTGAACCGAAGGGGATCACGCCTGATGCGCAGCTGCTCGTTGGCTGGTTCGCGATCGGCTTTGATAACGCCGGTAACTTTACCGACCGCCCCTTCGCCAACTCGACAGTGAATCAGCCGGACGCGATCGCGTATTCCCTCTTCGCCATGGCCGATCAGGACATCGCTGATGCGCTCGCAGACAATGGTCGTTTGCTGCCTTACACCGCCGCAACAGTCATTAACTCCAGTTTCGGTCTCAGCAGTGCAACAAGCCGTCGCGGCGAAGACCAAGTCGCGCGGATCTACAATGCGGTGGTTTCGATGACAGACGCCACGCTCGTCGCGAGCACGAGCGACGATGCCCAGCGCGAAGAAACCATGAGCGGTGATCCCGACGTTTCCGATCTTGGGACGGTCTATTCCCCCGGCGCTGCGCACAACACGATCTCGGTCGGGTTCCTCAACCGCGAACTCGACGGGCTCGCGGTCGATTCCGGCGTCGGCCCTTCGCAGGGACAGAACCAAGCGGATGTCCGGGGGCTCTACCCCATGGATGATCCAAGTTTCGTGAACCCGTTCACCACCGACGATGGCGATCTTGACTCCGTCGGCGGTGTCTTCGTGGACGCCAGGCCTGGTGTTGACATCGTCGCCCCAGGTGAGCTGTTGACGCTCCCCGGCTCAACGTTTGGTGACGGCCTGTCCGCAGCGGCGACCGATGATTTCTGGGTCGGCTCGAGTTTCTCCAGCGCGATTGTGTCATCCGCAGCCGCGATGGTCCATGAATTGGGCCGGCGCGAGGGGCACTCGATCAGCGCATTGGTCACGAAAGCGGTGCTGCTCAACTCCGCAGACAAGGACAACTACGGGTTCAACAACATGCAGGTCGCGGACATGATGGATCCAGACCGCCCCCTCGTCACCGAGGATGGGCTGGATGAGGAAATCGGTGGCGGCGCCCTTGACCTGCGCCGCTTGCTTGTTCAATACCACCTCGGGACCATCAAGCCGGATTACCTCCCGGGTGATGGCCTCAACGGTTTGACCAGAACGGCGAGCGCGATCCCCGCGCTGCCCATGACCGATTCATTCAACTACAACGTCAGCGCTCCCGATGCGGGGACTGATCCGAATCTCCCGTTCGTATCCGGTGGTGAGAATATCGCGTGCACGTTCTCGCTTGGTGGCTTCAGCTACGCCGACCCTTCGCTGGACGAGTCGCTGGACGAAGGCTGGCAGGGGATCCGCGAGGTTGCGTTCGCGCAGCGGTACGGGCCCTTCTCCGAGGCCGTTGAGAACATGCTGTACCACGAGTCCGCGGGCATTCGGCCCATGGCGCGCCGTGACGACCCTGATCTGGGTGACGGCGACCGTGGGGGCGACGTGGGCGACGGCGGCACCGGCAGCGGTAGCGGCGCGACGCCTCCGGCTGGTGGCAATGACAACACACCCGGCGGCGGTGGCTCCAGCGGTGTGCCGATCCCCTACAGAACCGGCTGGGATCACGGCAACCTGGGTGAAGGCTTCATCGATCTCCCGATCGGTGTGATCACCCCCGGTAGTGGCATCTCCGTAACGCTTGCCTGGAACAGGCACGAGCACTGGGACACGCCGCCCCTCCACTTCGTAACCCAATCTGACATCGTCAGTTTCAATGCGAGCGGCGGTGACGGTGGCGGCGGCACGCAGGATCCCATGCAGGCTGACGAGGTCGAGCTCGAAAACATCGACCTCGAACTCTGGCGAGAGAACAGCACCGGCCGCGGCGACAAGCTGATCGCTGCTTCACGCTCGACGTGGAACAACACCGAGTGCATCTTTATCTCGCCCCAGATCGGATTGGCGCCTGGCACCGAGGACGGTGTCTTCGGATTCGGTCCTGCCAACTACTACATCCGCATCAAGTTCAATGAAACGCTCTACGATTACGGCGGGTACAGTTTCTGCAACGGTGGCGAGGCCTCTTCGCCCAAGAACTCGGTCCCAGCCGACGGCTTCAACGACATGAACAGGGCGCAGGTCGAGTACGCGGTCGCGTGGTACGTCGACTTCAACCTCTTCGGTGGTGAGTTCTTCACCGATTCGAACGGCGCGGTCCTCGCCGGTATCAAGGGGCTGACACGAACCACGCTCAGTTCAGATTTCATTATCCCGGTGAGCGATATCAACGCGGATCTCCTGGTTGACGCCGACGATGCCGCACTGCTGATCCAGAACTTCGGTTCGTTGGACCCGAGTTACGACCTGAACAACGACGGCATCGCCGACGCGATGGACCTTGAATTCATGTCACAGCAGGTCGGTCAGCGTGCGATCCCCAGGAACCCCACCAGGGAAGAGAAGAAGGCCGAGAAGCTGCGTCTCAAGGACAACAAGAAAGCGGTCAACAGCCAGCGGAAGCTGCACAAGAAGACCAGCAAGAAGACGCTGAAGGAAATGAAGAAGGACTACCAGCGCCGCGAGCGTGGGGACGGCTGAGTAGCCGGTTCGCCGCACGCGGACCGTTCCTGTCTAAACCCGATAGCGCACCAATCCCAACCCCGGCGAGCATTCTCGCCGGGGTTGTTTATTGCGCCGATACTTCCAGATTCAGCCGATCCGTTCGGAGCCGCCCATGTGCTGGCGCAGCGCCTCGGGGATCGTGATGGATCCGTCCTCGTTCTGGTTCATCTCCAGGATCGGGATCAGGATCCGGGGGCTCGCGAGTACGGTGTTGTTGAGCGAGTGGCACACCGCGGGCTTGCCGCCGGTCGATTCGCCGCGGTAGCGCATGTTCAGGCGCCGGCACTGGTACGCGTAGAGCCTGCTGGCGCTGTGCGTCTCGCCGTACGCGCCCAGGGGTCTGCCGTCCGGGCCGTCCTCGCCGCGGCCGGGCATCCAGCACTCGATGTCGATCATGTCCGCGTTCTTCATTCCAAGGTCACCGGTGCAGCACTGGAGCAAGCGGTAGGGGAGCCCGAGGCGTTGGAGCATCGTCTCGACATACCCGAGCATCTTCTGGTGCCACTGCCGGCTCTCGGCCTCGTCCGCCTTGCAGATGACCACCTGCTCGACTTTGTCGAATTGGTGGATGCGGTAGAGCCCCGCTGTGTCCTTGCCTGCGGCGCCCGCCTCGCGTCGGAAACACGTCGAGACCGTCGTGTATGTCAGCGGCAGGTCGGCTTCATCGAGGATCTCGCCCTGGTGCAAACCCATCAGCCCGACCTCGCCGGTGCCGGTGAGGAACAGGT
>JAJDDA010000046.1 GCA_029260535.1 Phycisphaerales bacterium | reverse complement strand
TTATCCTGGGCTTGACATGTATGGATTAGCTCTGTGAAAGCAGAGTGACACTCTTGAGTGGAACATACACAGGTGCTGCATGGCTGTCGTCAGCTCGTGCTGTGAAGTGTCGGGTTAAGTCCCTTAACGAGCGCAACCCCTATCGTTAGTTGCCAGCGCGTAATGGCGGGGACTCTAGCGAGACTGCCGGTGTCAAACCGGAGGAAGGTGGGGATGACGTCAAGTCAGCATGGCCCTTATGCCCAGGGCTGCACACGTGCTACAATGGTGTATACAGAGCGACGCGAGGCCGCAAGGCGGAGCAAATCGCAAAAAGTACGCCCCAGTTCGGATTGCAGGCTGCAACTCGCCTGCATGAAGTTGGAATCGCTAGTAATCGGAGATCAGCTACGCTCCGGTGAATACGTTCCTGAGCCTTGTACACACCGCCCGTCAAGTCATGGAAGCCGGGAGTACCCGAAGTCGCCGCGATTCAGCGGTGCCCACGGTAAGTTCGGTGACTGGGACTAAGTCGTAACAAGGTAGCCGTAGGAGAACCTGCGGCTGGATCACCTCCTTTCTAAGGGATTTCCTTAGACACGCATCGTGGAGCAATCCACAGCGTGATCGTCAGCACAATCTCGTCCGGATATCCCATTCGGAGAGCCGGTCGGCAACGACCGGTGATGGCCTACCCAACTGTTTGCAATATAAGCAACGCCTGTTCCTTCGGGAATGGGCGTTGTTTTTTTTGTGCGCTGAATTGATCACTCAGGGTCGATGTAAAACCAGGTGCGGTCAGTCCAGTAGATCATCCATCGGGATCAGCACAGATTCATTCATCTGGTCACCCTCGGGGATCGTTTCCAGTTGCTGCGCTATGTCAGCGGTGAACTGCCCCACTGCGGTTCGGCGCAGCGCGGTGAGGTGTCCGCCGGTGTCGATTGCTCGGCCCAGGTCTCGCGCGATGGAGCGGATGTACGTTCCTCTGCCACAGCGGATGTCGAGCGTGAGCTTCGGCCAGGCGTAGTCGGTGACTTCGATGGAATCGATCCGGATGTTGCGGGGTTCGAGTTCGGATGGGATCTCGCCGGCTCTTGCCAGTTTGTACGCTGGCTTGCCGCCGATTTTTATTGCGGAGTAGGACGGCGGCGCCTGGCTGATGACGCCGGTGAAGCGGTCCGCGATGACCTGCTGGATGGTTTCGAGTGATGGTCGGTCTGCGGGGGCGACGTCCACCGGGGTGAGTTCTCCCTCAAGATCTTCGGTGGTGGAGAAGGCCGAGAGATCGATCTCGGTGAGGTAGCGCTTGGGTGTGCCCATGATCCGCTCGACGAGCTTGGTCGCTTTGCCGAGGCAGATGACGAGGACACCGGTCGCGAGGGGGTCGTGCGTGCCCGCGTGGCCGACTTTGGCGCCTGCGGTCTTCCCCCGGATGATTGTGCAGACGTGGGCCGAGGACATCTTCAGGGGCTTGTCGATGACGAGCAAGCCGTTGAGATCCGGGCGTTTATTCCGCGGCGGGCGGTCTTTTTTCCGCGGTCTCTTTGGGCTGATTGGTTGCGGGTCTTCGTTAATCACAGCGGAGGGTAGCCGAGGATGCAGGGCGGGAAGCAGATTCCCGTGTGGCCGGCCTGACATTCGGTGTCGGGTCGGCTAGATTTGTCCCCATCGCGGCGCGTGTGAACGTTGCCGGGATGTATTGGAGAGGTGTCCGAGTGGCTGAAGGAGCAGCATTGGAAATGCTGTATACGGGCAACCGTATCGGGGGTTCGAATCCCCCCCTCTCCGCTTTGCATTCGAACCACCCTTGAGCAATACTCAAGGGTGGTTTTTGATTGTAGCGGAAAAGGCTCGCGCCTCGGTTGAGTTCCTCGGGATTCTCTTTATGACGGCTGGTCATCGGCATGCCGATTGATTCTTGCTTTCCGATCATATCGCAATCACGGGTTCATCATCCCGAACGTTCCGATCAGGATGCCAAGATCCGCGGTGTCCACGATGCCGTCGCCGTTGATGTCGGCGGGGAGCGTGGTGTCGGCGTTCTTGCCAAAGACGACGTAGGTCTCGCCGCTGCCGAGGCCGTTCGGGGCGGCGTAGTAAGCGCCGATGATGAGGTCATCGATCCCGTCACCGTTGATGTCGCCGCCGCCAGAAACGGAACGGCCGCTCCGATCGCTCGGGTCGGCCCCATGCAGAACGAACCCGAATTCGCCCAGTGAACCCCCGGCGTTGAGCGTCGAGAGATCCACAACGCCTCCGGCCCAGAATCCGGTGCCGCCGAAGAGCACGTAGCTCTCGCCGCTGGCGGTGCCGGCCGGATCCGCGTTGTAGGCGCCGACGATGAGATCGCCGATGCCGTCGCCGTTGATGTCCCCGGCGCCGGAGACAGAACAGCCGCTCCGGTCGAGCGCGAGAACTCCGTTGATCACAAAGCCGTCGGCCCCGTTGAGCGTGGAGAGCTCAACCGTGCCGCCCGCGCCGATCCCGACACCTCCGAAGACCACGTAGCTCTCGCCGCTGGAGCTGTTGCCGTTCGGATCGGCTCGGTTGGCCCCGATGATCAGATCGTCGATCCCGTCGGCGTTCACATCCCCGGCGCCCGAAACGGAGAACCCGCAGCGGTCGTCCGCATCGATGCCGTTGAGCACGAAGCCATCGGCGCCGTTGAGCGAGGAAAGCTCGAGCGTCCCGCCGGCGCCGATGCCCAAGGCGCCGAAGACGACGTAGCTCTCGCCGCTATCGATGGCGTTCGGGTCGCCCTCGTTGGCCCCGATGATGATGTCGTCAATGCCGTCGTCGTTGACGTCCCCGGCGCCGGAGAGGGAC
>JAJDDA010000045.1 GCA_029260535.1 Phycisphaerales bacterium | reverse complement strand
AGCACGGAGATGGATTCGTCCACCCAACCGATACGGTTGAAGGATCGACCAAGGTAATCGAGGGCGTTCACCCTGTTTTTCGAGTCCTTGACCGCTTGCTGAAGAAGCCCGATCGCGTCTTTGTCTCGCCCTGCGATGTGGTACAGCTTGCCGAGCTCGAACTTGAGCGAGAGATCGGTGGGGTACGCCTCGACTTGTTTTTCGAAGACGTCCAGCTCGACGTTCTGCCGATCTTCCTTTGCCTTCTCGTGGGCATCGTTGAGCGCCGCGTCACCGGGGGATGCTTCCAGCTTGAGGCGCAGCTTGCGCTCGGTGCGTTTCGCCTGCCTGATCTGGAGGCGGCCCATGTCTTTGCGGAACTGGTATTCCTGGGTGTCGACGTAGGCCTTTTCGAGGACCGCGATGGCGGTGGCCTCGTTCTCGTCGCTCTCGTTCTCGATGAGCGCCCTGACGTACCTGTTGATCGCGTGGCGGTCATCGGTCCGGGATTCGTAGTTCTCCCTCGCGGCAATGAGAACGCGCTGGGCGGCGTCCACGCTCTTGACGACGCTCTCTTCCTCGTCGCGTGCCTGCTGACCGGAGGAATCCCTGACGCTCGTGCGGAAGCTGGCGCCCTCTTCGGTGTAGCCCCCTGCCGACATCGTGGCTTGCGCGGAGAGGTTCCGCATCTCGTCGGAGAGTTTGACGTCGGAAGGATCGAGTTTCAGCGCGAATTCGCCGGCTTTGACCGCCATCTCGAAGGCGCCCACTCGTTGCGCGGCATCCTTGATCTTGATGAGGTGGTCCTTCTTCACTTTCGGATCTTTCGACGCGTAGGAGAGCGCCCGCTCACCGATCCAGTAGGTCGCCTCGGCCTGATCAATGGCGCTGGAGGCGTTCATCGCTCTGACCGCAGCGGTGAGATTGCCGGGGCGCGTACCGAAGTCGAGCAGGGCGAGCAGGTAGCGCTCGACGCCTCGATGGAATTTCTTATCGCCGAAGTTGTTCGCCTGATCTTTGGTCGGTCCGGCCTTGCCGCGCTCCTGCGCGTACTGCGTCGCAGACTTGTAGAAGGACTCCAGCCCCGACATGCTCGAAGGGTCCATCCGCAACCCTTGGAGCCAGAGCGTGGTGGCGTACTCGTGGTTCCCGGTCTGCACGGCGGTCTGGGCGTGCTTGAAGAATGAAGCCGCCTTGCCCGGTTCGGGCATGTACACATCCCCTGTCGCGGGGCCTGCGGGGGTGTCACCGTCGTTGTTCTTCTTGCCGAACAGCGCCAAAGGCGGGATTCCTTTCCATTGGCGCGTCGGCGCCGGGATTGAGACAGCCCGGCACGAGGCGCCGGGGAGCCGATGCTATCGTGCCGCCGCGTCATCCTCAATGCGAGCGAGGGATTGGGATTTGTGGGATCGCCCGATCGGCCTTGATACACTTCGTCCAATGCTGAATGTGGATCCATCCAATCTGTACATCGTGACCTATCCCGAACCCGTCCTCCGGGAGCGGGCGAGCGAAATCGACCCCGCCGGGGAGAACGTCCAGACGATCGTTGACCGGATGATCGATCTGATGCGAGATGCAGAGGGGATCGGGCTGGCGGCGCCTCAGGTAGGCCTGCCCTGGCGGCTCTTCGTCGCCCATGTCCCTCAACACGAGGACCTGACCCCCGAGGATGAGCCGACCACCTGCACGGCGGTTCCCAAGGCGTTTATCAACCCTGTGATCGTCCGGATGGACGGTCCCCCCGAGCCTTACGAGGAAGGGTGCCTGAGCCTTCCGGAGATCCGCGGCGATGTCCTCCGGCCCCCGGTTGTCCACATCAAGGCGTTCGGCCCCGACGGGCTGCCCTTCGAGATGACGTGCGGTGGGTTGCTGGCACGGTGCCTGCTCCATGAGTACGACCACCTCGACGGGGTCCTGATCATCGACAAGTTCACGCAGATCTCCCGGATGAAGAACCGCTCGGCGGTCCGCCGTCTTGAGCGCGAGGCCGGCGTTCGATGAACATCGTTTTCTTCGGTTCCGGCGCGTTCGGTGTCCCGACGCTTGAGCGGATCGCGCTCGAGCACACGATCAAGCACATCGTCACGCAGCCCGATCGCAAGGCCGGACGCGGACGGAAACTGACCACAACACCGATCGCGCAGTGGGCCGCGGAGCACGCGCGGGATGTCCCGGTGCTCAAGGCGGAGCATGTCAACGATCACGAGCTGGTCGAGCGGATCCGTGCGGTTGACGCCGACGCGTGGGTCGTCATCGCGTTCGGGCAGAAGCTCGGTTCTGCGCTGCTCGCGGATCAGTTCGCAATCAACCTGCACGCGTCGCTGCTCCCGCGATGGCGCGGGGCGGCGCCGATCAACCACGCGATCCTCGCGGGCGACAAGGAAACCGGCAACACCGTGATCACGCTCGCCGACCGGATGGACGCGGGGCAGATCCTCGGGCAAACGAAGCGGGCCATCGAGCCAACCATGACCGCGGGTGAACTGCACGATCTGCTCTCAGCAGACGGCCCGGCGCTGGTGCTGGATGTCCTCGATCGGCACGAAGCGGGGTCGCTCGATCCGCACCGGCAGAGCGAAGAGGATGTCACGCTCGCGCCGAAACTGTACAAGGACGAGGGATGGCTGAACTTCGCGCTCCCGGCGGATTTCAATAACCGGGTCGTCAACGGGTTGACCCCCTGGCCCGGCGCCGCGACGGCGCTGAATGGCAAGCGGCTCTCGGTCCGGCGCGCGGAACACAGCGACGTAAAAACGGAAGAAGAACCGGGGACGATCATCGATCCGGCGCTGGGGCTGGTCGCGTGCGGTCGCGGCTCGGTCATGCACCTGCTTGAGGTCCAACCCGCGGGGAAAAAGACGATGCCTTGGGCGGACTTCGCCAGGGGATCGCAGGTTTCTGCTGGTGATCGATTCGACGAGGATGAGCCGGGATAACGCATGCAATCGACGCTGCAAACCTTGTGGGACCTGCTGGCGCCAAAGAAGCCTGTTCGTCCGCCGCAGCGCGCCGCCAAGCCTCGACCCGCACCGTCATCCCGCAAGCCGAGCGCTGCTCAGCTCCGGTACGACGCGATGACGAAAGACATGCTCCGCGAGTACGGCGTGCGCGTGCGCAAGTGGCGGACGTCGATGTCGGGGGTTGCGTGGGAGGTCCATTACGCCGACGGCAAAGTGACGCGGCTGATCGAGGCGCCGAAACCCAAAGGCCCGATGTCCGCGGCGGTCTTCCTGCACGAGATCGGCCACCACGCGATCGGGCTCGGCGCGTACAAGCCGCGGTGCCTGGAGGAATACCACGCTTGGGCTTGGTCGCTCGCGACGATGGAACGGTTAGGGCTGAACGTGACCGACCGCGTGCACAAACGGATGCACGACTCGCTGCGCTACGCGGTGCACAAGGCGCGGCGCCGGGGGATCAAGTCGCTGCCGATTGAACTGGAGCCGTTTGATATCCCTTATCCGAAGCGATAATGCCCAATAAAGCCATACATTTTCCTTATTCGTTAATGATCATTCTTCATAACTCCGGTATATTTGCTTAGGCAACTGTGTCGCTATGGATTCACACCAGTTACAACGACTGAGGATCGGACATGCCATTTCGCTTGAGTCATGGAACGCCTGCAGTCATCCTCTTCATTGCGGGATCCACGCAATCACTTTCCGCAGGCCCATTCGGGGCGGCGATCGAACTCTCGTCTCTGAACGGAACCAACGGCTTCGTCATCAACGGCATTTCAATCGAAGACAGGTGTGGCCGGTCTGTCTCCTGTGCTGGGGATATCAATGGCGATGGTGTGGATGACCTCATCATCGGGGCGCATTATGCCAACCCGCTCCCTGTATTCAACATCGGCGCAAGCTATGTCGTGTTCGGCGGCGCCGGGATCGGCTCAGCCGGCGCCCTTGAGCTCTCGACACTCGATGGGACAAACGGATTTGTTTGTAGCGGGATCAACGGAAGTGATTTGAGCGGTTTCTCGGTATCTTCTGCGGGTGATGTCAACGATGATGGCCTGGATGACCTGCTCATCGGCGCCACTGGCGCCAACGGAACCAGGGGAGAGTGTTACGTCGTCTTCGGCGCTCCAGGTGTTGGAGCCGGTGGGTTTCTCGAACTCTCATCACTCGACGGCGCCAACGGCTTTGCTATCAACGGTATCGACGTCTACGACCGAGCCGGCTGGTCTATCTCCGAGGGTGGTGACATCAATGGCGATGGTGTTGATGACTTGATCTTCGGTGCTCGACATATTCTGCCGAGCGGGCATCAAGCCCCGAGCGAGGTATATGTAGTGTTCGGAGCCACCGATGTCGGCGCTGGTGGAAATCTCCCACTCGCCTCCCTCGATGGCGATAACGGCTTTGCCGTCAAGATCGTCGGTAGTAATCTTTCGAACGAGTTCATCGTTTCCTCCGCGGGCGACATCAATGCCGACGGATTGAACGACCTGGTCATCGGTGAAAAGCGTTTTAGCATGGGCGGGCAAACCGCTATCGGCAGGAGCTATGTCGTTTTCGGTTCTTCAGATACCGTCGCTGGCGGTGTCTTCGACCTTGCTTCGCTCGATGGGACGAATGGATTTCTATCTGATGGGATCGACGCCTTTGACAGGAGCGGCGTCGATGTGGATTCTGCAGGTGATGTCAACGGGGACGGTGTCAGCGATATCATCATCGGCGCCTTTGGCGACGGTACGAACGGCGTACTCGCTGGTGCGAGCTACGTTGTATTCGGCGAAGTCGGAATCGGTTCTGGCGGGACGCTGAATCTTTCATCCCTTGACGGAACGAACGGGTACGTCTGCAACGGGACAGAAGATGGCGAACGCAGCGGGAGCGCCGTTTCTTCAGCGGGAGATGTCAACGGAGACGGCATTGATGATTTCGTCATTGGGGCTTGGTCAGCCGACCCGAACGGGATCCCCGCCGCCGGAAAAAGCTATGTCGTCTTCGGAGGTGCTGGGGTAGGTTCGAGCGGCGCCATCGAACTTTCTATGCTCAATGGCAATGACGGCTTTGTCTGCAATGGCATCGCCCAGTTCACTCGGAGTGGCTATTCCGTTTCTTCCGCAGGCGATATGAACGGCGACGGGATCGATGATCTCGCCGTCGGCGCCCCATGGATCAGCCCAAACGGCACTAAATCTGGTGGGGTGTTCATAGTCTTTGGCCGAACCGACTGCCCGGGCGACCTGAACATCGATGGCGTTGTTGACACAGCGGATCTGGGGATCCTGATCGGCCAGTTTAACTCTGCCGAACCCGGTGCTGATATCAACAATGACGGAACCGTTGATACGGCGGACCTGGGAGCGCTCATTGCTAACTTCGGGGTGAAGTGCAGCTAAACTGGCTTTGTGTTTTAGAACCCCGCCTCGATCATCCACTCGGACGGCTTCGCTTCGAGCGCCAGCGCCACGCTGAGCATCGATTCGATCGAGGGCAGGTGCGTGCCGCGTTCGATGGCGCTGAGCTGGCTGACGCTGACGCCGCTGGACTCGCTGAGGTCCTTCAGGGTCCAGCCTCGCTCGGTTCGCGTGATCCGGATCCGCCGTCCTAATTCGGCGCGGAGGCGGTCCTGCGGGCGTCCTCCCAGCCCGAACGCCAGCGCGGCCTGTCGCAGCGTGCCTCGGAGTTCTTTCAGCGAGAACGGCTTGGAGAGGTAGTCGAAGACGTCCTGCTTGAACGTGTTGCGCATCGTTTCGAGCGATGGGTAGCCGGTCGCGATGACCACGCACATCTTCGGCCAGCGCTTCCTGATTTCCATGAGGGTCTCTTCGCCTGAGTGCCTCCCCATTTTGATATCGAGCAGGATCAGGTCGGGGAGCCGCTCGTCGGCGAGGCGGAAGAGCTCGTCGGGGGTTGCCGCGAGGCGGACGGTGTGACCCTCTTCTTCGAGGGTGCCCCTGATGTACTCGCGGAAATCCGCGTCGTCATCGAGCGCGATGATCGAGAGCGGGAGTTCGGGTGGTTGGTCGATGGGTTCGTGCTCGCTCATTGGTCGTCCTCAAGGGAACCAGTTGATACCGGATCACCGCCCTCGGCGCCCTTCGGTGCGTCTGTCGGGAGGGAAATCTCGAAGACGCAGCCCCTATCCGGAAGGTTCCGTGCGACGATGAATCCGCCGTGCTCGCGGATGATTCCTTCGGCGATCGCGAGCCCTAATCCGGTTCCCTGATCGTCGAGCTTGGTTGATTCGAAGGGCTCGAACAGCCTCGGCAGGATGTCGGGGGCGATCCTCGGACCGTTGTTGGCGACCCGGATCACGAGCCAGTCGCGTTCGTCGTGTTTCGTCAGTTCGCAGCTGACATCGATCCGCCCTGCTCCGTCCATCGCGTCGACGGAGTTGCGCAGGAGGTTGACAAAGACCTGTGTCAGCCGATCTGCATCACCGTTGATGATCGTGCTCTGGTTCAGGGTGCTGACGAACTCGACCCCTTTGGCGGCTCGATCGATGTGCACGAGCGTCCAGGCCTCGTTAACGATCTCGCTGATGCGCACCGGCGCGGTGTTCGCAGGGCGCGCCCTTGCGAAATCGAGGAGACCATCGCTGAGCCGTTCGAGGCGGCCGATGACGCGGAGCATCAGCGCTGCCTGCCAGTTGGGCACCGGGGTGTCGGGTTTTTCTGCGATCCCCTCGACCGCGCCCTTGAGCACCGAGAGCGGCGTGTTCATCTCGTGCGCCAATCCTGCGGACATCACCCCCAGGCTCGCGAGGCGG
The DNA here is from genome assembly GCA_029260535.1 of Phycisphaerales bacterium. Lineage (GTDB taxonomy): Bacteria > Planctomycetota > Phycisphaerae > Phycisphaerales > UBA1924 > JACKHE01. The sequence goes on along the minus strand of JAJDDA010000045.1, from coordinate 16,793 downwards.
TCCTGATCCGCGAGGTTCCGCTGCGCGGTTTCGATGAGCGCGTTTTTTTGTTTGAGATCAGCCGCGATGGTTTCGAGCCTGCTCATCGTGCTGGTGAGTTCGTGTTCCTGCGCGCGGAGCCTCTGGATCGACTCGTTGCGCGAATGCATGATCTCGCCGAACTCGTCCGAGGGGATCTCCTTTTCCGGGATGATCTCCTGCTCTCGACGCCCCTCCTGCAACGCGAGGTCCGCCTTGTGCATCCGCCGGATCGGCTGGTAGACGTGCCGGGGCAGGACGAGGAATTCGATCGCGAGCGCCACCAGGACATAGATCACCAGGATCGCGATGATCAGAAAGGTGTACAGCCGCGATATGACGCCTTTGGTGCTGTCTTGAGATGAGGCCGCGACGACGAAATGCTGCTTGACCTCATCCCAGGCGCCGATTCGGACCTCCGAATGATCTCCAGGATTGCTCAGTTTGATGATCTCGCCTTCGGTCATCCTTGCCGCATCCGCATCGGTGATGCCGAGCGACTTGGCATCGCCCCGCTCGAGCGTGGCGCCCGGATTCGGCGCTGCCTCGTGATCGATCGCGAGAGCGATCGTCGCTCTCGCGGCGTGATCCGTGGTCATCCGGACGATTTCCGACCCGACAGGCCGGATCGAGAGCAGGAGCACCGCTCCAAGAACGACCGTGAATCCGGTGTGCAGTACGAGCAGTTTCTTCCTGATCCGCATCGGTCCAAGGAGCCCGGATCGGGTTTGTGAGGGCTGCGGATTCTCGGGATGTGCCGGGTTGGTGTGGGGCATGCACAGACATCATCCCTAGTTGCGCCCCAAAGGGCGAGCGTTGGGGTACTTTCTTTGGCATGTCTCCCCGTCCCTGGACCACCGTGATCGTTGCCGCCGTGCTGCTTGTGCTCGCGGTGGTGCTGCGGATGCTCGTCGGGCCTGACGGGATCTGGGACTTGCCCCAGAGCGGTGCGGAGACGGATCTGCGGCAGATGCGGATTGGCTCGGGTGTGATCGTCGGCGCCGCTCTGGCGGTCAGCGGGGTCCTGCTGCAGTCGCTCCTGCGGAATCCTCTGGCGTCCCCTGCTGTGCTTGGGCTGACCTCCGGCGCGAGCCTTGGGGTGATGATCTCGATCTACGCCGGGTTCCTCGCGACCGGCGCTGTGGTGCAGTACGAGCCACCGGCGATCTCGGCACTGCTGGGGTCGATGGGGACGCTGGGCTTGGTGTACGCGATCGCGCAGCGGCGCGGCGCGATCGACCCGGTCACGCTGATCCTCGTCGGTGTCATCGTTTCGCTGATCGCCGGCGCGCTGACGATGCTCGTGACGCATCTGCTCCCCGCGGGTGGGCTCGCGGCTTCGGTGCAGTGGACGCTCGGCGCGCTCAACGATGATGTGGGATGGCCGAGGCTTGCGCTCGTTGGGATCGTGACGCTCGTCGGGATCGGGATCAGCGCGGCGCTGGGATCCGCGATGGATGCCTCGGCGCTGAGCGATGATGAAGCTCGCGCCGTTGGGGTTCGCCTCGGCGCGCTGCGGATCGTGTTGTTTGTCCTCGCCGGGACGCTGACCTCGGGGACGGTGCTGCTCGCAGGTCCTATCGCGTTTGTCGGTTTGGTTGTGCCTCATCTGGTTCGGCTGCTTGGCGGCCCATCGCACCGACCGCTGGTGATCGCATCGGCGCTGACCGGCGGCGCTTTGATTGTTCTCGCCGATGCGCTGGTGCGGGTGATAGATCTGGGCGCCGGGCGGATGCCGATCGGGGTGCTGACAGCGCTCGTTGGTGGACCGGTGTTCCTGGTGATCCTGCTGCGGAACAGGCCGGGAGGCGGCTCATGACGCTGCAACTCGAGCATGTCGGGTTCAGGTATCCCGGATCGAGCCGGCTCGTGCTCGATGATCTGTCGTGCGCCTTTGAGCCAGGAACAGTCAGCGTGATCGTCGGTCCCAACGCGGCGGGCAAGACGACGCTGCTGCGGATCCTCGCCGGTGTGGCGGTATTGAAATCCGGCATCGCGCGGCTCGATGACCAGAACCTGCGGACGATCAAGGCACGCGAGCGGGCGGCGCGGATCGCGTACATGGCGCAGCGGCCAACGCTCGCGGCGGGGTTCACCGTGGAGCAGACGCTGGCGCTGGGCAGGTACGCGCTGGGGCCTGATCCCGATGCGATCGAGCGGGCGATGAAAAGAACCGAGATCAATGCGATGGCAAATCTCGGGTTCCACACACTCAGCGCGGGGCAGCAGCAGCGGGTGATGCTCGCCAGGGCCCTCGCCCAGTTGGACCCCTGGGGCGCCAAACGCGGGCCGGAGTGCAGTCGGTTCTTGATCGCCGATGAGCCGACGAGCGCGATGGATCCGAGGCATTCGATCATGACGGCAACGCTCCTGCAGGAATTGGCCACGCTCGGGATCGGGGTGGTCGTATCGCTGCATGACCTGACCGCGGCGGTGCGGCTCGCGGATCGGGCGGTCGTGCTGGGAGCGGACGGCAGGGTGGCGGCGAGCGGTGATGTCTCACAAACGCTCGTTCCGGACATCCTCGAGCCGATCTATGGGGTACCATTTGTGGTGACGCCGACGCCTGTCGGCTCGGTGGTGACGCCGGTGGCGCTGGATGTGCCGCTCGATCATGACACGGAGGTACCCGAATGAATCAGGGCTGGATAGTTTTCTTGTTCCTCGCCATCTCCGGGGTCAGCTGGGTCTTCGGCAAGATGAAGGAGAAGGCCGAGGCGGAGGAGGCGCAGAAACGCGCCCGCCTGCACCAGCAGCGGTTGAAGCAGGCCACCGGTGAGGGCACACCAAAACCAATCAGCCAACAGCAGCAGGTCCCGATCGAGAAGGTCGCCACGCAGCGCAAGCAGCAGCTCGCTCAGCTCCGGCAGGAACGGCTCGCGGCGCTCCGCGAAGAGATGGCCCAGCGGCTCCAGGGGCAGACAACCGCCAGGCAAGTCCAGCCTCAACGACAGCAGCAGCCGTTGAGGCAGACGAGGCCTGCGGCGCAGCAGGTCACCCCCGGCCCCGCTCTCCAACAACCCAAGACCGGCACGAACGTCGCGACCATGCGCAAGCCGCCATCGTTCTCGCACGACCGCGCGAAGCTGGCCAAGCTGGGCACCCACGCCGAGCACGCGGATCACAAAGGCGAGGACCGAACAGTCCACCGGCTGATCACCGACGCGAATACGACCACGACCACAACCAGTAAGCCTCTGAACAAAACGCTGATTGATGGCGTCGAGTTGACCAAGAAGGACTGGCGCCGGGCGATTATTCTCAACGAGCTGCTCTCCCCGCCTATCGCGCTCCGCGGCGAGGCCTGATCCGAGATCCCTACGCAGCACGTTCCGGTCTGTTTGCTATCCTCCCCCGCTGATGCCTGCACCCAAGAAGAAATCCAAGCAAGATCCGCACGCGTTCCGGCGCCAGCGCCTGACGCGATTGCGCAAGGCGATTCGCGCGGTCGACTGCGATGCCGCCTTGTTGACCAATGCCAACGACATCCGGTACATCACCGGGTTTTCGGGAGAGGACAGCTACGCGGTCGTCTCGTCGAGGTCGGTTGTCGTGATCAGCGATTTCCGCTTTGAGGAAGACCTCGGGGTTGTCGACGGGATCGCCAATGTGCATCTGCGCAAGGGCGTCATCGTCGACGCGGTGCGCACGGTGGTCGGGGATATCAACCCTGACGCGCTCGCGGTTCAGAGCGAGCATGTCACGGTGGGACTCCGGGCCAAGCTCGCCAAGGCGGTCGGCGCCAAGCGGCTCAAACCGACGACCGGGCTGCTCAACCAACTTCGGCTGATCAAGGACGACGCCGAGATCCGCACGATCCGCAAAGCGGTCAAGGTCCAACAGCGGGCGCTGCTCGAGACCCTCGAAACGATCAAGCCGGGGCAGAGCGAGGCCCAGGTCGCCGCGTTGCTCGAATACAACATGAAACTCGGAGGGGCCTCCGGGACGAGTTTCCCCTCGATCGTCGCGGCGAGCGCGAACAGCTCCAAGCCGCACGCGGTCCCCGGAACGACGAAAATCAGGGCGAATCAGCCGCTCCTGATCGACTGGGGCGCCAAGGTGGATGGGTACTGCTCGGACATGACCCGCACCTTCAATCTGGGCCGATGGTCCAAGCGGATGCGCGAGGTCTACGAAGTGGTCCTTGAGGCGCAACTTGCTGCGATCAAAGCAGTTGAACCAGGCGTGACCACCCGGGAAGTCGACAGCGTGGCTCGATCGATCATCGCGGATGCGGGGTACGGCGACCGGTTCGGGCATGGGCTGGGCCACGGCATCGGGCTCGATATCCACGAGGGCCCAAGTGTCGCTCAACGCGACGAAACCACACTCAAGCCGGGAATGATCGTTACGATTGAGCCTGGCGTGTATCTTCCCGGCGTCGGGGGCGTGCGGATCGAGGACGATATCCTTGTGACCGCCACTGGGGCTTCGAATCTCTGTTCATTACCGAAAACACTCGACTGGGCAACCAGATGATTGACCTAAAAATTCTCCGTTCTCTGATCAAGCTGATGGTCGACAACGACCTCAGCGAATTGGATCTCCGTGACCAGGACGAAACCGTCGCGCTCAAGCGCGCCGGGCACGGCGCCCCTGTCGTGATGGCGCCACCCCCTGCTGTGGCGCACGCATCGGCCCCTGCTGCTGCTGCGTCGGCTCCCGCCGCGAACGCTCCGGCTGCTGACGAGGGCCCGGCGGTTGAATCCCCGATGGTCGGCACGTTCTATACGTCGTCGGACCCCGACACCCCTCCGTTCGTGCAGGTGGGCGACACGGTTGGTCCTGACACCGTGGTGTGCATCATCGAGGCGATGAAGGTCTTCAACGAGGTGAAGGCCGGCGTCTCAGGTGTTGTTGAGCGTGTGCTGATCGAGAACGCCCAGCCGGTCGAGTTCGGTCAGCGACTCTTTGCTATCCGCCCCAACTGAATCTGACGAATCTCCATACCCATGTTCAAGCGAATCCTTATCGCCAACCGCGGGGAGATTGCTCTCCGCATCATCCGCGCCTGCCGCGAGCTCAACGTCGAGACGGTGTGCGTCTACTCCACCGCCGATAGCGATGCGCCGTATCTGCGGCTCGCCGACCACACGGTTTGCATCGGCAAGGCCCCCGCTACTGATTCGTACATCAACATGTCGCGGATCATCTCCGCTGCGGAAGTCACCGACTCCGACGCGATCCACCCGGGGTACGGTTTCCTCGCGGAGAACGCGGAGTTCGCGGCGATGTGCCGGGACTGCCAGATCGCGTTCGTCGGGCCTTCCCCCGAGGCGATGGGCAAATTAGGCGACAAGATCTCGTGCAAGAAACTCGCAAGAGCGGCGAAGATGCCCGTCTTCCCGGGTTCGGACGACGCGATCGAGGACATCGAAGAGGCGGTCAAGGTCGCGCAGAAGATCGGATTCCCGGTCATCGTCAAAGCAGCGTTCGGCGGCGGCGGTCGCGGGATGCGGATCGCGCACAACATCGCGACACTGCGCACCGGGATCAAGAGCGCCAAGCAGGAAGCGGAATCCGCGTTCGGTGACGGCACCGTGTACGTCGAAAAGTTCCTTGAACTCGCTCGGCACATCGAGGTGCAGGTGCTCGCCGACAGCCACGGCAACGCGGTGCACCTGTACGAACGGGATTGCTCCGTCCAGCGAAGGCATCAGAAATTGATCGAAGAGGCGCCCGCGCCGCACATCGATACCAAGAAACGCGACGAGGTCTGCAAAGCGGCGGCGCGGCTGGTCCGCAACGCCGAGTACGTTGGCGCTGCGACGGTCGAGATGCTCCTCGACGACAAGGGCAACTTCTACCTGCTCGAGGTCAACACGCGCGTGCAGGTCGAGCACCCGGTCACGGAGATGATCACCGGGGTGGACATCGTCAAGACGCAGATCATGGTCGCCGCGGGTCAGCCGCTCCCCTTCAAGCAGCGGAACATCTCGGTCAACGGCCATGCGATCGAGTGCAGGATCAACGCGGAAGACCCGGCGAACAACTTCGCGCCATCACCAGGGCCGATCGACCGTTTCGATGCCCCGGGTGGCCCCGGCGTGCGCATCGATTCGCACGCGGTTGCCGGGTATCGCGTCCCGCCCAACTACGACTCGATGATCGGGAAGCTGATCGTCCACGGGGACACGCGAGAGATCGCGATCGCTAGAACAGAGCAGGCGCTGCGGGAATTCCACATCGGTCCGATCAAGACGACGATCCCGCTGCAGATCGAGCTGATGCGGAATGGCTCGTTCACCCAGGGAGGCGTGGACATCCACTTCCTTGAGCGGCTGCTCAAAGACTGATCACCCCTGTGATTCAATCGAGGAACAGGCCGAGCATCGTGCGCCATTCGCCGTAGCGGTACTCGATGTCGTTGTCGGTGTGCAACGAGCGGATCTGTTGGAGGAGTTTTTCGGAGAGGTCTTCCTGCCAGCCTTGAGCGATCGGGTCGCAGAAATACACCCGGCATCCCATCGGGCGCAGCGGGTGGACGGCACACAGGTTGTCGATCTGGAACGGGCATCCGCCATCGCTGATCGCTTGTTGCAAGGCGGATTGCGTCAGAGCCGGGTGCTCATTGGTGAGCTGACACACAGTGTACGCGGCTTCGAGCCCCGTGACGTACAGCCGGTGGCCGTACTCCTCGAACCTGCAACACTTGCCCGAGGCATTGCAGACCGGGCCCCGCTGGGCGATCGCCTCTGCGGCGTATTCGTACACCGCTTCGAGAACATTCCGCACCGGCTCGTCCCGAGCGGCATTCATCCACGATTCGGACAGGCTCTTGTCGTTCACTTGGGTGTCCTGTCGCGTTCGATGCTGATGTGCTCGATCGGGACGAAATCCCCTCTGCCGATGCCCTCGCACTCGCGGGCGGTCGCTTTCCATGCTTTCTCGCTTGAGAGGATCTCCGGCCACCACGGAAACGTTTGGCACTGGACCGGCCGGTGCTCGTAAACTTTACATAACGCCTTGCCGGGTTCCGTGATCCGATCGAGGAAGACACAGTCGAAGCCGTGCGCGTTTTTGTGCTCGCGGAGCGACCAGCCGAACTCGGTTTTTCTGGCGTAGGCCTTGCGGAACTTGTCGACGGTCAGGCCGACGACTTTCGCCATCGCTTGCGCCTCATCGTCGTTGAAATGCACGTAGCCAGGAGGTCCGGTGCAGCAATCGCCGCAACCGGTGCACTCGAAGCGGAGACCTTTCGCGTACCACTTGTTCGCGTTCGGATCAGCCATCGTGGCCATCCCGCCCCACACCCTTGATCGCGACGATGGTCTGGTCATCGTCGCGCGTCATCAATCCGGTGTGCTCGAAGAGCGCCGAGTGGATGGAATCGATCACGCAGGTGGGTTCACCGGTGCAATACTCCAGTGAGGCGTCCAAACCCTCGAGACCGAACATCGTGCGGCCGTCGTTGCCGCCGAAGGACTCGGTGATCCCGTCAGTGTACATGACGAGCGTTTCACCCTCGTCGAGTTTGATCTCGGTTTCGGTTGGGACGATCTGATCGATCACACCGAGCGGCGGGACAGAGGCGCCGGAGATCGAGGAGATTTGACCCTCGGCGGGGCACATCTTCCGCGGAGCTGGATGCCCGGCATTGGCGGCGATGAGCGTCCGGTCGTTGGCGTCGTACACACCGTAAAAAGCGGTCATAAAGTTGCTCTCGATGCGCTTGGCGGACATGTGCCCGTTCAGCCAGGCGAGAGTCTCGGCGGGGCCATCAACCCCTGTTGGCTGCGCGTGCAGGAGCGCGTTGGCCATCGCGGTGACGGTTGCTGCGCCGGCGCCGTGCCCCGAGACATCGCCTATGAAGATCCCCCATCGGTGGTCACCCAGATCGAAGAAGTCGTAGTAATCACCACCGGATTCGTTGCTCGTGAGGTAGCTCGTCGCGATGTTCAGCCCCGGGATGCGCGGCGTGCGTTCGGGCAGGAGTGATTGCTGGATCCTTGCGACCCGCTCGAGTTGTTGCGCGAGCTGAGTGTTGAGCGCTTCGACCTCACCGATCGTGACAAGGTTTTTGGTTGCACGACCGTGCAGGTTGATGGTGGTGAGCCAATGGATGAACGAGTCGTTCGTAAAAGCGTCGGCGCCGTAACGGAATGAGATCGCCCAGTTGATCGCCTCGCCATTATCGAATACCGGGAATGCGGCGCAGGAGCCGAACCTGGCGAGCGTATCACCGAAGACCGGGTCGTTGGCGACGCTGAATTCGGGAAAGTATTGCGGCTCGTCCTGCGCGAGGATCTCACCGATGAATCCGCCGGTCTGGATCGGAATGGAATCCCAGTCCCGCCAGGGGTTGCTCTCCTCCGCGGTTTGCGGGAGCGAACCATCGAGGAAGGCGCGGGTGATCTTGTATTGCCCGTCTTTGAGCCCCCGGCGTGAGATTGAGCAGAACCCGTCGAGCGGGTGCAGGTCCCTGGTCATTGAACCAAACAGGAACGAGGATTCCTGCGGGGTCTTCGAGGCGCTGACCTGCCGCAGCACCCTTGTCAGTTCTTCGATCTGTCGCGACTCGGGTTGGAGATTCGTTGGCATGCTGAATGATTGTACGCACTCGGGTTGTCACCATTGGATGATTCGATCACAATCGCGATATGGGACTCAATGAATCGGATCAATTGCTCCTGGATGCCGCGTACGAGCAGGCGAAGAAGTCGTTCGACGAGGGCGGCATCCCGATCGGCGCCGCCATCGCTGATGCCTCGGGGGCCATCGTCGCTGCGGGTCACAACATGCGCGAGCAGTCCGGGGACACGACCGCGCACGGCGAGATCTCCGCGATGCGGAACGCAGGTAGACGGCGGGATTGGCACGAGTGCACGATGGCGACGACGCTCAGCCCCTGCGTGATGTGCACCGGTGCGGCGCTGCTGCACCAGATCCCGAGGATCATCATCGGCGAGCGCGAGACGTTTCAGGGCGCCGAGGATCGGCTTCTCGAAGCGGGGGTCGAGCTGATCCACGCTCACGATCAGCGGTGCGTCGACCTGATGAAGCGGTTCATCGAACTGCATCCTGAGGTCTGGAATGAAGATATCGGGATCCCCCCTGCCGAGTAACCGAGCGGTTTTTTCAGGCATAGAATCCCGTTCATGTCACACCAAGCAGATCCATCGTCCGCTCCCAATGCCGAGAACCGCCCGATCGAATCGGTCACGGTGTACTGCGCTTCGAGCCCTTACATCCATGAAGATTACTTTGCCGTAGCAACTACCCTCGGTCGTTTGCTTGGAGAAACAAGCCGGCGGCTGGTTTACGGCGGCGGCTCGCTGGGGCTGATGGGCGCGGTGTCGAAGTCGTGCCGCGCAGCTGGTGGGCACGTGACCGGTGTCATCACCGAGAACCTGCGCAACGCGGAGCTGCTCGATCTTGATAACCAGGAGAACATCGTTGTCCCGACAATGCGCGAACGCAAGCAGATCCTTGAAGCGAAGGGCGACGCGTTCGTCATCATGCCCGGAGGCCTTGGAACACTCGAAGAGTTCTTCGAGATCCTCGTGGGTCGCCTGCTCGGTGAACACGCGAAGCCTGTGATCATGCTCGATCCTCCTGATCCGGCGCACCCAGAATCACATTCGTTTTTTACACCGTTGCGGATGATGATCGACCACATGATCGACAACGGGTTCGCCAAGCGTGAGGCGTGGAACCTCGCAACGATCTGCGAAACACCTGAGGCGGTCATCGAGCGCCTGAACTCGGCGAATCACGCAGGAATGCCCTCGCTGAACTCTGATCTGATCCCGTCGACGCCGATACCCGAGCAATCGTGAGCAAATCGCCATCCGAGTCTGGTTTGGCGCCTCTTGGCCTCATCGCCGGTCAGGGTCGGCTCCCGATGCTGATCAGCGCCGGTGCGCACGCTCAAGGACGGCGGGTCTGCGCGGTGGGGCTCGCGGGGCAGTTTGATCCGGGGCTCCCCGCTCTGTGTGATGAGTTCCGGGAGGTCGGGCTCTTCCGGATCGGATCCTGGGCAAAGCGGCTGCGCCGGATGGGGTGCTCTGAGGCGGTCATGGTTGGGGGTGTGGACAAATCCACCTTGGTGCATTCACGCAGCAGGCTGTGGCAGGCGACCCCTGACCTCAAGGCGATCTCCCTGTGGTATCGTCACCTGCGTCACGATCGACGCTCGGCGGCGGTGCTGGGCGCGATCTGTGACGAACTCGGACGGCTTGGAGTAAACCTCATCGACTCGACACAACCCATCCCGGAGCATCTCGCATCCATCGGCGTGATGACCAGAGCCAAGCCGACCGCATCGCAGCTCGCGGATATCGAATTCGCGTGGCCGCTCTTCCAGGACCTGCTCTCGCTTGGCGTGGGGCAATCAATCGCGGTGCGGAATAAGGACATCATCGCGGTCGAGGCTGTCGAGGGGACGGATCGGATGATCGCGCGAGCCGGGAAATGCTGCCCCAGAGGCGGTTGGACGCTGTGCAAGGGCGCCAGCGCCGATCACGACCGGCGAGCCGACGTCCCGACGGTTGGCGAATCGACGATCCGCAACGCGCACGAGGCAGGGTGCGGGTGCATCGCTCTTGCGGCTGGGGATGTGATCCTGGTGGATCGCCCTGAGACGCTGGCGCTGGCGGACGAGTTCGGGATCGCGATCGTGGGCCAGCCGGGATTTTCGAGAATTTGACAGATAATCCTCTGATCCACTTGCCGGATACCCATGTCCGAGATAATATGGGATAGTCATATCCGGTTGTCGTGGCGAGTTCGGCCTCTCCGAGCACGCGCCCGCGCCGAGTTCGCCGCTTCGTGGCACCGGTTTCACCCCTATTGATAAGGAGAAACCAAATGTCACAGCTTCTGAAACGACGGCACACAACGCCTCCGACAACGGACCCGTTCTCCGTCTTTGATCAGGGACTGAGCATGTTCCGTTCACCGATGCTGGGCACACTGCCCTCGGTGTTCGGTGCACTGAACATCGATGAGAATGAGTTCCTCGACATCGGCATCGATGTGTACGAGATGGGCGAAGATATTGTTATCGATGCGCTTCTCCCCGGGATTACGCGCGAGAATCTGGATGTCACCGTTGTCGATGACAACCTGACGATTCGTGCCGAGCGGAAGACCGAGGATGTCAAGAAGGACAAGAACTTCTTCCGCAAGGAAGTGAAGTACGGGAGCCTGATTCGGACGATTCCGATGCCGGTCCCGGTTGATGAGACCCGCGTCACGGCCAGTTTCAAGGATGGCCTGCTCACGGTGCACGCACCGATGGTGGACGTGCGCGGAACCAGCCGGAAGGTTCCCATCGATTGATCCCACAGCCCCAACCACGCGCCTTGATAGGCGTGTCTTGCTGCCGCCGTTCGACCGGGAGACCGATCGACGGCGGCTTTTTTCTTGGGCGTTGGTTCTGGGTACTGTGTCCCCTCATGGATACCGGCATCGATCATCCTGACGGCAAGCGGTTCGTCTCCCGTGGCGGGCTGAAGATGGATCATGCGCTCGACGTGTTCGGCATTGATGTCACAGGGCTCGCTTGTGTGGATCTCGGCTGCTCGACCGGCGGGTTCACCGACTGCCTGCTGCAACGCGGCGCAAAAACCGTGCTCTCGATCGACACCGGGTACGGCGTCATCGATTACAAGCTCCGAGTTGATGATCGGGTCACCGTCCGTGAGCGCATCAATGCGCTGCATGTCGAACCTGCGATTGCGAAAGAACTGGCTGATCTGGTTGTGATCGATCTTGGATGGACGCCGCAGTCGAGAGCGATCCCGGCGGCGCTGCGTTGGCTCAAACCGAGCGCGGATTCGATGATCATCACGCTGATCAAACCACACTATGAGAAGAGCGCCAAGGAACACTCACGGTCCGGTGAGGGCGGGCTCATCGATCACGACGAGGCGGAGGCGATCGCAACTGCGACACTGGATGAGATGGCCTCCCTCGGTGTTTCGGCGCACGGGTTTGAGAAATCCCCGATCGTGGGGAGCAAATCGGCGCGGAAGGGCAAAGGGAACGCGGAGTGGTTGGCGCTGCTCCGACGCACCTGACACCGGTAGTTTCCTTGGACACCGGGATAAGCCCTGGGCGGGATTTTCCCGGTTCATCAAAATAAATCTGAAATAGCGCGCCGGAATCACCACCGGATGGCGCACCCTCACGTGTTGGGGCATCAGGCTCGTCACCTCCCAGCGTCGATCTTTGCGTCACAAAATTCCTATCTGTGTTCCAATCACGCGACGAGCCTCTCTGACTCAACATGATCCCCTGTGGCGCGGAGCCGACCGTGGGAGAGAAAAGAGAACGAGGTACGATCATGCGAATCTCTATGAAGGCCTACGCGAGCGCAGCTCTGGCGGCGCTCACCGGCGCGAGCCTTGCGATGGCTTGCGGCACTCCTCCGCCGATGAATCCTCCACCACCCCCACCGGATCCACCGATCGTCTGCTGCCAGGTCATTGACCGAGTCCCGTGCCCGATTGACCCTTGTAACTTTGAGTACTGGATCGTGTGTTACGGCCGGATTGATGGGTTGCCTTTGTTCCAGAGCAACCCGATGCCGCTCCCCGGGACGCAGGCCTGCATCTGCGCGGTGCCCCCGCTTCCTCCCGGTGCGGTTGCTGCCGGCGCATCGGTAGTTGGCCTGTGGTTCACCAATCCACTGAACATCCCGTGGGATCCGACACAGATTCCTGATGAGCCGGGGTTCGGCCCGTTTGAGCCGCTCGATCCGACAGGGAAGAACACACAGTTCCAGGTCGATAGTTTCTTCGATATCTACTATCAAGCCGCAGGGATCCCGAGCCCTCCGGTTGGTGGAGACGGCTTGCGTTCATCCATCTTCACGTTCAGTGGTCCTGGTCAGATCCTGCCCGACATCACGTTCAACATCTACCAGTGCCTCCGCGTGCCCCGAGGTTTCCCTGCTGATCTGCTGTGCCCTCCGCTGCAGGAAGGCGCACTCGGGTTGTTCCTGTCTGACAACGGCGTTGTTGGTCTTGAGCCGAGCGCTCCTGGTCTGCCCCCGATTCCGCTGCCGGCGTGGGCCCCTGGTGATGGCGCCATGTACAAGTTCCGCTGGTACCCGGTAAGCGTGCCCCCGAGCTGCCCCCCGGTGCACCCTGGCGATCTCAACAACGACCTGGTGGTGGACACCGCGGACCTTGGTTCGCTAATTGCCAACTTCGGCACGACGCATCCCTGCCCCTGACTCTCCTGGAGTGACATGGTGAAGTGTTCCTCACTTCAGCGCCCGCGAAAGCGGGCGTTTTTTCATGCATTGCCCTGGTGTTCTTCCAGCCGATATCATGTGGGCACCGCCCCATCGCTCTCTTGTGAGCGGGAAGAAACACTTTCGAGGACCAGAACCATGTCAATCAGCCAATTCCATGCACGACTCCGATGTGTCGCCGTTGCCGCTGCGGGAGCAGCGCTCGCTGCGGTCACCGTTGCAGGGTGCGCTTCGACCAGCGATTCGTACTCGCAATCATCGACGAACACCGCGAGCTCGAGTTCACGCACCGCTTCGATCGCAACTGGCGATCTGCGGACCATCAGCGATCTGCAGCGGTACGCCGCGCGGCATCGTGTGGTCCTTTCGCTCCCTGAATTCGAGCAATCGCCGCGAGCGATCGAGCGTTCGGTGCAGGGGATGATCCGCGAGACGGACGCGAAACTCGATCGGTTCGGCAAACAGAACATTGATCGGGTGACATTCAAGAGCACCATCGCGGCGCTGGATGACATTTACTACCCGATGAACAACGTCGCGAACCGGATGGGGTTGATGTCCCAGACACAGACCGACAAGACGATGCGCGAGGCGTGCATCGGGCAGATCAAGGAACTGAACGACTGGTACGTCGCGGCCTCGTACCGCATGGACGTCTACGGCGCGTGCAAGGCGTTCGACGAATCCTACCAGGCGGGTCGGCAGCCCAAATTGTTCGGCGAGGACCTGAAACTCTACAAGGACGCGATGCGCGACTTCAACAGGGCCGGTCTCCATCTCGACGCAACCACGCGCGGGCAGGTCGAGGCGCTCCAGAAAGAACTCGCCAGCCTCTCGACGGATTTCGACACGAACATCACCAACGCACAGGTCGAGATCGCGTTCACCAAGGACGAACTCGCCGGCGTTCCAGAGTCGTTCCTCTCGCAGATCGAACCGGTCGAAGGCGACTACATGCTCAAGCCGACAGTGATCACGCACTTCCTTGCGGTGATGCAAAACGCGAAGAGCGAGACCGCTCGGAAGAAGATGAAGACGGCGCGGTACTCCGTGGCGCAGGACGAGAACACCCCGATCCTCCAGGACATCGTCCGCGTCCGCGGCGAGATCGCTCCGCTCCTTGGGTACAACACCTGGGCGGATTACCGCATCGAGCCCAAGATGGCCAAGACCGGCGAGGCGGCCAAGGCGTTCGAGTGGGATCTGGTCAACGGGCTTCAGCCCAAGTTCGAGGATGAGATCGAGACGTACCGCAAGATGAAGGTCGCCGACACCGGTGATGCGAACGCGAAGATCGAGATCTGGGACTGGCGGTACTACGACAATCAGCTGAAGAAGAGCAAGTACAGCGTGGACGCGGAGAAACTGCGGGTGTACTTCCCGCTGGACAACTGCATCGCGGGGATGTTCGAGATCTATCAGGAAATCTTCGGTCTCAAGTTCGAGCAGATCGATCCGGGGTACACCTGGTTCGAGGGCGTGACGTGCTGGTACGTCACGGACGCCGCGACCGACAGCCCGATGGGGTTCTTCTACCTCGACATGTTCCCGCGTGAGGGAAAGTACAACCACTTTGCGCACTTCAGCATCATCGATGAGAAGCAGATGAGCAACGGCCGTCGCCAGCGCCCGGTCAGTTCGCTGGTCTGCAACTTCACACCCCCTGCCGACGACAAGCCATCGCTCATCACGCACGACGAGCTCGAGACGCTCTTCCACGAGTTCGGCCACGCGATGCACGCGATCATGACCGAGACGAAATACGCCCAGTTTGCAGGGACGAGCGTCCCGCGTGACTTTGTCGAGGCGCCCTCGCAGATGCTCGAAGCCTGGGTCTGGGACCCGGCGGTGCTCGATCGGTTCGCCGCGGATTACCGCAATCCCAACAAGAAGATCGACCGCAAGGTCCTCAAGCGGATGAAGGAAGCCAAGCTCGCCACGGTCGCGACGATGTACCGCAGGCAGCTCTGCTTCGGCGTTGCCGACCTGAACCTGCACATGCAGTCCGGGTACCAGGACGTCACCGAGGTTTGCAACGATGCGCTCGCGGAGGTCTTCCTCGCGCCACCTGCCGGGACCAACTTCGCCGCGTACTGGGGGCACCTGACCGGGTACGACGCGGGGTACTACGGGTACGCGTGGGCGGACTCGATCGCGGCGGACATGGCTTCGGTCTTCGAGAAGAGCCCCGGCGGCCTGATGGACAAGAACATCGGGATGCGCCTCCGTGAGGAGATCTACGCGACCGGTGGCTCACGCGAGATCGACATCTCGATCAAGGCGTTCCTCCAGCGTGAACGCTCGATCCAGCCGTTCCTCGAGGGGTTGGGCATCGAGGACTGATCTTTCATTCATCCTGATTCATAAAGAGCCCACGGATACGGGATCCGTGGGCTCTCGTTGTAATCAGATTGCGGGCAGCGTTAGTTGCTCTGCATGTTGCCGAGCAGTTGTGCAAGGTCCGCGACATCGACGCGGTTGTCGCCGTTGAGGTCACCGACATTCCGGCCGGCATCAACTGTCTCGTTCTGCTGTGTTGCGGCGTGCGGGCCGCTGGCCATGATGCACAGCGTGTAGCATCCACACACACCGTGCGCGTGCGGCGGCTCGGCACACTCCGCGGGGGCCCGGCTCGACGCGTCCTCCCACGCGTCGGCCAGACCGTTGAAGTCGTTGTCACCGGTGCCGCTGACCGCGATGAGCGCACGTCCGTTGATGTCGGCGACGATGCAGAGGTCGGCATAGCCCACAACCGGCCCCGAGTTGTCGTCGGTGTCGATGATGTTGCCGAGCTTGTCGAACCAGCCGAGGTTCAGGTCGGTCGGTCGGCACTCGCAGTCGATCCCGCCGACTTGCGTGATGCAGTAGTCGCACAGCGGGATCAATCCGCGGATCACGAAGAAGTCGACATCATCGCAGATCGTCTCGTCCTCGATGAGGTTGTCGATCTGGATATCCACGAGCGCGGTGCCCAGCGGTGCGGTGTAGTTGATCCTGAAGGCCTCAGCGCCGGTGGTGAACTCGCCCTCGTAGATCACGGGGTTCTCTGTCGGGGCCGACGCGGGGAAGCCGATGGGCACGATCGGTTGCCCGTTGATGTTCTTGAAGGTCACCGTGACGCTGAACCGGCCGAGCTGGCCGTGCGCGGTGTTGAGGAAGAGGCCGTTGAACAGGCCATCGAGGCCGTCGGGCCTGCCGGTGACGCCCATGCGGAGGCTGAAGGTGCCGTCGCCGTTGTTGATGAGGCCGGCGCCGCCATCACCGAAGGGGCCTGGTGACGAGCCTGCGTGGATCCCGAGGTCGGTGAGCCCGGAGGCCCAGCCGTTGCCGAGTTCGCTCCCGTTGTCATCGCGGTTGATGATCCGGTTGTCCTTGTCGAAGAGCGTGAGATAGGTGTCCGCTTCGCAGACAATGATCGGGTTCTTCTGGAGCTTGCCGCTGAAGTAGACGCAGTCGGCGTCGATCACGTTTGCTTGTTCGGGAGTGTCGTTGACCTCGACCTCGGCGCAGATCATAGTGACACTGATCTCGATCTGATCGTCGACCGATCTGCCGAACGTGTCGGTCAGCG
>JAJDDA010000044.1 GCA_029260535.1 Phycisphaerales bacterium | reverse complement strand
GACGCCCTTGATCGTCATGTCGCCCACGAGGGTGACCTTGTAAGTCGTGAACATCTCGGTGGTCTTGGTCTCCTTGATGCCGGTCGTCTCAGCGACGCGGAAGACCACGTTGGGGTAGGACTCGGATTCCAGCCACCTCTTGGATTGCATGTGCTTGTCCCGCATGGGGATGCCGGTGTCGAGACTCTCGATGGGCAGGTGGAACTCACCCGCGAGCAATTCGCCGCCCTCGCCTGCGATCGCGTACCCGATGACCTGGTTGGACGTGCCCTTGATGAATTCGAGGGGCGCATCGGAGGTGAACGTCACCTGGGCGTCCTTCCCTTTCAATGCGTGGTAGACGGCTCCCAGATCCTGGTGCGACTGGGGAACGATCAATTCAAGCCCGTTCTCGGAGGGCGCCGCGTCCTCGGCTGAGGCGATCCCGGATGTGAGGAGGGCGGCCCCGATGGCGGCCAGCAGTGCGGTTGAGCGGCGGATTCGGTTTGTTGCGGTTCGTGTCATGGGTCTGGGGTGTCCTTTCGGTGATGCCGGAGGATATCGCGGCATCGGAAGAGAGAACCACCCCGCAATCCGGATTGTTCCCGCCGGTACAGTCTGGAGTGGATGGATCTGGCTGATCCGTGAGTAATTCCTTCCGCCGACCTTCCCGGAGAGCGACCCAAAATGACCGATAGTGCTTGCATGAGGACTTCAATAAAACGGACGCGGCTCGCATTTCTCGCCCTGGCGATGCTCCTGACCGGTGGCCTGCTGGTCACCGCCGCTGCCGCGGGCGAGAAGCCAGATGATTTCGAATCGGCCAAGGCGCTCCTTGACGCCCTCGAACAGGCCGACGCCGGGATCGACACGCTGACCGCCGACATCCAGTACGACAAGTTCTTCAAACTCCAGGGCGATGTGCACCGCCGGCAGGGCGACCTGAAGTTCCGGACGACCAGAGCGAACGGCAACGAGGCCGCGAAGCGGGCGTTCGAGATCAATTTCAACTCACTCCAGATCGGTGGGCGGAAAGAGATCGATCCCGAGACGTGGATCTTCGACGGGCAATGGCTCGTCGAGATGCACCCGGTTCGCAAGCAGTTCGTCAAGCGAGAGATCGCCGGGGAGGGCGCAAAGTTTGATCCGCTCGCGATCGGCGAAGGCCCGATGCCGATCCCGATCGGTCAGAAGACGGACGAGGTGCTGGCGCGGTACAACGCCAAGCTCGCTCCGGCCAACGAACCTTTCGGTCCAGAAGATGATGCACGGGCACGGTTCGTCCTCGACACCTGGCAGCTCGTCCTGACTCCCCGCAACGCGCAGGGCAGGGACGAAAAATTCAAAGAGATCCGCATCTGGTATTCCAAAGGGGGCGACAAACGCCTGCTCCCCCGGATGGCGCGCACGCTCTCACGATCCGGCGATATCTCGTACGTGCAGATGATCAAAGTCAAAACGAATGTCAGGCTCCCCGAGCGCGCGTTCGATGTTTCAGAACCACCCGCGGCTGAGAACTGGCAGGTGCAGATCGAGCCGCTCCCCGAGCCCGATCGGAGGACCCCTTGATGCCAGGCATGAACCGGATCACAACCACGTGCGCGGTGATGATGAGCGCCCTGGCGTGCGCAGCGCCATCGCTTGCGCAGCACGACCACGCGAAGGCGATCAACGAGCCGGAGATGGTCCCTGCGGAGTTGACACCCAACCTCGCCGAGCCCGTGCTGCGCGCCATCGAAGCGCCCTACCTGACCGATGAGGAACGCTCCAACCTTCGCGTCTTCCACGGCGTCTGGCTGGAATCCGATCTGGACGACGTGAACCGCAAGGCGCGAGCGGCGCTGGTCGCCGGGGTCTGGGACGACGCCTCGCTGAGCGATCCGGGTGTCGATCCGCTCCTGCGCGCCGACGCCGCGAGGCTCCGCGGGGAGCTGCGCGAGGCGATCAGCATTCTCGAAAACAACGATTCGATCGCGGGTCACCGGATCAGGGCGGAGGCCTTCGACGCGCTGGGCGAGACCGACAACGCCGAGCGTGAGGTCGCCGCGATCTCCGATTCGCTCCTGCGTTTTAGGGCGGAATCCGCGTCCGAGCTGGTCGACGGCGTGATCTCGTTCGTCGTGCGGGCGAACATCCAGGGCCGACCGGCGCAGGATTACCGCCGGATGCTCGAGCTGCTCGCGTCGGCGCGCGACGACATGGACAGGCTCTACTGGCCGGCGTCGCTCGTCGAGGCGAAGCTGCTGCTCGACAAGGACAGCACGTCCGATGCGCTCGGCGCGATCAAGCAGGCGCTGATGATGAACCCGGCCTGCGCCGAGGCGTTGGCGCTGCGCGGGATGGTCGCGGTTCGGTCGTTCGATTTCGACACCGCCGAGCAGATCGCGACCCGGCTCGATGCGGTGGCGCAGCGCGTCACCGGTGATCAGGAATCCGCATCGCCGTATTCCGGGATCATCCTGGCGCGTGCGATGCTCAGGCAGAACGACCCGGACCTCGCCGAAGAACTGCTCGCGCCGACGCTGGATCGGTTCCCGACGATGCGCGAGGCGCTCGCGCTGCGGTGCGCGATCGAGGCGGTGCGGTACAGGTTCGGTGCGGCGGAGAAACTCCTGACGGAATTTGATCGGCTCTCGCCGGGATCGCCCCAGGCGCTCTTCGAAGTCGGCGCGGCGCTCTCTGAGAGCAGGCAGTACGCCGAATCCGCCGACTACCTCGAACGCGCCGCGGCAAGGCGCCCCAACTGGCCAGCGCCGTTGATCGAGCTGGGCTTGCTCGAACTGCAATCGGGCAGGGACCTGCGGGCGCTCGATGCGCTGCGCCAGGTCGCCGAGCTCGATCCTTTCAACAACCGCGCCGCCAACAGTCTGGAACTGATCGAAGAGCTCCTGACATACGACACCGTCGAGAGCGAGCACTTCATCGTCCGGTTCAAGCCGGGTGTTGACAGGGTGATGGCGCGCGAGATGCTCGCGCCCCTTGAGCGCAACCACGAGATCGTCGCTGCGGCGATCGATCACGAGCCCCCGGTCAAAACAGTCATCGAACTGATGCCGAACCACCGCTGGTTCTCGGTGCGCATCACCGGGATGCCGGCGATCCACACCATCGCCGCGGCGACCGGCTCGGTCATCGCGATGGAGGCGCCCAAGATCGGCCCCGAGCACAAGGGCGAGTACGACTGGGTCCGCGTGCTCCGGCACGAGTACGTCCACACGGTGACGCTCTCGCGGACGCGCAACCGCATCCCGCACTGGTTCACCGAGGCGGCTGCGGTCAATCTTGAATTGGCGCCGCGCGACGAGGGCGCCGCGATGCTGCTCGCGACCGCGCTCAAGGGCGAATCGCTCTTCGACATGCGGGAGATCAACATCGCGTTCGTGCGCCCCGAGAAACCCACCGACCGGAGCCAGGCGTACGCGCAGGGGCACTGGATGTACCAGTTCATCATCGACCAGTGGGGCGAGCGTGCGCCGCTGGACCTGATGGATCTCTACGCGCAGGGATTGCGAGAAGACGCCGCGATGCGGAGCGTGTTGGGAAGTACCCAAGGCGAGTTCTTCGAGCGGTTCAAAGAGTGGGCTTGGGAAGACGCGAAATCATGGGGCGTGATCAGCGAGCCGTCGATCGAGGACCTGCGCATCGAGGCCACGCTCGCAGCCGAAGGCGCCGCGGAGCGCGCCGAGGCGATCCTCGAAGACGCGGCGCTGGTCGCGGCTCGATCGATCGCCGGTATTGGCGGTGGCGCGATCGACGGACTGGAATTGGTCCCGGTCACCGAAGAGCGCGTGGACCAGTGGCTCGATGCGCACCCTGATCACACAGAACTGCTCGCGATCAAGGTCGCGCACGCGCTGCACGAGAGCAATGATCTGGCAACCGACGCCAACGCGCCGCTGCTCGAGCGGTACGCCATCGCAAGCCCCATCGACCCTGAGCCCCACCGCCAGCTCGCGAGGCTGTACCTCAGCGGTGAGGCGATCAGCGATCGGTTCGGAGCGATCCCGCACCTGGAATACCTCGACATCAGGGAGCAGTACTCCCCGGCGTACGCGGTCGAGCTTGCCCGGCTCTACGCGGCTCAGAAGCAGTGGGACAAAGCGAAAACCAAGTCCGAGCGTGCGACACAGATCGCGCCCTTCGACGCCGGCCACCGGGAGCTTGCCGCAACAATCGCGATCCAGAGCGGCGACCTCGCCACAGCTGAACGGCACATCGCGGCGCTGGTCGATCTCGAACCGGGGCGCAAGGTGCACACGAAACGGCTCGAACGCATCCGCGAGTTGATCACCCAGCGCTGAAAAGGCCGGATACACGGCTACACTCGGGGCATGCCCAACGCGGAACCCGGCAACCTGACGCTCGCGATCGAGATGAGCAACCCGTCGCACTGGCCGGATGATTCCCAATCCGGCGAGGTGGCGATCGGTTGGCTTGATGAGAACGGTGTGCGCCTGTTTGGTGTTGAGCCAATCACCGCCGATTCACCCCGGGACGATGCGTTGGCCTCGACCATCGACCGCCTGCTCAAGCAAACATCCACCGCGCCATCAACGCTGGATCGCATCGCCGTATCCGGAGGCCCCGGCGGGTTCACGTCGGTGCGGATCGCGGTGACGACGGCGAAGGCCATCGCGGAGGCAATCGGCGCTCCTGTCGTCGTGGTCCCAACCGATGAGTCGATCGCGCGAGCGATCCGGAAAGACCGGGGTGACCTCGGGGTCATCGCGGTCACGCTCGCCGGTAAGCGGGATTCCGCGTGGTGCGCCGTTACAGCGCCCTGTGCGTGGGACACCGGTTCCTGGCCGATCCCGATCGCCAGCGGCGTGATGACCGCGGCAAGCATCTCCGAATCCGGCTGGGCCGATTCGATCGAGGCGATGATCACGGATTCCCACATCCCCGGGTCATTCCTCGATTGGGCAACGGATCACAGTGTTGAGGTTGTCGCGCCAAAGCCCAGCGCGGAATCGGTGCTGGTCGCATCGAGATTCCATGAAGCGGTGGACCCGGTGCTGGCGCTACCGATCTACCCACGCGAGCCGGAAGCGGTGACGGTGTGGCGCGATCGGCACGGCTCCGGCAAAGCCTGAGAATGCGGCGCATGAAAAAGGGCCCGATCCGAAGATCGGGCCCTGAAGCATCAATTGAATCATTCGGCTTACATCGGGCAGGGACCGAAGTTCGCGATGAGAATGCCGAGGTCAGCGGTGTCAACGATGCTGTCACCGTTGATATCGATGTGGTTGTTCATCGTTCCGAAGACGGCGATCAGAGCGCCGAGGTCGGCGGTGTCAACAGTGCCGTCATTGTTGATGTCGCCCGGGCACGGCGGGGTCGCGCCCGCAGGGTCCGGAGCGGAGACGGTGAACGACGGGGTCGAGCCACCGCTGTTCTGGCCGAGGCTGATGGTCGCATCGAGCGGGTCGATGTCAGCATCGAAACCGAAGTTGTACATCGTACCCCAGCGGATGGCGTTGTTGGTCGACGCCGAGCCTGCGGGCGCAGACCAGGAGACGGTGCTGGTCGTGCGGACGCCGGTCCAGTCGGTGTTGTCGTAGGGCTCGCCGGAGTGGCAGTCCACGTCGTAGAAGCTGATGTTGGTGACCGCGATGCCGTCAGCAACCGGGATGGTGAAGTTGTTGCAGGCATCCTCGGAGGTGAGGTTGTACACGCCGTACTCGTAGTGCCAGGTGCCGTCGCCGTTGTCCGAGGCGTTGTACCCCACGATGTAGCGGCCGTCGCCTGG